>NZ_JACTUZ010000049.1 GCF_014490445.1 Pseudoroseomonas ludipueritiae | reverse complement strand
ATTGGCGACGCCCAGATCCTGGGTCGCGCCGCCGCCCATGACATCGGTGCCCAGCCCCGCCCCCGCGCCCGAGGCGCCGGAGCCCAGCAGCGATTGGGCAGAAGCGCCGCCCGATAGCAGGAGGGCCGGCCAGAGCGCGGCGCCCCCCAGCAGAACGGCGCGCCAATGCGGCCCGCGCCGGACGCGGCGCCGCGTGGTGATCCCGGCCGGATGGTTCCCGGCGCCGTGCATGGCTCGGTGCATGGCCCTTGAATAGCCCGTTACCGGCACGGCGACGAGAGGGCGCTTGGCCCCTGTCATGTTTCAGCCTCGTGGCGCGACATCCTGGCCACGCTGCCGGCCGATCACTTTCCGGTCAGGCCCAGGCCCGGAAAGCCTGGGCTCAGCCGTCTTCCAGATGCAGCAGCAGCGCCAGCGCCAGCATCAGCCCGGCGAGCGAGGGCGCCCAGGCCGCCAGTTCCACCGGCAGGTTGCCTGCCTGGCCGAATTCCTCGGCCACCTTGTCCAGCAGGAACAACGCGAAGCCGGCCGCGACACCGAGCCCAAGGGTGCGCGCCACGTCGCCCCGCCGGGACTGCCGCATGGAAAAGCCCGCCGCCATCAGCGCCATGGCGGCCGCGAGCAGCGGCAGGGAGAGCAGGGAATGGAAATGCAGCCGGTGCCGGATGGCCGAGAAGCCGGAATTCTCCAGCACCTGGATAAAGGCCGGCAGGGCCCAGAAGGAGAGCGTATCGGGGCTGGCGAAGCTTTCCTCGATGCGGTCGGGGGTCAGCGTGGTGGGCACCACCAACATGGCCGGCGCGCCGGCCTGGCGGGTGGCTCCGAAAGTGACGGCATTCTCCAGCGTCCAGGCCCCAGCCGCCAGCCGGGCGGTGGGGGCTTCCACCCGCTCCAGCGGCCGGTCGATGGCGGAAAGGCGCCAGAGCGAGACATCGTGCAGCAGAAAGCTGCCCTGCCCCAGTTCCGGCCGCCCGGCCATGATGATGGTGCCGCCGGGCTCCAGCCCCGTATCCGCCTGCCGCAGCCAGAGCCGCCCGCCGGACAGCATGGCGGGGCCGGAGGCATTGCGCAGATAGGTGGCGTCCAATCGCTCGGCCCGGGAGAACATGGCGGCCGAGAGCGGCGAGACCACGGTGATGGAGAGCACGCCGAGGCAGACCGCCACCAGCACCGGCCCCAGCAGGAAGCCCCAGGCCGAGACGCCCGCCGCCCGCGCCACCACCAGCTCGGAGGAGCGGGCGAGGCGCCAGAAGGCGATGATGCCGCCCAGCAGCACCGCGAAGGGCAGGATCTGCAGCATCACGTAAGGCAGCCGCAGCCCGGCGATGGTCAGCACCAGCCCGAAGCCGGCATCGGCGCGGGTGGCGGCACGGCGCAGTAGCTCGATGAAGTCAAACAGCGCCACGAGCCCGGTCAGCGCCAGGATCATGATGATGGCCATGCTGGCGAAGCGGCGCGCCACATAGGCCGAAAGGGTCAGGGCAAAGGGCATGGGGCGCTCAGGACAGGCGTGGGCCGGGCGCGGTGCCCAGGGAAGGTTCCTCGCCGCCCAGTTCCGGCGGCAGGCGCGGCCGCCGCCGGGGCAGGCCGGGCGAGCCCAGCAGCACCCAGAGGGCGCCCAGCATCGGCAGCGCCACCTGTAGCCAGATCAGCGGAATGAAGATGTTGTCGCGCGCCGCCGCATTGCCCGCGGCCAGGCCCAGGGCCAGCAGCGTCACCACGATACCGACACCCATGGCCGCCGGGCGTGAATCGCCATGGCGGCGGAAGGCGGAGGAGAGCGCGGTGGCCAGGGCCACCAGGGCATAGGCCAGGGCGGTGAAGGGCGAGGAGAGGCGCTGATGCGCCTCGGCGCGGAACTTGCGGATGTCGCGCTCCGGCAGGTTCTCGGCCGGGTCGGGGTGCAGCAGCTCGCCCACGAATCGCTCCCGCGAGTCGCGGTTGCGGCTGGCCTCCTGCTGCGAGCGCGAGGAAGCGGCGAGGTCGAGGCTGTTTTCCTCGAAGGTCAGCACCGAGAGGCGCGGGCCCGGGTTGGGCGCGCCAGGGGGCGACTGCTGCAGGGTCTGCCGCACGCCGTTCTGCAGCGTCACGCGCGGGCCATGCGGGGTGGAGGCCAGCCGGCCGCGCTCCGCCATGATGGTCACGGGCGCGGCGGGGTCGCGCTGGTCATGCACCATGATGCCATAGAGGGTGCCATCCGGGTCCCGCCGCCGGGCATAGACGGTCAGGTCGTCGCCCACCGAGCTGAAGACGCCTTCCTGCACCAGGATGGCGGCCATCTCGTTGCGGATCTCGAACTGCCATTCGCGGAAGGCGGCATGGCTGACCGGCACCAGCCAGATCTGGAGAAAGAGGCAGAAGGCGGTGGAAAGCCCCGCCAGCAGCAGCGCCGGCCGTGACAGCCGCCAGTCGGAGAGGCCGGCCGCGCGCATCACCACCAGCTCCCGGTCCCCGGCCAGCCGCACATAGGTGAAGAGCGTCACCACGAAGGTGGTGATGGGCAGGATGACGGCGACGAATGAGGGCAGCAGCAGCCCGGTCAGCTCCACGAAGACCGCGGGCGAGAGGCCGCGGTCCAGCACCAGCTCAATGAAGCGGAGGCTCTGGGTCAGCCAGACCAGGGCGGCCAGGCCCACCGTGACGGCCACCAGGCCGATGGCGAGCTGGCGGAAGAGGTAGCGGTCGAGGCGGTTCATGTGGCGGCAGGATACCCCCGGCGGGCGGTCCAGGGAAATGGCCGCACGGCCGCCGGTCAATCGCCTAACCCCGCCCCTCTGCCAAGGGGCGTTTCACGCCGGCAATACGGCGACGCCTCGCTGCCCAAGGCTGAGGCCTACCTCTTCCCCCACCCCGCGCGGGCGGCGGGTCTCGGGGTCGATCACGAAGACCTCGCCGGCCTCGGTGGCCAGGGTATATTCCATCAGCCCGCCCAGATAGGCGGCCTTGGCCACCTTGCCGCGCAGCGCGGCGGCCGGGTCGGCCGCATCCAGCAGCGAGACGGCCTCGGGCCGCACGGCCAGCCGCACCGCGCCCTCCGCCGCGCCCCGATGCGGCAGCGAGAGCGTGGTGGCGCCAATGGTCACCCGTGCCATCTCCCCCTCGCGGTGGGACAGCGTGGCGGGAAGCCGGTTGGCCTCGCCCACGAAGCCGGCGACGAAATCGCTGGCCGGGGCCTCGTAGAGGTCGCGCGGCGTGCCTTCCTGCGCGATCACGGCCTGGTTCATCACGATCACCTTATCGGAGATCGCCAGGGCCTCGGCCTGGTCATGCGTCACATAGGCGACGGTGACGCCGAGCCGCTGCTGCAGGTCGCGGATCTCCTCCCGCATCTTGCGGCGCAGCCGGGCATCAAGATTGGACAGCGGCTCGTCGAACAACAGCACCGCCGGCTCCAGCACCAGGGCGCGCGCCACCGCCACGCGCTGCTGCTGGCCGCCGGAGAGTTCCGACGGCAGCCGTTCCTCGAAGCCGGACAGGCCGACCGAGGCCAGCGCGGCCCGCGCCGCCTCCCGCACCCGCGCCTTGGGCTGGCGGGAGATGGTCAGGCCATAGCCCACATTCTCCAGCACATTCATGTGCGGGAAGAGGGCATAGGACTGGAAGACCATGGACACGTCGCGCTCGGCCGGCGGCAGGGCGGAGACATCCTTGCCGCCGATCAGCACGCGGCCCTCGGAAGGGTATTCCAGCCCCGCGATCATCCGCAGCGTGGTGGTCTTGCCGCAGCCGGAGGGGCCGAGCAGCGTGCAAAGCGTGCCCGCCGGGATGGTGAAGGAGACATTGTTCACCGCCACGGCGGTGCTGCCGGGGTAGCGCTTGGTGACATTCTCGAAGCGGACTTCGGCGGCGCGGCTCATGCGATGGCTCCGGGAACAGGCGCGGCGGCGACAGGGGTGGCGGCAGCGGCGGCGCGGCGGCCGATGCGGCGGCGGCCGACGATCAGGTTCATCACCCCCAGCACCGCCAGCATCAGCACGATCAGCGCCAGCGAGGTGGAGATGGCGAGGCCGTAGTCGCCGTTGATGATGCGGTTGACGATGAAGACGGTGGCCAGCTCGGTCTCGGCGGTCACCAGGAAGATGACGGCGGAGACGGTGGTCATGGCGCGCACAAAGGAATAGGTCAGCCCAGCCACGATGGCCGGCCGCAGCAACGGCAGCACCACGCGGCGGAAGGCGTCCAGCCCGCCGCCGCCGAGCGTATGGGAGGCTTCGTCCAGCGAGCCGTCGATCTGCGCCATGGCCGCCATGCCGGAGCGCAGGCCCACCGGCAGGTTCCGGAACACAAAGCAGGCGACGATGATGGCGCCCGTCCCGGCCAGTTCCAGCGGCGGCAGGTTGAAGGCGGCGAGATAGGCCACGCCGATCACCGTGCCCGGCACCGCGAAGGAGAGCAGGGTGGCGAATTCCAGCATCCCCTTCCCCGCGAAGCGGGTGCGGGAAAACAGCCAGGCGGCCAGGATGCCCAGCACCGCCGTGATGGGGGCGGAGATGGCGGCCAGTTCCAGCGTGGTCAGCACGCTGTTCCAGGCCAGGCCGGTGAACTGCCCGCCCTCGATGGAGAAGGCCTTCACGAAGTGGCGCAGGGTGGGCGTGTAGTCGCGGCCCCAGACCTCGACGAAGCCGCCCAGGAAGGCGAGCAGGTAGAGGCCGACCGTCAGCGCCGTCCAGGTGCCGGCGACGATCAGGCAGAGGCGGCGCACGCCGCGCGGCAGCGGCGGCGGCAGGCCGGCATCGCCCTTGCCGGAGATGGAGACATAGGATTTCCGCGCCGTCAGCCGCTGCTGCAGGAAGAAGACCACCAGGGTCAGCACCAGCAGCACCAGGGAAAGCGAGGCGGCGCGCCCGGCATCCGCCTGGGCGCCCACCACCGCGAAGAAGATCTCGGTGGCCAGCACGTTGAAGGAACCGCCGAGCACCACGGCATTGCCGAAATCGGCGATGCTTTCCACGAAGCCCAGCAGGAAGGCATTGGCCAGGCCCGGCAGCAGCAGCGGCAGGGTGATGGTGCGGAAGGTGGCGCGCTCATCCGCCCGCAGGGTCTGGGAAGCTTCCTCCAGCGTCGGCGAAAGCCCCTCCACCACGCCGATCAGCACCAGGAAGGCGATGGGTGTGAAGGCGAAGAGCTGCGCCAGCAGCAGGCCCGGCAGGCCATAGATCCAGCGCCCCAGCTCGATGCCGAACCAAGCCGAGGCGGCCTGGGAGACGAGGCCGGAGCGGCCGAAGATCAGGATCAGCCCGAGGCCAAGGATGAAGGGGGGCGTGACGATCGGCAGCACCGTCATCCAGCGCAGCGGCGCCGGGTAGCGCAGCCGGCCGCGCGTCACCAGCAGCGCGAAGGCGAGGCCCAGCGCCGTGGTGCCCGCCGCCGTCAGCAGCGCCAGCAAAAGGGTGTTCCAGACCACGCCGCAGCGCGGCGCGCCGGCGAGGCAACCCAGGCCCCAGAGCCGGTCGTCCATCAGCCGCGTCACGGCCGAGGAGGGCGCGAAGGCGCCGCTCATGTCGCGGAAGGCGCCGGCCATCATCTGCGCGATGGGCAGCGCGGTGAAGACCAGGATGGAGACGGTCAGCACCACCGCGACCGTGGCGGTGAAAGCATCGCCGCGGAAGGCGCCGCGCCCGGCCAGCCCCGCCGCCAGCAGCACGCAAAGGGCGCAGGAGACGAGGGTGCCGCCCCAGCCGATGCCGTATTGCCGCAGCTCCGTCTCGCCGAAGGTGGCTTCCAGCCAGGGGGCCATCCAGCCGCGCGGGCCGATGCTCCAGCCCTGCGCCGCCAGCAGCCCCAGCCCCAGCCCGCCCGCCAGGAGGAAGAGCCAGGAGCGCGTGGGGCGGGAGAGCGGCAGCAGCGCCGCCGCCAGCCCCAGCATTGGCGCCAGCACCGCCGGCCAGAGCCACCAGCGGCCCTCGGCCAGGATCATGCCCAGGGCGGGGGCACCATCCGGGTCGGTCAGCCAGCCGCCATCGGCGAAGGAAAGAACACCGATGCCGTCCTGCACCAGGTACCAGGGCAGCAGCAGGGCAGCGATCAGCGCAAGGGCGCTGGACCAGAGGCCGGCGGAACGCATGGCGGCGGGGCCTTCAGATGATCGGGTGCGTCAGCGCGGCAGGCTGTTCACCTCGCGGTCCCAGCGCTCGATCAGCCGGCGGCGCTCATCCGAGGAGCCATACTTGGCGAAGTCGTAGTCGATCAGCTTGATCTGATCCATCTTCGGCGCCTCGGCCGGCACCGGGGTGTTGCGGTTGGAGGGCGTCTGGAAGGACTTGGCCTCGGCGCCGATCTGCTGCGCCGCCGGGCTCAGCGCCCAGTCGTAGAAGCGCTTGGCATTCCGCTCGTTACGGGCGCCGGCGACGATGGACATGGAGCCGATCTCGTAGCCCGTGCCCTCGCAGGGGACGACATACTGCACCGGGAAGCCGCCCAGCCGCTCCGTCACCGCGTCATGCACGAAGGAGATGGAGACGCCGGTCTCGCCGCGCGCCACCGCCTTGATCGGGCCGGTGCCGGAGCGGGGATAGGCATTGACGTTGCGGTGCAGGCCCTTGAGGTAGTCGAAGGCCTGGTCCTCGCCCATCAGCTGCACCATGGTGGCGATCATCACATAAGCGGTGCCGCTGGACTGCGGGTTGGCCATCTGGATCTCGCCCTTGAAGCGGGCATCCAGCAGGTCCTTCCAGCAGGCGGGGGCGGCGATGTTGCGCTTGGCCAGCAGCTCCGGGTTGTAGCCGAAGCCCATGGCGCCGGCGTAGATGCCGACCGTGCGGTAGCCGCTCTGCTCGGCCTGCTTGCGGGCCCAGTCATGCAGCTGGTCCAGCATGGGGGAGCGGTAGACGGCGGAGAGCTTGTCTTCCGCCATCTGCAGGTGCGGGTCGCCTGTGCCGCCGTACCAGATGTCGCCGCGCGGGTTCTGCGCCTCGGCGCGGATCTGCGCCAGCACCTCGCCGCTGCCCTTCTGGGACATGTTCACGCGGATGCCGGTTTCCTTGGCGAAGGCATTGGCGGCCGCCTGGCACCACTCCACCTGCGCGGAGCAATAGACATTCAGCGAGCCCTGGGCCGCCGCCGGCAGCGCGCCGAGGGTCAGCGTGGCCGCCACGGTGGCGGCCAGGGTGAAGAAATGACGCGACAGCATCAGGCGAATCCTCCCTGGGCCCCCCTTCACGGAAGGGGGAACGTCCTGCGGCGAGGAATGCAATAAATCTGTCACATTAGCAATTCAGCGACTCGGCTCAGGCCAGCATCACCAGCACCTTTCCAGGGGCGCCGCCGGCCTCCACCGCCTCATGCGCCTCCGCGATCCGCGCCAACGGGAAGCGCGGTCCGATGCGGTGGCGCAGGGTGCCGCGCGCCAGCGCCCCGGTGGTGGCGGCGATGGCGGCGCGGTGCGCTGCCTCCCCCATGGTATAGACCAGGGCGAAGTCCAGCCGTGCGTTGAGGTTCATCAGCTGGCGGAAGGGGATGGCGGGCTCCACCCCGGCATCGGAGGCATAGGTGGCGATGCTGCCGCCACGCTTCAGCACCCGCAGCAGATCCGGCAGATTGGCGGCGAAATTGACATCGATGACGCGGTCGATGCCCCGCCCCTCCGCATCGCCGCAGAAGCTCGCCACGCGGGCGGGCACATCCTCCTCCCGCCGGTTGATGGCCAGCACGGCGCCGGCGGCCAGGGCGGCCTCGGCCTGCGCCGCGTTGCTGACGGTGGCCAGCACCCGCGCCCCCGCCTGGGCCGCGAACTGGATGGCATAGAAGCCCACCGCCCCGGCGCCGCCCGTCACCAGCAGCACCTGCCCCGCCACCGGCCCGCCGCCAAAGACGCAGCGATGCGCCGTCAGCGCCGGCACACCCAGGGCGGCGCCTTCCTCGAAGCTGGTGTTCTCCGGCAGCGGCACCGCCTGGACCGCCGGCAGGGCGACATATTCGGCGGCGGTGCCGAAGGCGCGGCCGAGCTGCGCCTCATAGAGCCAGACGCGCTGGCCGATGCGGGCAGGCTCCACCCCCTCCCCCACAGCCTCGACCACGCCAGCGCCATCCTGGTGCGGCACGGTGCGCGGCCAGGGATTGGGCCGTGCCCCGCTGCCGGAGCGGGTCTTGGTATCGGAAGGGTTCACGCCGCTGGCATGCACGCGCACCAGCACCTCGCCGGGGCCGGGCTCCGGCCGCGGCATCTCGCCCACCATCAGCACCGCGCGCGCCGCGCCGGGCCGCTCGTACCATGCTGCCTTCATGGCTCTTCTCCCCTGCCGGGCTCATGGTGCCGCCATGCCTTGGCCTTGGCCACCGGGAGAAGCCCGCCGCGCAACTGCTGTGCCTGCCGGGCACAGGAGCGGCCAGGCTTGACCGGCCAGGGCCCGCTACCCATCCTCGCGGCAACGGAACTGCATCCACAGAATGGAACGGCGCGCGGTTCAAGGGACCGGGCCAGCCCCGCCTCGACCAGCCGCCCGAGGAGCGCGTGACATGAGCGACCTGCCCACCGCCGTCGATATCCTGGAGGAAGGGCCGCGCGAGGGCTTCCAGATCGAGCCTGGCCCCATCGCCACCGCCGACAAGATCGCGCTGATCGATGCCCTCTCGGCCACTGGGCTGAAGCGCATTCAGGTGGCCTCCTTTGTCAGCCCCAAGCTGGTGCCGGGCTGGGCGGATGCCGAGGATGTGGTGGCGGGCTTCACGCCCCGCCCGGGCGTGGACTACGTGGCGCTCTGGCTGAACCCCAAGGGACTGGAGCGCGCGCTGCGCTTCCGGGGCCGGCTGGCCATCACCGGCTCCATCAGCGTCAGCGCCTCCGAGGCCTTCTCGAAGCGCAACCTCAACCGTGACCAGGCCGGGCAGCTGGAGGCGATGCGCGCCAGCATCGCCGCCCACCGGGCGCAGGGCGTGGCGGTGACGCGCATCAGCGTCATGGCGGCCTTCGGCTGCAACTTCCAGGGCGATGTCACGGTGCCGCAGGCGCTTTCCGCCCTGGCCGGCGCCATGGCCCTGGCGGAGGAGAGCGGCAGCCGCATCGACCGCGTCGTGCTGGCGGATTCCATGGGCTGGGCCAATCCGGCGCATGTGGAGCGGCTGGTGGGCGCGGTGCGGGAACGCTGGCCAGAGCCGCGCCTGACACTGCACCTGCATGACACACGCGGCCTGGGCATCGCCAATGCCCATGCAGGGCTGCGCATGGGCGTCAGCGCCTTCGACGCGGCGGTGGGGGGCCTCGGCGGCTGCCCCTTCGCCGCGCATCCCGGCGCCCCCGGCAATATCGCGACGGAGGAGCTGGTGCTGCTTTGCGAGGAAATGGGCATCCGCACCGGCGTGGACCTGGAGGCCCTGCTGGAAGCCGCTGCCCTGGCCGAGCGCATCGTCGGCCACCGGCTGCCCAGCGCCCTGCTGCGCGGCGGCGGGCTGGCGCCGCTGCGGCAAGGGGCCTTGGCGGGCTAGCCATCCCCTTCCACAGGCCGGAGGCGGACAGGTGCCCGGCCCGGCGCCGTTCCGAAGCAGATCCCCGATCAAGGAGTGCCTCGCTTGGGCCGACATGCCGCTCCCTGACCTCTACCGCGCCTATATCGACTGCCTGAACCGGCGGGACTGGGCGGAGCTTGGCCGATATGTCGGCGGCGATGTCGAGCACAACGGCCGCCCGCTCGGGCTCGCCGGCTACCGCGACATGCTCATCCAGGATTTCGAGGAAATCCCCGATCTCCGCTTCCGCATCGGCCTGCTGGTTTGCGAGCCGCCGCGCGTCGCGGCCCGGCTCCTCTTCGACTGCACGCCCAAGGACCGGTTCCTGGGCCTGAGGGTCGATGGGCGGCGGGTCTCCTTCACCGAGAACGTCTTCTACGAGTATCGGGACAGCAGGATCGCATCGGTCTGGTCGGTCATCGACAAGGCGGCGGTCGAGGCGCAGATCGGGGCGTAGCAGCCGGGCCCGCCGCGGCGCGATGAGCCACCGGCACCCGGCCAGCCGGACAGGATGCGGGCAGGCCTAGGAGGCGCCCGGCGCGACCCCGATGTCGAAATGCAGGACCTCCTCGCGCGTCCCGAGCTTCTCGTAGAGGGCGATGGCGGGATCGTCGCCGTGATCCGCCTGCACAAAGACCACCCAGGCGCCGCGCTGCGCGGCAATCCCACGCAGATGCTCGACCAAGCCTGTCGCCAGGTGCCGCCGACGGTGCTCCGCGGCGACGGCCAGGTCATAGATGTAGATCTCCCGGCGCATTCGCTCGAACTTGTCGAGTTCATAGGCGACGAGGCCACCCAGAACCTCGTCGCCCATCAGCACGGCAATGGCGATCACGTGCTCCTTGGCCAGCAAACCTTCCAGATAGGCCCCGGTCGGCGGATTGCCCCCATAGGTGTCCCGGTCGCCAAAGGCATCGGCGAAGACAGCATTCAGCTGACGGAAGAGGTGGCTATCCCCGGGGCCGAGGCGCCGGAAGACGACGGGCGAGCATGGCATGGCCCGAGGATACCGGATGCCGGGAATGCCCTGGAAGGCTTCGCGGCACCCTTTTCCCGCCTCAGTCGTCCTGCGCGCCTTCCTTGGTCTCGGGCATCCAGAAGAGCACCAGCAGGAAGGCCAGCAAGCCGGTCACGCCCAGGCCGGCGAAGGCGATGCTTGGCCCCACCCAGGTCGCCACCGCCCCCGCCACCATGGTGCTGAGCGTGCCGCCGATGCCCACCGCAAGGCCGAAGATGCCCATGCAGAGGTTGAAGCGGTTGGTGCCGCGCGTGAGGTCGGAGGCGATCAGCGGCACCAGGATCACGAAAACGGCGGCATTGATGCCATCCAGCGCCTGCGCCGCCAGCACCACCCATTGCCCGTCCAGCAGCGCCAGCAGGGCGCCGCGCAGCGGCACCACCGCCAGGCCGGCCAGCAGCACCATCCGCCGCCCCCGCTCATCCGCCAGCCGGCTGATGCCGGGCGAGATCACCGCCACCATGATCTGCGAGGCGATCAGCCCGCCCGCCACCACCAGATTGGCATAGGAACCCGACTGCTGCGTCACCTGCGCGCCGGAGAGCGGCAGCATGGCCGCGTTGGCGGCGGTGAAGAGGCAGCAGACGGCGGCGAAGATCACCACGCTGCGGTTCAGCAGCAGGCGCTTCAGCCCGCCCTCCCCGCTGCCGCGCGTGCGGCTGCGGCGCACCCGCTCCTCCAGGTCCTTCGCCTCGATGCTTTGCAGGGCGATGATGGCGGGTATCACCAGCGCCGCCGTCAGCCAGAAGACCGAGGCGGGCGAGACATAGGCCCCCGCCAGCCCCAGCACCCCCGCCGCCGCCGCATTGCCCAGGGAGGCATAGCGCCCGTTGCGGCCCAGCCGGCGGCTGAGCGCGTGCCGCCCCACCATGGCCAAGCTGATGGCCGCCATGGCCGGCACCAGCACCGCGCTGGCCACGCCATGCAGCACCTCGGAGGCCATCACCGGCCAGGTGGAGGGCCAGAGCGCCAGCAGCACCGCGCTGCCGGCGATGGCCACCAGCGCCAGCAGCGCCGCCATCCGCTTGTTGGGGCTGGCATCCACCACGATGCCGGCGGGCACCTGCCCCGCCATGGCTGTCAGTGTGCCGAGGCTGAGGGCCAGGCCGATCTGCGCCTCGTTCCAGCTATGGGCGGCCAGGTAGACGGCGATGAAGGGGCCGAAGCCCGTCTGCACATCGGCGGCGAAAAAGGTCAGCCAGTCCAGTCCCCGCTGGCTGCGCGTACTCGGCATTCTTCTTGGTATCCTTCCGGAACTGGCTCCGGAGGCATCTGCCGGTGGATTGTGTCCTTGCCTTGGCAACTTCATGGCAAGCGCGCAGGGCGCGCCACGATGGCCCTTCCCCGCCCGGGGTGTTACTGGGGGCCAGCGCTTCTGTTCCTTTCTGTGAGCCCCGTGGGCAGCGAAGGTACCGCTGCGAAGCTTGCCCAGGGCCATGCGGACGAGATGACGGACAACCAGAACTTCGAGATCTTCCTCGCCACCCTGCCGGGCCTGGAGCCGGTGCTCCGCGACGAGGTCGGCTCCAAGGGCTTCAAGCAGGCCAGGGCCGTTCCCGGCGGCGTGACCATCAAGGGCGGCTGGCCGGAAGTCTGGCGGGCGAATCTCTGGGTGCGCGGCGCCGGGCGCGTCCTGGCGCGGGTGGATTCCTTCCGCGCCGTGCACCTGGCGCAGCTCGACGACCGCGCCCGCCGCGTGCCCTGGGCCAGCGTCCTGCGCCCTGACATCCCCTTCCGGGTCGAGGCCTCCTGCGCCGGGTCGCGCATCTACCACAGCGGCGCCGCGGCCCAGCGAATCGAGACCGCCATCCGCGAGACCCTCGGCGCGCCCTGCTCGGCCGAAGCCGAGGTCACGGTCATGCTGCGAATCGAGAATGACCACTGCACGGTCAGCGTCGATACCTCGGGCGAGCCGCTGCACAAGCGCGGCTACAAGGAAGCCATCAACGCGGCGCCGATGCGCGAGACCATGGCCTCGCTCTTTCTCCGGCAATGCGGCTTCGACGGCGGCGAGCCGGTGCTGGACCCGATGTGCGGCTCGGGCACCTTCATCATCGAGGCGGCGGAGATCGCCGCGCGGCTGAACCCCGGCCGCGCCCGCCACTTCGCCTTCGAGAAGCTGGCGAGCTTCGACCCGGAAGCCTGGCAGCGCATGCGCGAGGTGAAGAGCGCGCGCATCCCCGCCACCCGCTTCCATGGCAGCGACCGGGATGCCGGGGCCATCGCCATGAGCCGCGCCAATGCCGAGCGCGCGGGCATCGCCGGATACACCGAGTTCCGGCAGGGCACGATCAGCGAGGTGCATCCGCCCGAGGGGCCGCCCGGCCTCGTCATCGTCAATCCGCCCTATGGCAACCGCATCGGCGACAAGGGCAAGCTCGCCCCGCTGTACCGCGCCCTGGGGCAGGTGCTGGCCAGCCGCTTCAGCGGCTGGCGCGTCGGCCTCGTCGCCAGCGAGCCCCGGCTGGCCCATGCGACAGGGCTGCCCTTCCTGCCTCCCGGCCCGCCGGTGCCGCATGGCGGGCTGCGCGTGTCCCTGTTCCGGACCGGCCCCCTGCCCTGATGCCGCCGGGCGGCGCGGGCGATCCCGTCTACTGCCCCGCACAGGGTTCCGTTATGCTGCGGAACAAAGGCAAGAGCGGCCGGCCTTGGCCGTGCATCCAAGAGGGTCTGGAGTGGGAATGAGCAAGCAGCCAGCCATCGGCATGATCGGCATCGGCCTCATGGGGCATGGGATCGCCTGGAACATCGCGAATGCCGGCTACGGCCTGACCATCCTGGACCATCCCGGCAACCAGCCGGTCGATGACCTGCGTGGCATGGGCGTCAAGGTAGCGCCGCGCATCGCCGATGTGGCGCAGGCCGCCGATGTGATCGTGCTCTGCGTCACCGGCTCACCGCAGGTGGAGGCTATCCTGACCGGGGAGGGTGGCGTGGTCGCGCATCTCCGGCCCGGCACGGTCGTGGTGGATTGCTCCACCGCCCTGCCCGAATCGAGCCGGCGCATGGCCGCCGCCGTGGCCGCCGCCGGCGGGCAGTTCCTGGACGCCGCCATGACCCGCCTGCCGCAGCATGCCCGGGCCGGCACGCTGAACCTGCTGATCGGCGGCGATCCGGCGCTGCTGGAGCGGCTGCGCCCGCTGCTCGACACCTTCAGCGAGAACATCACCCATATCGGCGATGTCGGCTCCGGCCACCTGATGAAGCTGATGCACAACTATGTCTCGCTCGGCTTCGTGGCGCTGCTGGCGGAGGTCGCGGCGCATGGCCAGAAGGCCGGGCTGGAGATGGCGACGCTGATCGAGGTGCTGGCCCAGGGCGGCGGCGGCGGCACGGCCCTGCAGCGGATCTCGCCCTTCCTGCTGGAGGGCGACCCCGCCTCCATGCCCTTCACCATCAGCAATGCGGCCAAGGACCTCGGCTACTACCGTCAGGCGGCCGAGGCCTCCGGCATGCCGCGCGCCATTGCCGATGCGGTGGGCAGCACGCTGGACGGGGCGGTTTCCAGCGGCCATGGGCAGGATTACGTGCCGCAGCTCGCAGCCTTGCTGAAGCCTTGAGCACGCCGCGGGCCTCGGGCTCGCAGCCCTGAGGAAGCGGTCCGGCCTCAAGGCCCCGCCTGACGCGCGCTTCACCCTGTCGGGGAGCCGGAAACACGAACGGCGGTGCCTGGAAAGGCACCGCCGCCGGAAGCTGTCACGCCTGCCGCCGCCGAAGCGGCCTCATGTAGGGGCACGCTGAAGCTGCCCCCACGCTTCCCCTAAACCATTGCTTTATCGTGGGCCGGATCCCGATTACCTGCCTCATGCGTTCCTTGAAGCTGTCCGCAGCCTACATCTGGCCCCTTAATGCCGTCCGTCGCCTAGCAAGGATTCGATAGGGCAAGGAGGGTGGCAGTGGTGAGGCACGCAGCCATCGCGTTCGGATCAAGCCAACCCGGCCACGTCCAGGACGATGTAGTGCACCGGATCCAAGACAAGCCCGATGCGTTCGTTCGTCTTCGACGCCCGGCAAATCGCGGCATGGGCGTCGGCGAAACGCGGGTGATCGATCGGCAGCCAGTATCGGCACTGGCGGCCATCGACCGCGAGGTTCAGGCCGATTGGACCGGACTTACCCTCCAGGACGGCTCCGCAGAAAACTTGGAACGACCCGACCTCTGTCCTTCCGTGGGCTTCCCGAAGCAGGTTCCCGTGGCTTGGCAGGCTGAAGCGAGCAATGAGGTCATTTTCCATGGGCCACCTCCGCAAGAAGCCTGGCCACCACCGCATCAGGCGACTTGCCTTGAGCGGCCAGGTTCTGAGCTACGACATCATCGCCGGGAGGCTTGGAGTAAGCCAAGGATCTCGTGTCGATCAGGAACACCTCGGGGCCTGTGAGCAACAGCCGCCCATCTGAGGCAGACATCGCCCACATCCACCTCTTCGTCGCGCATGGACCATCCAGCAGACTGGGGTCGAATACCATTGTGGAGACGCGACCGGCACCGTCTAGGACAAGGGCCGCAGGCGCGACATGGAAGGCCCAAGTATGAAACTTGCCTGCCGTCGGATCAGGGATCTGCCGCTGGGGGACCAGCGGGCGTTTCTCAGTGCCGTCCAATCCAATATGGGGCAGAGCCCAAGCCTTGAAGACCAGGCTGGTGTAAGCGGCGAGGCGCGCTACAGCGGCGTGCGCCCTGTATTCGCATCCTCCTGCGAGGCGGTTCCACGAAGCACCGAGATTCCCATCTAGGAGATCAGAGAACGCCTCGTTTGCAGTGGCCAGCGACATAACGCCGCTGGTTCGGGGGTCGGTGGTCAGTTCCAGTCGCATGGGGCGTGGAGAGAGCCGACATGGAGCCGGATCGCAAGCTGGGCTGTGACGTAGGATGTCCGCCTGACGCCTTGAGCCGTCCACTAGGGCGGCTCCCACCCCGTTGCCCCCGCTCACGGCCCCGGGATAGGATTCCGCCAAACCCCGCGTCCGAGGAAATCCTTGCCGCCCCAGATGTCCAGCGCCCAGAAGGCGATGAGGCTGTTCGCCGTCCTGGTGGCCGGGTGCGAGCGGCTGGCCACCCCCGGAGCGGATGGCGAGACGGCCATCTTCAAGGGCGAGACGCGCCTGCACGCCCTCATGTTCTGGCTCCGGAACCCCGACTACCTCGCCTGGGAGCTGCTGGAGCTGCACGCTGCCACCGGCGACGCAGCCCTGGTCGCCCGGGTGCGGGCAATGCTGGCGGCTGAGGAACCGATCCTTCGGCGCGACGCGATGCCCAAGTGGCGCTTTGGCGCCTATGACCCCATCGACACCGAAATGGCCATGCTAACCTCACGGCGCCTGGTCCGCACCGTTCACCGTCCCGCTGGCCCGAAGAGCGCCGAGAACAGCTTCCTGCTCTTCCCCGCCGCCTTCCGCTTCGAGGGCGCCGTGGCGGGCAACATTGCCTACCAGTGGTACGCGGACCGCATGCGGGTGGTCATGCAGGTCGCCGGGGAGCGGTTCGGCTCCGACCTCAAGAAGACGCAGTACGAGCACATTGAGTACGCCAAGACGCCGGGGCACGGTCTCATTCCGCCCATCACCCGGAGGGTCGAAGAACGGCTTAGAGGCATCGAGGAGGGAAGCTGACCATGGCCAAGACGAAAGCCGACCTGCTCCAGGGTTCCTGGGTCGAGGCCATCGCCACCGCGTCCGGCAGGCCGCCTGGCATGGTGGCCGACTTCCTTGATCGGCACGACCTGCGCGCGCAGAGCCTGATCCCGCGGCCAGTTGACCTCACGGTGCGCCGGGTAGCGATGTCCGGCGCCAAGCAAATCGAGGAGGAAACCGAACCCTTCGATTTCGCGTGGGACAACCTCGCCCCGGGTCTCTGCCTCCTTGGTTCCGGGAGGAACGGCCGGGGCAAGACCGCCCTATTCGGGGTCATGCGCTGGCTGCTGCGCGGGACAGATCCTGACGAGATCCCGTCCGACGTCCTTGGGTGGATCCACCAGGCGAGCATGGACTTCGACCTGGACGGCGTGCCCCACCGCATCGCCATTGACAGGCGGGGCGGGTTCCATGGGACCCTGACGGTCACCGGGGCAGGCGGGAGGACGATCTTCGAGGTGGGGGACGAGACCCACTTCGCCAGCGCGGTGTCCGACTTCATGCTGCGCACGCTGGCGCTCGAGCCGGTCACCAGCCTGAACAAGGATGGAAAGACGGTCCACCACCGCTGGCCTGCGCTGTTCGGAGCCTTCCACATCGGCACCGATTACTCCGCGCTCATCGGTGACGCGGTGCCCCTCGTGAACCGCATGATGAACATGTTCGCCGGGTTCCCCCACGCGGTGCCGGTCGGCCAGCTGACCTATGTCACGTCCGGCCTGAAGATGGACGCGGACCAAGAAGGCCAGGCGTCGCGCGCAGTGGCCGAGCACGCGAAGGCGCGAGCCGACCGCATCCGGGTCGAACTCGACGCGCTGGGCGCCAAGGCGACGGCTGGGCAATCGGCGGCGGAGCTGCTCGCCGCCATGCGCGAGACCTCGGACGAGCTAGCCGTGAGGTTCGCGCGCCTGCCCGGCCTGCGCCGCGCCCTCACCGAGGCCCAGGATGCCGCCTCGGCCGCCAAGGCCGAGTGGAACGCGGATCGGCTGGCGCTGCGGCACTTCCAGGAAGATCGCGAGGCATCGCGGATCTTCCGTTCGATGGATCCGAAATGCTGCCCTCGGTGCGACCAGACCTTCGGGGCCGAGCGCAAGGAGCGCGAAGCGGCCGATCACTCATGCCTCGTGTGCGGTGAGGTCACGCCCGACGAGGACGAGGCTGGCAAGGCCGAGGCCAAGGCACTGCTCGAGGCGAACGAGCGCGCCAGCGCTCAGGTCAACGCCAGCGCGCAGGAAGCCGAGGAGCGCGCGCGGGCGGCGGTCGACGAAGCCGAGGCGCGCGTCTCCGAGCAGGAGAGGAAGCTCGCGGAGGTGACGGCGCGCCAGAAGGCCGCAAGCGCGGGCGCGGCTGACCTGACCCGGCGTGCCGTGCTGGAGGCGATGCTGGCGGACGCCGAGACGGACTCGGGGGCTGCCGATTCACGCCCGGAGACGGACGAGGCCGCGATCGCGAAGGCATGCGACAAGGTCTTCCGGCAGCGGCTGAGGTCCGAGCAGGAAGGGATCATGGAGGAGCTGCAGGCCGAGATCTGCGCGCTTCTCCAGGATTTCGGCGTGACAAACCTGACCCGGGTGGAGTTGAACACGACCCCGCACCTCTTCCTGCGCAAGGGATACCAGGGCCGCGACCGGATCGCGTTCGGCGACGCCTCGATCGGCGAGAAGCTACGCATCAAGATCGCCTTCATCGTCGCCCTGATGAAGGTCGGCCACCGCCGGGGCATCGGCAGCCATCCCGGCCTGCTGTTCATCGATACCCCGGGTGCCCAGGAAACCGCCGACCAGGATCTCGCGGCGTTGGCGCGGCGCCTCGGTTCGCTCTGCCAGGAGGTGCCGAACCTCCAGATCTTCGTGGCCACCAAGGAGTTCGACATCTTCGACACGGCGGCCCGCCCGGCAATTAGGCTGGTTGCCACCGGCGACGACATGCTCTGGTGAGCGCGCCGCGAGGCGGAGGGGGGACGGTTCGGTGACGGTCCAGGAGGAGGTCGGGGCCGCCTTTGACAAGGGCTGGCCCGAGCGGCTGGCTGACCTCGGTGGCCCGGCGTTCCTGCGCGGCCGCGAGGAGGCGATTGCCCGCGTCCCCCTGATGCCCGACATCCTGCGCCTCGTGCTGGCGGAGCCACCCGGCGGCCCCGGGCAGGACAGGCTCGACGCCTTCGTCCTGGCCTGCGTCGAGGTGCCGGTCGGAGAGGACGGCGTCGAACCCGAAGACTACAAGGACGCCGTGGAGGCGCTTGCCGCCACCAGCCTCGGGGACGAACTGGCGGAGCGATGCCAGGACGTCCTGACGCGACGCGTCCGCGCCACCGCCGAGGACGAGGTGGTCCGGTGGTCGGCCCTGGGGGCCGCGCTCCAGCTGGCCATCACGCACCCCGACCTCAAGCATGACCTGCTCAGCACCCTAGTTCGCCTCAAGATCAAGCCGGGCGACTCCCACACCGAGTTCGCGCGCATGGCCGCCAAAGTCACGGGCGTCGCCATGGCGCACTGGCCGGACCCGTCACTGGAGAGGGTTCTGGAACAGCTGTCGGCCGTCCCGCACGCCCGCGACGAGGCCCTGTTCGAGCTCGGCATGGCCCGCCTTCGGGAGGGGCTGGAGTCCGACCAGCCCGGCCGTGTGGACGAGCGCTTCGAGGAGGCACGCGGCCACTTCGAGCGGAGCCTCGAGGCGCGGGAGCACCGGCCCGACGCCCTCTCCTATGCGCGGGCGCTGGGCATGCTGACCGCTATCCGGCGGGGCGATGCGTCGGAGGCCCTCGCCAGGCAAGCGCAGGAGATTCACCGGGAGCTGGCCATTGGTGCCGCCTGGGCCTCTCCCGCAGAGGCGGCGTGGCCGTGGATGGGCGCCCGCTGGAGCGAGCTGATGCTGTGGCAGGAGCTGGTCGGCCTGCTGGCCGCGATGGCCTCGGGCGCCTTCGACCTGGACGCCGACCTGGCGATCCGGCGGCGCATGCTCAACGCCTACGTCGCCAACCGGGCCGTGCTCGGCAGGGAGCCAGGCGGGGTCGAGGTGTTCATCAGGCCCGCCATCGAGGCGCGACTGGTACGCGAGGAAGCGGCCGAGGCGGCCGTGATGGCGTGGCTCGAGGCCGAAGCCAGTGACCCGGCGTCGCCGTGGCGCGACGCGGCCGCGGACCTGCTCCGGGCCATCCGGCGAAGCGGGGGACCGCCGGGAAAACGGACGGGGACGGCGGCGCGCCAAGCCTGAGCGCCGTCCTCGCATCGGGCACCCTGGCGCTCTCCGATGGATTCGGCGCCGCCGTCGGCCAAGTGAGGGCGGACGCCTACCGGCTGTCGGTCGACACCCCTTCGCCGAGGGAGGACCGCATCCTCGAGAAGCTCGTCAGTGGCCTCGAGAGGAACAAGGACTACGCGGACGAGCGCACGAGGTCGGTCGTCAACGCGGTGCTCGCCGCCCTCCTGCGGTTCTTCGTCCACCGCCTCGACAGCACCCGCGCCAACGATCCCGGCTCCTTTTACCTGTTCGCCAGCACCGAGCGCCTGAACCCGTTCGCCCCTCCCGGAACCTCCCCTCCACCCGCTAAGGAGGCCGCGCCCGCAGCTCCCGCCGGGGCCAAGGCGGCCAGCAAGAAGACGACGAAGCCGAAGGTGGAGAAGCCCGCCAAAGCCACGCCCGAGCGCGACCAGTTCGAACGCAACCTGCAGCTGGACTTCGCGAACTTCCTGAGGGCTTCCCTCGGCGGTGCCGTCCACCTGGAGCGGAGCGACGTGGCGGGCGGCAGGGCCGACATCGTCGTGGACCACCTCGCTGTCCGCCTCGTCATCGAGGTCAAGCGGGAGGACGACGACGCCTCGCACGAGGGGCTGCGGGCACGGTACGGCGCGCAGGCCAGCGAGTACTCGAACACAAATGCCCGGATCGGCTTCCTGCTGGTGCTGGACCGCTCCCGCAAGGACGGCACGTCAGGCGACATCGAGGAGAAGTTCTCGGTGCAGACCATCACCAAGACGGGCGACAAGGAACCGAGGATGCTGGTCTTCGCCGTGATGCCGGGCAAGCGCAAGCGCCCTAGCGAGCTACAGCTAGGCGAGTGAGCCGCCGCAGTCGTCGCCGCACAACGGGTGCCCGTTTAACTGTCCGCCGCCTATAGAGCGGTCTAGGAGCGGAAACTCCGCCGCGACGGCCCCGAATACCCGTCCTTTCCCTACGAACGTTCCCAAAAGCTGGTCCGTAGCCTACGTGGCGGCCCGTATATCCGTCCTTCGCCTACCCAGCAGTCTATTGGATCGACACCCGAATACCTGTCCCCTGCCTACGGCCGCATTCCTCATCCCGGCACTGCGCCGTCCCCGCAGCGGCCGCGGGGCCGTGTGCCCCTGGAAGGCTTCGCGCCAGGAGGCGGCCGCTTCGGCCGGGCGTGCACGCCAAAGGGTTCGAGGGCGCCGCCGGTGCCAGCCCGCACCACCACCGTGCGGGGACCGTTGTCCGGCAACCCGCCGAGGCCCTCGAGGTGGGCGGCGAACTCGGGCCACGGCACCAGCAGGAAGTCCTCCCGGTCCGCAAAGCCCAGCGCGACGAGCCCGCGCGTCGCCGTCGCGAGGGATTCCGTCTGGCTCCGGCGGACGCGGAACAGGTAGGTGCCCCTGACCCCGATGTTCCCGGCGGTCATCACCTGCACGCGGGTGCCGGATGCCCGGTCGTCCATGACGGCGCGCCGCTGCACGTAGGTCGCCGACGTCTCGCGCCGGACAGCCCCGGCGATGGCCATCCTGAGGCCCTCGCTCGCGTTGCGGTCGAGCCGCTTGCGGGCGGCGAGCACGGGCTGGCGCTTGGCGTGGCCGCTGACGAGGGCGCCCTTGGAGACCGCGAGGGCCTCGGTGCGCCGGAACAGGAACTGTCGCGCGCCATCCACGCTCGGCCCGGAGACGGGATTCACACCCCGTTCCTGGAGGTGCACCGACACCCAGCGCGCGGCCAGCCCGAGGCGGCGTGCCACCTCGGGGCCGGTAACGTGCTCCTCGGTGAAGCGCCGCAGCGCCTCCTTGGTGACGCGGCGGCCCGCCTCGGTGTCCTTGGTTCCCGGCACCGTCGCGAGCAGCCTGGCCCTGACCCAGTGGTAGGCGACCTCCTGCTTCACCCGGAGCTCGGAGGCGGCCTCGACGACGGACATCGTGCTGCGCTCGGCCGCCATGATCTCGGCGGCGAAGCGCTCCGCGTCGGCTTCGCGGAACAGGAAGCGCTGCAAGCCCCTGGCGCGGCCCGACAGCGCCACCGGCGTGATCCGTCTCTCCAGGACGGCGCGGACCACGTCGGTGCTGTCGTAACCCGGCAGGCTGACCTGGCGCGCCACACCGGCCACCGTCACGGCCAGGCGGGGCGTGCGTCGGGGACCCTCCGGAACCCGTTCCTCCAGTGACCGGAGCAGGCCATCCAGCCCCTCGCGCGGGTAGACCAGCGTGGCCGGATCCTCCTCCGACGGCGTCGCCGGGAGCAGGCCCGCCTCGCGCATCTTGTCCACCATCTTCTTGCCCACGCCGAGCTCCCGGCGCACGTCGGCCTTGGTGAGCAGGCCGGAGCGCTGCGCGTGCAGCTCGTGCAGCAGGTCGGCGCGGATCAGCGCGGGCGCCCCCTTGCCGGTGGGCGGGACGATCCAGAGGTTGAGCTCGTCCGCCAGCGCCCGCGCCCTGTCGAAGCCGACCTCCAGCAGGTCCATGGCCTCGCCCAGCGTCGCATGCCGGAAGCGCAGGTCGGCCGCCGAGCGGGCCAGTCGGATGTCAGGCGCGCGCGTGGCAAGGTCCGGGCGGGCCACCACGTAGTCCGCCATCTCGCGCCGGAGCAGCCGGGCGAAGGGTGCGTCACCAGCCCCCTCGATGCGGCGGTAGAGGCCGCCGAACGCCAGCCCGACGCCGAAGCGGCCCACGCGCCCGCCAGCCTGCTCGAGGCGCCCGTCGAGGATGGTCCGGAAGCCGCGAGGCCAGTCGGAGCAGGCCCGCCACCCGGCGTCCAGGATCAGGTGGAGTTCGTCGGGGTGCTGGCTGGCGAAATGGAAGGTGCGCGTGACCCTGTCGTGCCCGCGCGCCATCAGGCCGAGCTGGAACACGAGGAGGATCTGGTCGCTCACGGGCAGCGCGCCGACCTCGGTGCCGAACTCGGCGCAGCCGCCCTGCCGCAGCAGGCGGTCGAGCGCGCACACCCCGCCCATCTGATCCGCCGGGACGGGCTCCGGGGCTGCGTCGCGCAGGTCCGCCAGGCACGACAGTTCGGAGCAGTGCGTGAGTGGCCCCGGGCGCCAGCCGAAGCGCGTGCCGCACGCGCAGCGGTCAACGAGGCGGACGGCGTGGACGGGGCAGGCTGTGAGCAGGACCACGTCCCAGGACGCCCGGTGGTAGGCGGCCTCGTCCAGGCAGAGCGGGCACGCCCTGCGGTTGCCGACGGCGACAAGCTCCCGGTCGAGATCCCGGCCCATCAGGCGCCGCATGGCGCCGTCGCCGTAGCAGAGCCGCTCGAGTTCGCCCTCCTCCAGCGCCAGGAAGCCCGCGAGATCCTCATGCCGGTGTGCCACGAAGGCGGCCCGGCGCAGGTCGGCGAACTCCGGGTCGATGGTCCCCAGCATCACCATGGCGCTCTCGTAGCCGTTCAGCGCCCCCATGCGCTTCAGGAACCCCGGCAGGCTCTCGTCTGCGTGCGGCTCCTCCGCGTTGGGGAGGCGGCCACGGCCCAGGTCGTCAGATCGTGTCATCAGGCTGCTCCCACAGGTTCCTGCCCTTGCCCCGTGGCTCCTTCAATGCCTCGTACATCGGTGCCGGTGCGTAGGCGTCCGGCGGCGCCACACGGAAGGCGTTGGTGCGCCGTGTCGGCTCGCGGAGGAGGAGTCGGTCGGCAGCATCGGTCAGCTGCTTCGCGGTGATGCAGGGCGTGCGGTTCCCATCGTCCTCCCGTTCCTCAAGCGCGAACCAGATCAGGTGCACCGCATGCCCCGGCAGCCCTCGCGACACGTGGTGGATGCGGTGGGCCGTCTCCGGGTGGTCGAGGTGGGACGGCTCCGGCAGGCCCATCTGCCTTTCGACGAGGCCCAGGAACGCGATGAATTCGATCCGGTCTGCATCCACGCGCCAGTCGAACGGGCGCATCTCGATCAGCGCCCGCGAACGCCCGCTCAGCTGCGGGTTGGTGTCGAGCACCCTCCTCGCGTGGGTGACGCCAGTCAGCACGACAGGGCACACCCGCTCGAGCATGATCGACTTGATGACGTTGGCCGCCTTGTACCCGATCCTGTCGGAGTCGCTGTCGATGAGGTGGTTGACCTCGTCGAAGCAGAGCAGCTTCACCTCCTGGCTCCTGAGGTGCCCGATGACGCGAAGTTCCCGCAGCGTCGGCTCCCCGGAGCCGGGACGTGGGTCACCGAGCGCGTGCAGCGTCATCGTCAGGAGCGACCCGTTGCCGGTGCTGGTGGGCGCGCGGACCAAGCAGACGGGGCGGATCAGCTGCCGACCGCGGAGGGAAGGAGGATGTCGCTCCAGGAGTCGCCTCAGGATGGTGCTCTTGCCCATGCCGGACGGCCCGACGAAGGCCACGCAGTCGGCGCTGTCTGCGCGCAGGCCCCGTCGCATGAGGGAGTTGATGCGATCGGTGGCCGTCCGCACCCTGGACGTGGGCACGAAGGCCACGCGCAGCCGCTCGAAAGGGTCGTCGTTCCCTGCATCCACCTTCAATAATCCTCGCTGTCCATACCAAGTGCCTTGGCGGCCTCGTCGAGATCGAAGCTCCCGTCCTCGCGGAAGAAGACTGCGGCCGGGGCTTCGGGCGCCAAGGGGCCGTTCGTCACCGGTTCGGCACGGTCGGCCTCTTGCTCCGCGGGCGTTGCCGGGCGCTTCCGTCCGCGTGACCCGCCGGACCTGCCGCGCCGCGGCGCCGGATCCGGCCCGGGTGGCGGTGGCACGTCTCCATCGGGGTAAGCGCCGCCGCCTTCGGCCGGGGAGGCGCCGTCATCCGCATCGCCACCGGAACCTGGACTTCCTGCGCCGGGGGCCGCCGCTCCCATGCCAGCGAAGAGGTCGTCCGACGGCGGGGCGGCGCTCGCGGCCTCGTCGTAGGTGTCCGGATCCGCCGCCCGCGGCCGCTTGTCCCACGCAGCCCATCGCGCCCCCCGCCTGCGCGCCTTGATCGACGCACCGGAGGGAGGCTCCGCGAACATCTGCAGCACGTGCGCGTGCACCCTCCGGAAGGCGCCGTCCTTGTCGTTCTCATCCAGGAAGCGCTGGGCGTCGTCCTTGAGGAGCTCCCTGCTGAGGCACCAGGCGTCGAAGGTCAGGATCGTGCCCTCCGCGGGGACCGGCTTCACCAGCGGCACCCGGACCCAGCGGCCCTCCGACGGCACGAAGAGCATCACGCTGGAGAGGTCGCGAGGGTTCACGGAGATGCGGTGCTTGGCCGGGGCGCCGGGGGCGATGCGGGCCGCCGCCACGGCGGGCGAGTTGAAGACCATGGTCTCCCACTCGATGCCGTAGTGCTGCAGCGTCCGCTCCTCGATGATGGCGAGCGCCGCGTCCAGGGTTTGCTTGTCCTTCGGGGGGATCACACCATGGATCCCGACCTCGCGCTTCCAGGCGTGCGCCGGGGCGGTCTTCAGGCCGCGGTGGACCTCGTAGGCGTACTCGTCGACGGCGAACCTGGCGAACGCCTCCTCGATCTGCGCCAGCGTGGCGACGGCCACGGTCTCGGGCGGCGTCTCCTTGTTCCGCTTGAGCACGTTCGAGGCGACGCTGCCGGGCATGCGCTGGAACACCCGCCGGGTCGCGGTGCCGAAGAACCGCTCCACGATGGGCCGCCACCACGCCTTCAGCACCGGCGTGTAGAGGACCTTGATGCCAGCCGCGGTGCAGGCGCGCTTGAAGCCCTCGCCGCTGTAGGCGAGGTGGTTGTCCACCGCCACCGCCTCTGGCATGCCGAAGGCGGGGTGCTCGTGGACGAGACCGGGGAACCGCTGCTTGAGCGCGCCATTGCTAAGAATCCCGGCCCGCAGCGCGACCATGGCCGTCACGAAGCTCTCGTAGGCGAAGCCGATGTACCAGCCCATGATCATGCGGGTGTGGCAGTCGATCGCCACCACCAGCGTCGGGCGGCCGATGACCTCCCCGGTCTGCGGGTGGACCGCGAAGACGTCGAGGACCGTGGCGTCCAGCTCCCAGCGTTGGTTGGGCCGCGCCGTCACCACGCCCGCGTAGCGGGGGCCGTACTTCTTGAGGGCGGCGGCCTCGCCCTCGCGGAGGCAGAGCTTGGTGAAGGCGTCGATCTTGTCGATGCGCGCCTGGAGCTGCTTCTTGGAGGGCAGCGGGATCTGGGGATCGCCGTTCACCCGCCGCTCGTTCTTGTCGTTGATGATCCGGTGGACCGCTTCGAGCGTCATCTTCACGCTCGGCGCCCGCTGGGTCAGGTAGGTGTCCCAGATCCGGTCCTCGACCACGCCGAGGGCCTCGGCCGACAGGGTGGTCTTGCGGCCCCGGTTCTTGGCCTCGCTGACCAGCGCGGCGAGGCCACCCTTGTCCCACGCCCGCGCGAACCGCCGGATGCTGCGGGGGCTCAGCTTGACCAACTCGCCGAGTTCGCCCCCCACGGCGTCGATGATGGGTAGTAGGTTTGTGTCGGACAGTGGCGGCCGACCGGCCTCGCGCCACGCCTCGCAATACCGCGCCAGCCGCTCGACGCGCCTGCGTTCCCAGGGCGAGGCGATGTCCTCGAGGTGGATGATCCCGATGCCGACCGGCGGCGCGCCGGTCTCGAGGGCTACCTTGGCGTCCTCGGGCGAAAGCATCCGCGCGCCGTCGTCGGCCTCGAGCAGCTTCGCCAGCTCGTCGTCGCGGATCTGCCGGACCTTCTCGGTCCGCATGTCCTGCCACTGCGGGATGCGGAGGTGGTCCTTCGTCCGACCGATGAAACGGAGGACGTCGCCCCCGACCGCCACCACGTCGTCCAGATGGAGGCGGAACTCGGTCACCGTGCGCCGTCCCCGCGCGGCAGCAGCCTGACCGGGGTTCGGTCCGAGAAAGGCCGGGACATGTCGAGCGCCAGGAAGCCCGCGAGCGCGAGGGCGTAGACACGGCTGCGCGTGCCGTCCCCCACGAGGGCGGCCTCGACGGCCTGCCGCTCCGCCAGCCCGCCCGCCGCCACGATGGCGTCGGCCGCTCGCAGCTCGTCCTCGGGACGCGGGTCCACGGAGATGTGGCGGACCAGCTCGCAGGCGTTCGCGAAGCGGGGCTGCAGCCGCACCCTGGCACGCGTCCAGACCACGTAGCCGTAGCCGCGCTCCTCCAGCGCCTCCGCAGCGCCGCGGTGAGCTCGGGCTGCGGATCGACCATCCTCTTTGAGGCACTGCCCTCGCCGCGCGGCGTCTCGACCACGTCCAGGACGACGCGGCGCGGGCCGCCGGTGACAAGGAACGATGGCGTGTGCTCGTGGCGCTCGCCGCCGACGGTCACCACGACCTTCCCGGGCCGCGGCCGATAGCTGCGGACGAGGGCGTCCGCCTCCAGCAGGTGCATGCAGTCGAACTCGGCCTCGTCGAACCACATGAGCCCGGCCATCCCCGTCCCCGCCTTGCGGGACGGGAAGACGCCGTGGGCGCGGCGGCGGCGCACGCGCTTGACGGTCTCCCCTTGCGCCTCGGCGTCCGCCAGCACACCGGCCGGTGGCCGCCCGCGACGGTCCCAGGCCGCGCTCACGCGCACGCCTCCGCCCATGGCCGAAGGGCCATTCGCGCCTCCATTGTCAGGTGCGGCCGCCAGCAATCCTGACCGGGCCACCGCCGATTTTAGAGCACGGGGCGGACAACACTGTCAACACGCCACTTCAATACAGTTCGCGCCACCATCAGAATTCCTGCCGGAATCGCGCCCAGCGCCCAAGTAATGTTGACATGGATACTTCAACTCAGCCTAACGCATACTCGTGGGAAAACAGCAGTTTGCCTCAAGGATTCATTTTTATCCTTGGCGTCTGGCGCCGCCCTCCCGCGCGCGGATCGGCGGCGCCGGAACCCGCCGCGTCCGGCCGCTTGGCAGCCGGGCTGGCACGTCACGTCCGCCTACCCCGCGGGCGGCGACCGGCGCCGGGCCGCACGGCAGCCCCGACGCCAGGGTGGCAGGCCGAAACCAAGGACTCGATGTCGGCACCCGCGACGGTCTCATGGGCGACCAGCAGGTCCGCCAGGCGGCAGACGGCCAGGCCGTGGCGCCGCACCACCGCGCGCGCCTCGGCGTAGGCCGCGTCCAGCATCTCGCCGACCCTGCGCGCCACCTCCGGCCTCGCCG
>NZ_JACTUZ010000048.1:2275-27518 GCF_014490445.1 Pseudoroseomonas ludipueritiae | reverse complement strand
TGCCCGAGCGTATCCGCGCACGCGCGGCATTGGCCTTGGCTTGTTGCTCGGAAAGCCCGCGCCGCGGTGGCCTGCGGAACTGGAGGCGTTCGCTCAGGCCGCGGCGCTCCAGGACCTCCAGATTGCGCTTGGTGCGGTAGGCGGTGTCGGCCCAAACGCGGCTGGCGGTGTTCCCAGGATCGAGCAGGCCAGCAAAGCTGCGGCTGTCATGCTGCGCGGCATCGGTGACTGTCCAGCGGCGGATCAGCCCGTGCCGCCGGTCGATGCCGATGTGGCTCTTGTAGCCGAAGACCGGCACCGCGATCTGAATGGCCTGGCGCTGATGGCCTTCTGGTTTGGGCTTGGTCCTGCCGCGCTTGAGCGTCCAGCGCGCATCGCGGTCCTTCTGCGACCGCTTGGCCCGGGACCAACCCTCCGGCGTGCCGCCCTCCCGAATGAGGGCCTTCTCCTCGATGGTGAGCTTCTGGCGCGGTGCGGCGATCAGGGTGGCGTCGATGATCTGTCCGCCCATGGCAAGATAGCCCTTGTTGGCGAGCACCTCATCAAAGTGGCGGAACAGGCCCTCGATAGCACCGGCCTGCTTGAGCTGCTCGCGATAGAGCCAGATAGTCTTGGCGTCGGGCACCGCCTGGTGCAGAGCAAGGCCCGCGAAGCGCATGAAGGACAGCCGGTCGCGCAGCTGGAATTCGGCTTGCTCATCCGAGAGGCTGTAGAGCGCCTGCAGCACCAGGACGCGGAACATCAGCACCGCGTCATAGGGCGGACGCCCGCCGCGGCTGCGATCCGACCGCGCCAGCGCCGCATCCAGCACCGGGCGGAAAATCTCGAAGTCGACCACCGCTGCAAGCCGCTCCAGCGGATCGCCCGCTGCGGAGAGCGCCGCATACCGCTCCTCGACATCGAAGAAGCCGGGCTGAGCCGCCATTCCTGCCACCTCCGCTGACCAGGGCGAGTGAATCAGATCAGCGCCTCAACAGCGAGGTTTTTAGAGGTCTCCGATTGGCTGAGTTGCGTCGCCGTCGCAAGCTCGGTGCTCTGGCTGCGTGAATTGAGCAAGCTGATCGGCCGGGCTGTCAGCGCTTCCCACCGCGCCAGATAGGGAGACCTGGTTCTATGTCGGCCACCTCTGCCCCTTGCCTCGCGGTTCGCCGGAGCCACGCGATCATCCTGCTGACGCGAAACAGGCTGCCTGAATGCGGCGGAGCGGCGCCCCTACCCGGCCCGATACAGGGCCGCACCGAGCAACCCTGTATGAGGCCGCGTGACCCGGTCAATCGGCACCGTCTCCAGATAGCCCGCCAAACGTCCTTTGGCGGTGAAGCCCTGCACCATGGCCTCTATGTCCAACAATGGTCCGAGGCCGCGGCACAGCGCGCCCGTGACATGCACACCGCCATCGGCGAGCAATGTCAGCACCAGATCCCCTGCCGTCGCACCCAGGATGGCGGAGAACATTCTCACCGCTTCCAGGCAGAGCACGCATCCTCCTGCCGCTCCCTGGCTCACCTCGGGCGGAGCACCGAACCGCTCCTGCGTCCATGTCCGGGTTCGCCTCGGCCTGGCGCAGCGCCGCGTTGCAGCGCTCCCGCCAGTAGCGTGCCTTGTTCGGCATCCTCTTGCCTTCTCCGGTTCAGCCCAGCACGGCCTTGCGCAGCATGGCATTGACGCGGCCCTGCCAACCCGGGCCAGTGGCCCGCAGCGCCGCCACCAGATCCGCGTCCAGCCGCAGGTTGATGGCCACTTTCGTAGGTGCCTTCTGTGGGCCGCGCATCCGCTTCTCGGGCAGGACGCGCGCCCTCTGGAAGGCCTTCACCATCTGCGGCCCCAGCACCTCGGCCGCCGGCCGGGCGCGGGCAAACATCTCCTCCGTCCATTCCGGGTTGTCCGGGTCCTGCGCGATACCGCGCTGAATGGCGGCCTCTTCCGCGCCCGTGTTCCGCCGCAGCTTTCGGGGCATGCACAGATTGTGGAGACAATCAGGGTTCACGCCAAGGCCTATCCAAGCCCCTGAGCACGATAACTCGCGCTTATCGTGATCGTGCCGAGGCAGACGTGGGCTTGCCACAATGATGCATGGCATCTGGTCTAGGTGATAACCCGGCACCGGGTCTCAACCTGCCTCGCTTGGCAAATCTGGCGCATCTTTTGGAGGAAGCGTTCGGCCTCGCGCCGGTCCTCCTCTTCCTCTCCGTAGCGGAGATGGGAGGAACCCTGGAAGAGGCCGAAGGCGGTGGACATGTGCAGGTCGACGTACCACTCCTCTTCGCCAAGGGACTTGCGGTAGGTGATGAGGAGTTCCCTTTTCGTCCAGACGGAGCTTCCCGGCGCCCGGGCGGCTGGGCTCTTGGTGAAGAGCCGTCTGGCGCTCATCTCGCCACTCGGCGGAGGCATTTCGATCGCCGCAGCCGCGGCCGAGATGATCTCCCGTAGGTCGCGCTCGGATAGGCTCTTCTCGAAGCTGATCGCGCCAACCAGATCGGTGCCGCCCTGCTCATATGGTTCGAGATATTCCAGAATGCCGAGGACCCTCCGCCCGTCCCCTTCCCTCGAGGCGATGGGCACGCAGTCGAACGGGATCTCGCCCGTGACTGTCCCCGACCAGGCCAGCTTGCAGACGGCATAGAGGTCGCTGTCCGTCTGCCCCTGATCGGCCGACTTCAACGTCCAGAGCTGGTGGCAGACCCCCTGCGCCCGTCGGCATTGGAAGATCTCGCCAGACCGGACAAGGTCCAGGATGGCGTTGAAGGCCGTGTCTCCGTTCTGAACCTCGCTTGTCGGGACCAGCGCAAGGCCCAGCCTGGTAAAGCTCCCCGGCGCCCGTTCGCCGGGGACCGGTCCTGGGCGGTTGTAGACGAGATAAGGAATCCGGATGACCCCCGCTATCGGCACATAGACATCATTCAGGGACCGGAGCCAATCGCCGTACAGGAAGGTAGCTTCCGTCGCTGTCACGCGCCGGTAGGGGCTCTGGGCCACCTTCAGGTCGACCAGGGAACTCTCGACGGCGGTCCGGCATTGGCCAGCGCCGGGAAAATTGCAGGCGACTGATGCCGACCGAAGCCTGCCAGATAGGGTGACGGCGTCGCGGGCGTCGAACTCGTACAACTCGGTGATCCGGCGGCGGAGGACCGCTGGCGAGAGCCTGTCTGCCCGGGATGTCCACGCGGCGACGATGGCTTCGAAGGAGCGCTTGCTCGGGCTGGTATCCAGAACCAGTGTCCGGCTGCTCTCCTGTGCAGCGGTTTGTCCCAGACCACTGCACAAGCCAGCGCAGAGGGTGAGGATTGCCAGCAGCCTCATGTCTTTCCTCCGGGCTTGGAACCTTGCGGGAAGAGCCGGGCGATGACGTGATTGCAGACGCCCGTGCATAGGCTCAGCGATACGGTGAGCAACGTCTTCAGCAGACCAGGTTCCAGGGCGGGACCGTCGCCTCGCTGGGTAATCCAGAAGACGATGCAGGATGCCATCGCCATGACGAAGTACAGCCCCATGCTTCCATAGGCGAGCAGGCCAAGGAGTGCGCCGCGTTCCGGATCGAGCGGCTGGGCCGGGACCGATCCGGCCGCGAAGACCGCCGCAAAGCTGAGATAACCAACAAATACCGGAAGGGCGATCTGAGACAGGTCGAAGCTGAACTGGTGCCCGCCTGGGAAGCCGAGGATCGGCGCGACGATGAAGAAGAGCATGGTCACGCCGATGAGGAACAGGTTGCCCAATACGACGTTCCTCCGGAGACCGGCGGCGGAGATCATCCGGGGATTCGGGACAGTCTGGCTCGGCACCAAGGCGTCCTCCGGTGAGCGGTCCGGGGCGTCAGTATGTCCGAAAGCCCTGGCGCCCAAATAGATCTGATAACGTAACAGAAAGCTGTCCGGGCTTCTAGAGCAAGCCCTGTTCCGGTGGAGTCACTGAAATCTTCGGCTTATCGTGTTATTACTTAAGCTTGTGGCGGGATCGCCGCATTCCTTGCGCCTCTCCCCTCCCCTCCCCTGCCCTGCGCTACCTGACTGGCACGGCTGACCTCATACCGCACCACAAGCGGCACCTTACGTTCGGAGGGCGAATGGCGGATCTTGAAGTACTGCGGGGACACCATGCGGTCCTTGGGCACTACAACATGTTGCTGATGCTAAGCCACCTGCTGCACGGCACGGCCATGGGTCACTACGACTACTGACTGGATCGGCAAGCGCTGCCGAAGCCGCAAATCTGCCAAGCCGGCGATAGGCGTCAGTAAAGTCCAAGCGTCAGGAGAGTCCAAGCTTTGGTATTGCTGGACGAGACGGGTGCAGCACCATGCCGTCCCCATCGATCTCGACCCTAGCCTCGGGGTAGACTGCAACGGCTAGGTTTAGAGCCTCCGTAAAGGTCGGCTTCATCTGCCGCACATGCTTGAACCCGCCACCAAATTGCGTGTGCAAGGACAGCCAGCTGATGGGTGTCGGCCGCGTCAGCGAGTGCAGCCGGTAGGCGAGCCAGATGTAGATGTCGATGGCCATGGAGCGGGTGCCAATGACCCGGATGGCCTCTTCTCTGACCGGCACGGGGTGCTCACGGAGAGAGCGCAAGAAGCCCTCGTCCAAGCGAACCTTCTCCTGCCAGAGGTTCGCCTGTTCTGGATCGGAGAGCCCGGCCAAGGAGATGCCGCCGGCGACGAATGCCCCGTTTTCGAATTGCCGAGCGCCTGGCCTATCGAAGTAGAATGTCAGACGGCAGGCGGAGATCCGGCGGGCCTGTTCAGCTACCAGTTGGTAGGTGCGGCCGCCAACCGGAATCGACATTCGTGATAGCCAAGCGTTCATGCTCCGGCCGAGCTCGACCTCGGCGCAGCCTGTGCGAATGGCTTCCGTCTGCAGATAGAGCAAGATCAGGCGGGCAATGGACCCATATGGCACGCCGATTGGCTTGCCCTGTTCGTCATGGCCAGAGGCCACGAGCAACGTGGTCTGAGACGCAGACCGTCGCCAGACCGGCTCTTCAATGCGCTTGTGAGGCAGGCTCGTCATGGCAAAGCCTGCATGGGTAATGCCTAACCGAGATTCTTCCTCAGCCATGATGGCTGCGGCTGCATCAACGACTTGGCGCTCGCCTTTCGTGGCAGCCATGGCGCGGGCCCCTTCGATCCCGTGCTTGGCTATGCGGCTATGAACATCACCCATGGGCACACTATGGCTCAAGGCTGCGCTTCTGCCCCCCTTGGACTTTACTGACACGAGCTATTCGAGGTTATTAGATTCTAACTATTAGATTCGTCAGTAGAGTCCAGGGGATAACTCGCCATTTGTCAGTGAAGTCCAAAGGTGCGTCAGCAAAGTCCAAGCTCCCTTCGGATCCACCTGTGGACGAATCCGAGAGAGGCGTCAGCAAAGTCCAAACTGGGTATGACGTCATCTTGGTCACCACCTGTGGTATGCTGAGTATGCCCCTACCCCGCCTATAGGGTATATCCCCCTATCTTTATATATCGCGTCGAGCTCGTCGGCGGTTATCAGGTGGGTTCACATCGGCCTCTGGCACAGGATAGCCCGCGTCGCGCATGAGACGGGCAAAGAGGCGGCGTGTGCTCCCTGCCTTCTCTGCCGCTTCCGCGATCAGATCTGCAAATTCTTCGCTGGCCTTGAAGTTGACCTGGACAACGGCGGCTGGCCGTTCCCGCAGGGCGGGCACGGGCTGCGGGACGACTGTGGGCGCAGGAGCAACGACAGGTGGCAGAGATGCGGTGGCAGGCGCCAGTTGTGCGGCGAGCTCAGCGCCCGAGATGCGCTTCGGCTTGAAGGCGCTCATGCCGCTGCCCCTTCTTTGCCGCTATCGGGGCTATCGGGGCTATTGGGCATAGGTGGTATAGCCCCCTTCCCGGCTAGCTCGGCAATCAACGCGGAGACTTGCTGTGCCACCTTCCCACGGAGTGGTACCGATCCGCTGAAGCTGAGCTTGATGAAGTCGGTCAGGTCGGCCAGAGCGTGGTCAAGCACCGGCAGTTTCTCAGCTTGTAGGTTCTCCAGAGTGGCACGCTCCACCAAGCCGTTAGCCTTCCAGCGGGTTGGTAGCACGCTATAGGGTATAGCCCGTCTAGCCGCCTTGCTTAAGCTGGTGACCTGCTGAGCAGTCCGCAGTGCTTCGCGGATGTTGTCGCGGTCGGGCATGCATGGAATGAGGACGTGATCGGCCATGCCGATAGCGGATGCCGCTGTGAGGTTCTCGAAGCCGGCCGTATCGACCAGAACGATGTCATGGGCATCAGCGAGCTCACCAGCTACGTCCACGACCCGGACGTGATCCACCTCGCTGCAGGTGGTGAAGGCCGGCCCCTCGTAAGCCTCCTTGACCCATGAAGCGAACGATTGGTTGCGGTCGGCATCAACCACTGCGACTCGATAACCCGCAGCTGCCATGCTGGCTGCCAGCACTTTCGTGGTGGTCGTCTTTGCGCACCCGCCCTTACCGGATGCGATAGTCAGGATAGAACCCATTTCCCCATATTCCCCTACCCGCCTATGTCGATAGCAGCCTTTCGGCATATCCGGGTAGGGGCAAAGCAAATGATAGGGGGATATCCCCATATCTTACATCAGGTTGTCGTCGGTCGCTTGCCGGTCAGGCACAAGGCGAGTTCCCGCAGCCCAGGCGCGGCACGGTCAACTGCTTGAACACCACATGCGGATATCCAGCTACCGGATAAGGGGATAGGCAGAAAGCAGAAGATAGGGGGATATGCCCCTATCTTACTCTGGTCTGCCGAAGGCCGTTTTGCTGGTCAAGCATAGGCAAGCTCCCGTGGCCCAGGCACGGCAGGGTAGGCGGGCTCAACGGTGACGTGCTGGGCCAGAAGCTCGGCCGCCTCAGACAGCCGTTCGTCCAGCAGCAGGTCGTCCACCTCAGCCCAGTGGTCGGGATGCAGGCGTCCTTGCTTCAGCGCCAAGGTTGCCGCTTCGCGGATCTGCTTTGGGCTGCGCGTCATGGGCTGGCCTGTCACTTGGGCGCTCCACTCTCCGGCAGCAGATCCTGCCACTCCACAGGGCGGTAGCCCCAGTCCGGACCAGGGTTGGGCGCACACCACTCGCCCTTGTCGTTCACGCCCCAGTCGTGAAAGGGATCAGCCAGTGACGGGAACAGCAGCCCCGCGGCGGCACGGTAGAACTGCCGGTCGATGTGCATCCGGGCCTCGGCGCTGTCTCCATCCACCAAAGTTTTGAGGGTGTCAGCGCGTGCCATGGCGCGGCGACCCTGGCCATCGGCCTCCCAGAACGGGTTTGCCGGATCCTGAAGGCAGACCTGCCGCAGCGCACTGTCGGCGCTGGCCAGCGCCAGGTGATAGGCCTGCACCAGCCGGAGGAGCTCGGCCCGGCCCAGGTCATCGAACGGTGTCTCGCCCCATCGCAGGCTCTCGGCCGGCTTCATCCGGTCGCGCGAGGGCAGGCCGCTGGCCGGCGGCCACGGCGCGCCGGGTGTCTGCTGGTCAGTCATGCCAGCTTCCTGTGCGCCGACTGCCTGTGGATGCAAGAGCCGGTCGGACCATCCTTGCCGGTATTAACCTTCCTGGTGCGACGTCCCACTGGTCGGCAGGTGCGGTGTGGGGTGGTTCAGCCGCACGCTGAGGAGCGTTGATGAGGCGAGGGAAGGGGGCATTCTCACCACCGTTCACGACCACAGCCGCTCTGCGCGTGGAGCGGCAAGAGCCCACGCCGGTTCTCGCCATGAATCCGCCAAGCTAGTCTCACCAAGAGAACCATCAGACCCACCGCAGCAAGGCGTCTCCGTGCACCTGGCCTACATTGACTGCAGCAACCTGTTCATCGAGGCGCAGAAGGTCAGCGCTCTCGCCCGCGGCTGGGCCCGCAGCCTGGCCGAGGTCAACCAACAGGGGCCCATCGACTTTGGCTACCGGCTCGACTTCCACCGCCTGATGGCGCTGCTGCGCGAGCTGGAGGAGCCGGTACACGCCACGGTGTTCGGCTCGGTCACCGACGGCAATGAGGGATTGTGGCCGCATGCCGAGGCGGCCGGCTTCGAGGTGCGGGTGGTGGAACGCGCCGCCTCCGGCCGCGAGAAGCGGGTCGACACCGGCGTGGTCACCCGCATCTGCCGCGATGCCTACCTGCTGGGGCATCCGGGCAGGGACCGCATCACCTTGGTGGCGGGCGACGGTGACTACGAACCGATGGTGCGGCAGCTGGTGGCCGACGGCTTCGAGGTGACGCTGCTCTACTGGTCGCATGCCAGCCGCGAGTTGCAGGCGGTGGCCAGCCGCTTCTACCCGCTCGACGCCTACCTGGAGGATCTGGCGCTGCATTGAGGACCCGCTGCCCGCCACCACCGGCCAGGAACTTGTCCCCAGATCGCGGGGACAGAGCTGTGGATCACCGGGTGGCCAGGCTGTGCAGGGGAGGGGAGGGTCGTCCTTGAGTGTCCGCTTCCCGGATCTGGCGCCTGGTCTGGTTAACGCTGGCTTGCACCAGTTGTATCCTGACGCCTGCTATCATGGCCTCGGCCATTTGTCCGTTGAGGCACTTGGCCAGGCTGACCGCCTGATCTGACTGCGGGGAAGGGAACAAGACGATGGGTGCGAACTGGCGTATTGCTGCGGCCGTGCTGGTCTTCGGTGCGGCGGCGTCTGCCGCGCAGGCCGCCGATCTCAGGATCGGCGTCAGCGCTTTCCCGCTCTCGGTCGATCCCCACTTCTACAATGGCATCGGTGATCGGAACCTCGCCCTGCACCTCTTCAACCGGCTGGTCGAACAGAAGGGCGATATGTCCCTGGCGCCCGGCCTCGCCACCGAGTGGAAGCTGGTGAGCGACACGGTCTGGGAGTTCACCCTGCGAGAGGGCGTGACCTGGTCCGACGGTCGGCCGCTGACACCGGAAGACGTGGTCTTCTCCCTCACGCGTTCCGCCAACATCCCCAACAGCCCGCTTGGCTACGCGCCGTTCACCCGTGACATCGCCAGCATCGAGGTGGCGGGGCCGTGGACGGTCCGCATCACCACCAAGCAACCCTCGCCGATCCTGCCGGCGAACCTGAGCGCCCTCTCCATCGTCGCCAAGCAAACGGTGGAGGGCAAGGACAGCGGTGACTTCGACAACGCCGCCGTCGCTGCCGGCACCGGCCCATTCCGCTTGGTCTCCTTTACCCGCAACGACCATGCGGTGATGGAGCGCAATCCCGCTTATTGGGGCGAGAAGCCGGAATGGGACCGGGTGGAGATGCGCTTCATCGCGAATGAGGGTACGCGCAGTGCCGCCCTCCTGGCCGGTGATGTCGACATGATCGACGCGCCCAGCCGCAACGACCTGCCGCGCCTGCGCCGGGACGAGCGCTTCCGCGTGGTCTCCGCGCCGGGCAACCGCTCCATCATGCTGCTGCCCAATGTCATCACGGAAGGCGATTCCGCCGAGGCCGCCGACAACGATGGGCAGCCGCTGGCGCGGAACCCGCTGAAGGACCTGCGGGTGCGGCAGGCCTTGTCGCTGGGCATCGACCGCAAGAGCCTTGCCGAGCGGGTGCTGGAAGGGACCGCCCAGGCCGCGGGGCAGTTCATGTGGCCGGGCGCCTATTCCTATACGTCTGAAATCGGCATTCCGGCCTTTGATCAGGCGCGCGCCAAGGCGCTGCTCGCGGAGGCAGGCTTTCCCAGTGGCTTCCGCCTGACGCTGAGTGCCTTCGCCGACCGGCCGGATTTCCGCACCGTCGCGCAGGCCATTGCGCAGATGTGGACCCGCATCGGCGTGCGAACCGAGGTCAATGCCGTGCCGGCCTCGGTGTATCTCGGGCGTGGCGCCAAGCACGAGTACCTGATGCCGTTCTTCAGCTGGGGCGTCAGCACGGGCGAGGCAGGCTATGTGCTGAACAACCTCTTCATCACCATGGACAGCAAGACCGGCGCAGGGCCGGCGAACTGGGGCGGCTATTCCAATCCGCAACTGGACGCGCTGATCACCCGGGCGCAGTCCACCATGGATGATGCGGCACGCGAGGCCCTGCTCATCCAGGGCCAGAAGATTGTGGCCGAGGATGTGGCGGCGATCCAGCTGTACCAGCTCGTCAACTTCTGGGCGACGCGGCGCGGCGTGACCTACGAGGCGCGGCAGGACCAGCGCACGATCGCCACCAGCGCGCAAAGCGTACGCTGACGTCTGATATGCTTGGCAGCTTTATCCTCATATGCCAGTTCTGAACTACAACTTCGGAAGACGACCTAGCGGAGGCTTCGCCCTCACACCGGCCATTTTCTTCACGAAGTCGCCTCTCCAAAAGCGGACGTGGTCGTCCGCACTCCGTATGGCTCAAGTTGAGCAGGCGGCGACAAGCTAGAAGCGGCCTACCCCCGACGGCGCCGGATCGCCATGTGGCGCACCCGCTGCCGGGCACTTGCGCTCCGTCTCGAATCTGGCGGAAATGGGGCGTGCACCAGAGCCCATGGAGCAGCTGCGTTGAGTTTCACCTGGATTCCCTTCTATGAAGACCTAGCGCACCGTCTCCTAGACTGGGAGGACCGCCAACCAGAGCTGGTCGCCTTCCTCGAGCGCCTTCGAGGCGCGGAGCTGCCCGCAACGCCAGTGAGTGACCGCGACGTTACCGGGGCACGCGTACCACTACGCGAGATCGATCCCTTCACCTTCCTTGGTGCGTGCAACCGAACGCTGCGACACGAGCAACGCCTCCTCATCGTTATAGAGATGGGCCGCTTGCTCGGCACCGCCGTCCCACCTCCCTCCGATTTTGACGGCATTCCTGTGCTGAACAACCAGCGGTCCTGGTTCTTCTCCTACGCCGACGAGCGGAAGCCGACCGACGTGCCGGCGCTCTGGCGCACCTTCCGTTTGGCGCTAGGGCAGTCGCCGTTAGAGGACCCTGCCTTCGCTGAGAGCTTCGACGCAGCGCTCGCGGTCCGCGGCGTGAACATCAACTTGACGATGGGCCTCTTCTGGATCCGCCCGCGCGTTTTCCTCAACCTCGACTCGACGAACCGCGCCTACTTGGGCGAGGATCTGCCGCGGGGTGGCCTTTCCTTCCAGGGATACCGCGACATCCTCACCCGCGCAGCCTCCCGCTTCGCGAGCTTTCCTGACCTATCCCTCGCTGCATGGCGACGCTCAACCGAGGAAGGAGGCGCGCCGCCTGCCGTAGAGTCGGCACACCCCTCGACTGAACCGACCTACTGGATGGTGGGCGCCTTCTGGGACGGCAGCGATCCTCCGGATCAGACCGCGCGGTTCCGGCAGGAGGGGATTTGGGAGAACGGCTACACGGACAAGTACCTCGACGAGGTCCGGAGCATGGCGGTCGGCGACCGCATCGCGATTAAAGCCGCCTTCTCGCAGAAATCGGGCCTGCCCTTCGACGCTGGTGGCCGTACGGTCGCTTGCATGGAAGTTAAAGCGGTTGGGACAGTAGTGAAGAACCGCGGCGACGGCCGGGTCGTTGAAGTGGAGTGGGAGGACCAGTCGCCGCCCGGCAGGTGGTACTTCTACACGTCTAGACGGACGGCATGGCGTCTCCGCCGAGGGCAACAGGCCGAGGAGTACACCCGTCGCCTCATCGACTTCGCCTTCCGCGGGGTGCCCCAGGACTATGAGTGGTTCCGGCAACGATCTGGGAATGAAGATGCCGTACCCGACCCTGTCGTGCCGGACAGCCCGGCAGGAGATGACGAGCCGGCGCCACACGGACCCACGCTGCGGCCCTACGCTCTGGAGGACATGGTCGCGGAGGGAGTCTTTGTTCCCCAAGAGGACCTTGCGCGCGCCCTTGACCGGCTTCGCTCGAAAAAGAACCTAATCCTTCAGGGACCACCTGGGGTCGGCAAGACCTTTGTCGCCCGTCGCCTCGCCTACGCGCTGATGCAGGAGGAGGATCCGGCGCGGGTCGAAACTGTGCAGTTCCACCCCTCCTACGCATACGAGGATTTCGTACGGGGCTACCGCCCTGTGTCGGGTAAGGCTGGCACCTTTGCTCTGCAAGACGGGGTTTTCCACCGCTTCTGCCAGCGCGCGGCGAAGGATCCAGACCGCGACTATGTCTTCATCATTGATGAGATCAACCGCGGCAACCTCGCTGCCATCTTCGGTGAGTTGCTCATGCTGCTCGAGGCCGACAAGCGGGGGCCCGACTTCGGCGTGCCGCTCGTCTATCAGCACGACAAGGAGGAAGAGCGCTTCCACGTCCCGCCGCGGCTCCACGTGATCGGCATGATGAACCTCGCCGACCGGTCACTCGCCATGGTGGACTTCGCGCTACGCCGCCGCTTCAGCTTCCTCACGCTTCGCCCTGCCTACCGGAGCGACAATTTCCGCGACTGGCTCACCGAGCGGGGGATGGACCTTGCCCTCGTCGAGCGTATCGTTGAGCGCATGGCCACACTGAACAAGGTGATCTCTGCCGACCCACTCCTCGGCGACCACTACGAGGTCGGCCACAGCTTCTTCTGCCCGAAAGGCCGGGACTTCTCCGGCCTCGACCGCGCCTGGTTCGAGGGCATAGTTGAAACCGAAATCGCACCGTTGCTGGAGGAGTACTGGTCTGATAACCGCGGACGCGCGCAGGAGGCTCACCGAGCGCTGCTGGCCCTGTGATCGATCCCTCGGTGCTAAGCTCGGAAGATCACGTGGAGATAGGGGCCACAACGCTGTCAGGCATCCCTATCCGCAACGTGTGGCACATGCTCCTTTACGCGTGGGGCGAGGCTGCGGCGGTGGAGCGGTGGCAGCGCGAGGCCGAGGCGGCACCGAGCCTCGATGCGCTGCTCGCATCCGTCCTCCTCCGCCTCGTCGAGCAGCGCCTGCGGGTCGGTCTTGGTCGGGGCTACGATGTGGAGGCTGCCTCCATCCGCGGCATCCGCGGGCGCATCGACTTCGCACAGAGCCTCAAGACTCTCGAGTTTGAGCGTGGAAAGGCTTATTGCCGCTTCCACGCCTTCACTGCGGATATCCCGCGGAACCGGACAATCCGCGCGGTCCTCGACCGCCTTGCCAAGGCCGGTGAATTCGGCCCTTTGCCGGGGCACGCGGCGGCGCTGCGCCAGCGGCTCCGGCGGCTGGTCCGTGACCTCGACGAGATCACTCCCGTCTCTCCCCGCCCGGGGGTGGCGGCACGCGAGACAACTGGGCGCAACGACGGCGACTACCGCCTCATGCTCGCGATCTGCGAACTCGTGTTGCGGCGGCAGATGCCGACCGAGGCGGGCGGGGCGGGCAGTCTCGGGATCAACCGCGACACTCTTACCCTCCATGCCGTCTTTGAGCGGTTTGTCGCGACCTTCCTTCGGGCGCGCCTATCCGGCTGGCACGTGCAGTCGCAAAAGGTTCTCGCGTGGCCTACCTCGGGCACCCCGCCTCTCCTACCGACGATGCAGGCCGACCTCGTCCTACAAGAGGTCTCGACTGGCCGAATTGTGTTGCTCGACACGAAGTTTACAGCCGCGAGCCTTGTCGCCAACCGCTTCGGCGAGCACAGGCTCGACAGCAGCCATCTCTACCAGATCTACGCCTACCTCCGCTCTCAGGAGGAGTTCTCGGCCGCGCACCGCTACGCCACTGGCATCCTCCTCTACCCTGCGGCGGCTTGGCACCTGTCGGAGAGGATGGAAGTGCAAGGTCACCTCATCCGGGTTGAGACGGTGGACCTCACCCGACCATGGCCGGAGGTGGAGAATCGGCTGCTCGCGGCCGTTCGCGACGAGGAGGCGGGGCGTATGTCCCTATAGCGCTCGAGCGCATAATCCTAGCATCTTGCATTTTCGACCGGCCCAGGCCATGGCTGGAACTGCGGCATTTGGCGCTCAACCAACCATGTGACACCGGATGGGAAGGTTATCGTGCGGCTCTGGCCGCGGCGGATGTCGCAGATGGGTGGACAGCGGACGTAGCTCCGACGATGCTTCATAGATGGGCCCGAAGTCGAACATCGATTATCACCGCATCCGCCAAATTGGCTGGGACAATTGGGACCCAATAGGCCTGCGCCAAATTGACCCGAATGCCTGGCAGGAGGACGCTGCTGACGAGTACGACAGTTATGTGCTCCACGTCGTCAGGCTTCTACAGAATGGCCAATCAGTTTCAGACGCAGTGGCCTACTTGGATGAGATAGCTTCTGAGCACATGGGCCTCGGTATGAGGCTGGAGCTCCACCAGGCCTCGCAGCGAACAGTCGAAGCAATAGCGGAATATCTTCGTACTTTACCCAAAGGTCCAAAAACTTAGTCGGCAATGGGTCGAACTCGGAACTAGGCAACAATTGCGGCAGCCAGCCGCCCGCTGGCGAGGTGAGCATGCCGAGCGAGACTTATCGGCCGTGACAGCTTGCACTGCACGCGATATTGGCAGCAGGCGTTAACTTGAGCGTTGCAATGCCCATAAAGCAGATTGAACAGGTGATCGATCAAGCCAAGCTTGGGCATCGAACTGCCGCGTCCAACTGGCTCAGGATCTTGGACAAGTGGATCACCGATCATCAGGCTGGATTAGGGGAGGGCTTACCAGCCACCCTGGATCAGGCGGAGGATCTGATGCGCCGCCTCCGAGAAGCCCTCGCGATAAAATCAACCAAGGCCCTGGCAGAAGAGATGCGGCAGCGGCCTCGTGGCAGAAAACGCTGATCGTGGGCACCGCTGCGCACTTCACAGCGGAATGCATGCTTGTGCTGCCGGCTTGCGGCACAGGCCTCAATAGCCCATCCGGACCCGCCGGATCTGCTCCAACTCGTCAGGGCTGGGTTTCACCTCAGCGATGTAGGAGCAGAGGATATCCTCGGCGGCGTCGCGCATGTCTCCGGGTGGGAACCGCCTGACGACGAACGCCATCATGCTCAAGGCGCCGATCTTGCTGTCCCGTTTGCCGTCCGTGATGACCTTGCCGATGATCTGCAAACACGCGTCCAGCTCCATGGTGAGGCTTTGCAGGCCAGGCGGTGTCATCAGGGTTCCCTTGCACACTCATTGTGGTTGTGCATCAGAAACGCCATGGCCAGCCGCATCAGCCAGTCGGGATTTGTAAGCTTTCTCAGCGGGTGAGCTTGCAGGTGACGAAGCGCTCGACGTCAACGCCGAGCTGGTGCGCCGCGGCGCCGCCTGGGTCTACCGGCAGTACAACCGGGACCCGGCGCTGCCGCCGCTGGAGACGGAAGCCCGTCAGGCCAAGCGCGGCCTCTGGGCTTTGCCGGCCAGTGAGCAGGTGCCGCCCTGGACCTGGCGGCGGAACGGCGGCCGGGCCACCGCGACCTCGCAGTCATCAGCTGCGGGAAGGACAGGTTCCACGGCGCCCTCTAGCAGTGCCGCCGGCCTGAGCTGCGGCAGCAAGCGCACCTGCACCCAGATGAGCAGCTGCGCCGAGGCGCAGTTCTACTTCCGCCAGTGCGGGCTGAGCCGGCTGGATGACGACCGTTACGGCGTGCCCTGCGAGCGGCTGTGCCGCTGATAGAGCTCAGGATTGCGGCAACTCCTGCTGGACCCACCCCTCCGCACGCGAGGCCGGAGATTATCGTGCAGATCAGGCCGCTGCGGATGTCCGAGATGTGGAAAGCGGGCGTCAGGCTGAGCCAAAGGCGGGGTGGTACAAGACCTCACCCACCGGCTACTCCCCCTGGAAGCAGAGGCGCTGAAAGTATTCGGCCGGAACGCCTGCAAGCATGAGGGCAGGGTCCGGTTCGAAGCCGAAGCGGGCGTAGTAGGTCGGGTCACCCAACACGACGCATCCGCCTGCCCCAGATGCCCGAAGTCGGTTCAACCCGTCCTCGGTCAGGAGCCGACCGACACCCTGCCTCCGCTGGCTGCGCTCGACAGCCACGGGGCCAAGGCCAAACCAGTCAGGCATCTTCCCGGAGATCCTGATCGGGGAGAAAGCGACATATCCCACGACCACGCCGTCCTTGATCGCAACAAGAGAAAGCGTCAGGGCGCTGCCCGCCCGGAGGGCATCAACAATGTCGGCTTCCGTGCCGCTGCTATGCGGTGCGTCCTGGAAGGCAGCCGTCACGAGGGAGCGGATCGGCTGCACGTCGGCAGCATTTTCGAGGCGAACAAACATCTCTTCGGCTTACTGCAGCGTCGCAGGCTGGCAAGAGTGCAAGGGCTGCTTTGGTCGACAGCGGTCATGGCCGGCAGTGCGTGATGGCACTCAGCCGTCTCGGTAGCGGGCGGGACGGGCGCTTTGTTCTGGGCATGCTGGTGCTCTGTCGCAGCCTGCTGCTCTCCACCTCGCCTGCCCTGCCGCCGACTTTCCTGGGCGAAGTGGTCGGCATCCAAGAAGGCGGCACCTCAACCCTGCTTACCTCCAAATACCGGTAAGCGGACAATAAATCATCAAAAAAGAGAATAACGTCGACATGTGGCCTGGCTGGGGAGGCTGGCTGGGTAAGTTGGACCTGACGACGTAGCGACAGAGCAGATTGCGAACCAATTTTGAGACATTCGGCCAATCGAGACTGTTATTTACACAAAAATGTTATTGCCACATTTGGTTCGAAAGCCTATCGGTTTTTCAACCAGCAGCTAAGCAGGGAGTAGTTGCTGGAGATCCTCATGAACCGCCTGTGCCGGAGCCGCTCCAAGCTGGCCCATGTCCCCACCCACCGGCGACCTGCGCGATGATCTTCAATTCCTACGGGTTCGTGCTGCTATTCCTCCCGGCGGCTCTGGCGGTCTTTCACTTCGCCAACGCGCGCAAGGGGGCGGCCGGCGCCGTGTCCTCGCTGCTGTTCTTCTCATTGCTGTTTTATGCGTTGTGGGATGTGCGCTACCTCGCCCTGTTGCTGGCATCCACGACTGCCAACTACCTGGCCGGTCGGCATATTCAGATCCGGCTCGAGGCCGGCCAGGGCCGCGCCGCTGGCGCCATCTTGGCACTGGGCGTCGCCGCCAACCTCGCCGTCCTGGCTGGCTTCAAATACCTTGCCTTCGCCACGGCCAGCCTGAATGCCGCCTTCGGCATCCAGCTCCCCCTGCCGGAGATCCTGCTGCCGCTCGGCATCAGCTTCTTTACCTTTGAACAGCTGGCCTATCTGGTGGACATCCATCGCGGTAGTCCGGCGGAGCGCAGCCTGCCGCGCTACACGCTGTTCGTGGTGTTCTTTCCCCGCTTGGTGGCCGGGCCGGTGCTGCGGTATTCCGAGATCGGTCCGCAGATGCCGCAGGAAAAGCCGTTCCGGGCGAGCTCCGGCGACCTCGCCGTGGGTCTGACCCTGTTCTCCATTGGCTTGGCGAAAAAGGCCTTCCTCGCAGACTCCATCGCACCTTACGCCAACAACGCGTTCAACGAGGTCGCGCTAGGCGGTCAGCCGGATCTCCTTCTGGCCTGGGGCGGTGTGCTGGCCTACAGCCTGCAACTCTACTTCGACTTTTCCGGCTATTCCGACATGGCGATCGGTACGGCGCGCTGCTTTGGGCTGCGCTTCCCGGCCAACTTTGCCTCCCCCTATCAGGCCACCAGCATCATCGAGTTCTGGCGGCGCTGGCACATGACCCTGTCGCGCTTCCTGCGGGACTACCTCTACGTTCCGCTCGGCGGCAACCGGCGGGGAACGCTGCGCCGTCATGTTAATCTGATGCTGACCATGATCCTCGGTGGACTTTGGCATGGCGCGAATTGGACCTTCGTCGCCTGGGGCGCCTTGCACGGTGGCTACCTGATCATCAACCACGTCTGGCTGCGGCTCACATCGTCTCATCCACGCCTGCGCAGCGCGCTGACGTCGTGCCCGGGGCAGCTCGGTGGCTGGGCCCTGACCATGGTGGCTGTGGCGGTGGGCTGGGTCTTCTTCCGCTCGCCGGATCTTGCGGCGGCGGAGCGGATGCTGGCCGGCATGGCAGGCGCCAACGGGATGACGCTGCCCGCGGGGCTGCTGGATCGTCTGCCCATCCTCCAGAGCCTCGGCTTTACCGGTTCCGACGCTTCCGGCTCGCGCTTCATCGCGACGTGGCTTTGGTGTCTCTTGCTGGGCCTGATCGCTGTGGCCCTGCCCAATTCCCAGCAGATCCTGGCCGATGCCACGCCCGTGCTGGAGGACGTCCGGCAGCGCGGCAGCCGGTTGCGCTGGCGGATGTCTCGGCGCTGGAGCTTCGCGATGGCGGCGCTGCTGTTGATCGGGTTGATGTCCATATCCCGTGGTGGGGAGTTCCTGTATTGGCAATTCTGAGCATGGCGCCGCTGCGCTATCTGGCCGCTGGCTTCGGATTCGCCGGGCTGCTCGCCACCCTGGTGGGCGGCATCAACATCCTCGTCGATCCTTGGTATGTCTTCGGCATGCCCGGCATACCCGGCATCAACCAGCGCCGCCCTGCGGCTGCGGACCGCCCCTGGTCGGCCAAAGAACACCTCCTGGACCGCACCTGCGCCGACACCCTTCTGTTGGGCAATTCGCGCATCGAGTCTGGCCTGGACCCGGAAAGCCCGGCGTGGCCTGCTTCCACCGGCATCGTTTTCAACGCGGCTGCGGCGGGTGCGGCGCCAGATTATTCCCTTGGCATGCTGCGCCGCGCCGTCGCAGGCGGCTGCCCGCCACAGGCCGCTATCCTATCAGTGGACTACCCAGACTTCCTGGTCCCGTCCTCCTCCAACCTGACGCAGCCAGTGGGTAGCGCTGGGCACCCCTGGCTGGCTGCAGCACGGGACCAGCTGGAAGCCACCCTGACGCTGGGCGCCTTGCAGGACAGCCTGGCCACTCTGGCCAGCCAATGGAGCCAGGACGGCCGAACCCTCACCGCACAGGGGTTCAACCCCTTGGCTGAGTATGCGGAAATTGCATCCGTCAGCGGCTACCACACCTTGTTCCAGCACAAGCTGCGGCAGTTGGAGCGGGAGTTGCGCACCGCGCCGCGCGCCGCGTTGCAGGAAAGCAGCAGCAGACCGCTCAACACGCTGGTCCGTACCATCCAGTTCGCAAAGGAAGCCGGCATCACGCTGCACCTCGTCATTCCGCCCTATCATGCGAGCTACTTGGACTTGATCAGCCGCATGGGTCGCATGGACGAGTTCCAGGCATGGAAGGACGTCGTCACGCGTGAAGCGCAACGCGCAGGGCTGCGGCTGATTGACTTCAGCGCACCACACGCTCTGACCGCCGAAGCCATCCCTGCCGCGGGAGACCGCGCGACCAAGCTCCGTTACTATTGGGAAGGCGGGCACTTCAAGAGCAGCTTGGGTGACCACATGATCGAGCACCTGTTCAGCACTGGAACCTTCGGCATGGCTCTGACAAGCCCCACTGTGGCGTCGAGCGGCCCATGAACCATGCTGGTGGTTTGCGCATAGGCGAGAAGGCGATCGCTGCTGCGGGTGCCTCTGACCAGGAAGGGCCGGGTTTGACGCGCCGCACTGCCCTTGGGGCCGGTGCGTTGGCAGGACTCGGCGCCCTGTTTCCCCGCACAACCTTCGGCGCAGTCACGGCCGCCCCTCTGCCAACACCAGGTCCCGGCGAGCTTGTCAGCCTGATGCTGGAGGGCTCTGGCGCGCCGGCGGGCACTGTGGCGGTGTTCGGACAGGCCTTCCATCCCGGTGACCTGCCCCGTGGTCAAGGGTTGGCGGCCCGCCGAGCCGACGGCGGCGTGCTAACCACACAGCATGACGTTGTGGCGCGACACCCGGACGGCTCGGCCCGCTTTGCCATCGTCAGCATTGCCCAGTCCTTTGCGCTGCCTGCCGGCCGCTCATCCGGCATTGTGCTGTTCACGACCGGCGAAGAGCAGCCGGCAGATCCGCAGCTGCCCGCTGACCTTGCTGCACGTCAGCTGCTGCTGGAGGTCATGCCCCAGAGCGGCGGCGAGCCCTGGCGCGTCGACCTCATCGCACTCCTGCAGGCGCAGAAGCCGGAGGAGCGCGACCTATGGCAGGCCGGCCCCTTGGCTTGGCAGACGCGACTCACCCTGCCGGTGCCACTCTGGGCCGTGTCCGGCGTGACGTCGCTGCGGCTGGTGGCGGACGTGGCCTGGCACCAGGACGGCACGGTCGGGGCCGACCTCTGGATGCGCAACGACGTGTCCATGCAGCCGGGTGGCGGGGCCGTGGCTTACGGCCTCAGGGTGGTGCTGGACGGGAGAGAGATCCTGCAGTTACCTGAGCTGCGACAAGCGCAGTACACCGCATTTGGTCGCCGCGTTGGCCTTGCCAGCAACCGGCGTCCTGCGCCCGTGCCGCCTCTGGTCCGGCATAACGTCACCTATCTTGCCAGCACTGGCGCCGTGGCACGTTACAACCTGCCGGTTGGTGTCAACGCTTCCTTGCTGGAGGGATATGCTCGCTCCGCTGGCGGAGCGAACTGGAACCGCCCTTTCAACCCGCGCGGCATCACGCAGGACATGCCGATGACCGGTGGCCGGGGCGATATCGGCCCCACCACGCAGCCGCAAGCAGCGTGGCTGATGACTGGAGACCGCCGTGCGGCAGAATATTGCATCGGGCAGGCCGAGGCCGCCGGTGCCATCCCCTGGCACCATTGGGACGCGCAGCCCGGCGCAAGCGGCTGGCTGAATGTCGCCCACTGGCCGCGCCTGTGGACAGACGGGCGCGGCGGCCCGCCCCCAGGCGGGCTGAGCCAGCCCGTCACCGATGCGGGTGGGTGGACGCCGGAGGGAGCGCACCAGCCGGACCTGTGTTTCGTGCCCTTCCTGCTGACCGGTCGGCGCGCCTTTCTGGACGAACTGCAGGCCCAGGCCGCCTGGAACATCATGTCGCACTGGCCAGACCCGCGCGGCGGGGCCGAGGCCAATATCGTGCGCGGCCAGCAGGTTCGCGGCATGGCCTGGGCCCTGCGCCAGCTGCACGAGGCGGCCTGGATCAGCCCCGATCGCGACCCGCACCGAACCAGCTTCGCGGCGCAGGAGGACCGCAACTGGGCCTGGATGGCCGCGCAGCTGCCGCAATGGAGCGAAATGCAAGGCGAGGCCTTTGGCCGGGTGCTGAGCCCCTACGAGCCGCTGACGGAATTGCGGCCCTGGCAGCAGGACTTCCTGGCCTCGACCGCTGCTGCCGCCGCACGGAAGGGCAACCCGCAGGCCCGAGCAGTGCTGGCCTGGATGAGCAACTTCCTGGTCGGCCGCTTTCAGTCCGGCAACCAAGGCTTCAATCCCCGCGACGGCGTCGCCTACATCATCGCCAATGCCGGGCAGGGGCAATCGGCGCCCTACCGCAACTGGGCCGAGATGGGACGAGAAACCCGGGCACGGAACTGGTCCAACGGCAAGGGATGGCAGCGCACGGAAGGCAACTACGCGCAAACCGCGCGCATGGCTCTGGCCGGCATCATCGATGTGCTAGACACTGCGGAAGCCAAACAGGCTTATGCCTGGCTCGTCGGCTCCGGGGCACCCTTCACCCAGGCCAGCGACTTCGCCAGAGATCCCACCTTCAACATCGTCCCACGTGGTCAGGTGTGACGAATCGGCGAGCTGAGCCCTTCGCCTGCAACTGCGCCCCCTTTTCCATTGGGGCCGCCGGTGACGTCGGCAAGTTGATGGGCGGTCGCCGGGATCACGAGATGAGGCAAGCTGACAAGATGACGTCAGAGCTGGCTACTCACCTTGGATACTGCTGTCCGACGAAGGCCATCGGCCCCACGGTCTAATAGGTCCTGAATTAGCTCGCAGTTTGCACCCAAGCTGCGACGGCGTCGGCAGAGGTCAGGCGACACCCAGTACCTCGATGAGGTGTTTCTGCGCATCAACGGTGTGTGCATTATCTTTGGTGAGCGATGTACCAGCACGGCGTGGTGCTCGGCATCCTCGTGCAGGTAGAATGGGATGCTGCCAAGCGTTCATCAAACGCTCCTCACCAGCCCTAAATACAAGCCATGTCGGCTGGCCGCGAACGCGCTGGAGAGTTTTGGCATAGCAGCGCGAGCTTCTGCCTGAGACCCGTCACCGGGTCAGCCGCTACCTGAACAACTGGGCGGAGAACTCGCATCGGCCGACCGGCGGCGAGAACGCCACGTGTCGCGTCTAAAGTCACCTGAGCAGGCCTGGCAGTTCCTGTCGGCACACAACATGACTGAGGCCATTTCCGCCCTCGTTGGCACCTGATGACGCCTGGCGAGTACCGGCATGACCAGACCAGGGCTATCCGAAACTGGCGGCAGGAAACCTGTCCCCAAGTGGCTTCCTGATCACACGATCGGACTGGTCTTCTCGGCGAACAACTTGCCGATGCCTGCACAGAGATTAAAAGACAGTATGCCCTGGTTCGCTCGGCCCTGCAATCTTATCTGGCTGCAGCCGGTTTGCCCGGTCAAACCCTTCGGCGAATCAACGTCCACCAGCGATAGGACCAGAGCCGACGCTGCGGTTCTGAACTGCGCGCGACCTGCCATGCCTGATAAGCGTGACGGCTCGGAAATATCATCTCGCGACCGTCGATCATGATAGTGTAGGCACCCGGGCCGTAAGGGTGCAGACGTGCAGGCCGCCCCGCCCGCACCTCGCCGAGGTACCAGCGCTCCACATCGACGAACGGTGGCAGCACGTCTCGGTTGACCGGCGGCATCCGCTCCGGCAGGAGCGACCGGAGACCACGTGGCGAGGCGATCTTAGGGAGCGTCGCAGCATGGCGCTGTATGGCTTGGTGAGCTTGCTCAGTTTCGGTATCCCGCAGCAGTTCGCCAGACCGAAGTAGGGACCTGCCGGGTGCCGAAATGAGATCAATTAGTCGGCGCCAAAGATGCCTGGGGCGGGTAGGCACCTCCAAAGACGCGACGTTCGAGGTGGAAGCGCTTCGGCAAAACCGATCCTCGCTTCTGCCGCTCATTCGCAGACTGCCGTCTTCACATCCGGCCAAGTGATCCGCTGGATTTGTTTGTTTCTGAAGATGCATTCTTCAGTTTCTCTTTTTTGAACATTTACAAGTGTAAGAAGAGAGCACAGTTTTCGTTACGGAGAAAGCTCGATCTGCTGTTCCGATGAAAAATTGTTAAGCTAGGGAGTGTCCTGGCTCGCTCACCGCCAATGGAGGGATGGCAGCGTCAAGTTAGTGGCCCGTGGTCTGCTCCCCGGCTCTGGTAAGGCATGCCGCTCCGCAGGTGGCTGTTGCACGCCTCAATGTAGGGCCTTGTCGTAGGCTTTCCTGGCCTAGAAAGGTCAGGCTCCACTCCGTTCAGATGAACCCACTGGTCCAGCATGAGACTGCCGAACTCCGTCCCGTTAGTCGCTTATCTTCGGCCGGCTTTGCTCACGTGCTGGCCGGCCGGATAGCTCGCTTCTTCTAAGGTGAAGGCAGTAACGCCGGGCTGCGTAGGCGGGACAGCAGGCGCCGCCCCTCGTCGAATAACGGATGGCGCGTGAGCCGAAGCGTGCAGACCCAAGCAAGGACACCGGCTCCGACTCCCGCCACGACCACCGGAAGCGGCGTATGCGCGGACCAACCATGGAACGCCATTACGATCGCGGCGGGGATACCCGCAGCTGCCGTCAGGAGCAGGCTCTCGCCGTAGATCCGGACGTAGTCGTTCCAACGTGTGTCCGTCATGCGTTCCAAGTCCGAACGGTAGAGGGCGACCGTCAGGACCGCCTCGACCCCTTTCATGGCGGCGGCGGCCGGCAGGCTGATAAGGCAGCCAGCTATAAAGAGGGCAAGCGAAAGTGGTGCGCGGAACAATTCGATATGCATCTGCCGCGCTGTCTTTCCCGAGATGATGAAGACGTCGTGGCTGATCATAATCGGCACCAGGAGAGCTGCCGAGACGGCTAAGATGCTCAGCAGCACGATCATCTCCGACCAATCATCTCCGAACAGGACGATGACGATTGGTCCGGCGATGATGGCGATACCGGTGAAGGCGGGCCAAAGGAACCCTGTCAAAATCCGCATGATACGCAAGTAGCTGTGCCGCAGTGACTGTCCCTGGCGCTTCTGTTCAGCGAAGTCGACAAATAGCACTCGAATAAGGACAATCTGGAGATTCTCCCACAGAATGCTCGTGAGGCCCGACGCGCGAGAGAAAAGGCCGAGAGCTGTAAGACCGAGGATTTTGCCGAGCATGAGTTCGGCCAGCCGTCCCTGAAGGTTGCTGGTGAGCGAGAGGGTTAGCATCTGCATGCCGTACCGAGTTACCTCGCGCCACTCTTGGAGCCCAAGACGAAGGCGCACCCACTCGCGCCCAAGAATGTTGTTCATTGCCATCGCCACGATGGCGCTGATGACCTGCCCATACCCGAGGCTCATATAGCCATGGCCTGCATAGGCGAGGCATAAGGTCGCGATGTTGGCGATGCTATAGCGCGCGATGTTGACAGCCGCGACCGCACGGAAGTCGGCGCGCCGCTCGATCGCGGCCGCAGGAATAATCTCGAAGGCATTTATAAGTGGTGGAGCCGCCATGAGGAGAAGCAGGTGCCTCACACCAGGCTCCTCGAGTACAGCTTCGCCGAGCAAGCCAAGCCCTGCGATGACAACTGCAACAAATGCGGAGAGGAGCAGGCCGATCGTGAAAACCGTGGCGAGCATTGTCTCCGTCATCGCCGATGCCCGGACGATGTACGATCCGAGTCCGACAGACCGGATGACCGACAACATACCGGCGATGGAGAGGGCAACGGCAAAGATCCCCATGTCATAGGGGCCGAGCAGCCGGGCGATAAGGATCGACACGACAAGCTGTAGGGCGACAAGACTGCCCTGGGCAGCTGCCAGCCAAGCCACGCCTCGACGGATAGAAGACAAGCCTGCTTCCCCTCACATTACTAGACTGTCGGGAAAGGCGGCCGCTGTTAGGCGATCTACCCAGGCCAGGGCGCTCAGGAGTTCCCAAACAGGTCTAGTTTGCTTAAGCTCTCGTCGCGATAGCAGAACGTTCGATTTATAATCAACTTTCCGTGATTGTAGACATAGCAATGTTTTAGAGATGGTTTGATCCCAGTTGGGCATCTCGGACGACTGCTGTTGAATAGCTTTTCGTGAACAGGATTGCCGCTTCAGGTCGCGACGCGCCCTTGCTGAGAGCCCGTTTGAGAATGCTCATGGGTGGGCGATGCGCCGGATGAGGAGTGCGCCCATGCTGACGTGGATCATGGCTTCGGAGACATCGCAGCGGCGTTTGTAGTCGCGAACCAGACGGCGCCAGCGGGTCATCCAACCGAAGGTTCTCTCCACCACCCAACGGCGTGGCAGGACCTGGAAGCCTTGCTGGCCTGCCAGCTTGCGCACCACCTCGATGACGAAGTCACGGTAGGCAGCAGCACTCATCAGCTTGCCGCGGTCATAGGCGCCATCGGCGAACAGATGCTTCAGCCACGGCCAGCGCTTGCGGATCGCCTTGACGATCCGCTCC
>NZ_JACTUZ010000048.1:0-2265 GCF_014490445.1 Pseudoroseomonas ludipueritiae | reverse complement strand
CGCCGCGCAGCTCCGCCTCCAGGTCGGCCAGGGTCGGCTTGCGCCGGTCGTGCCGCGCCCGCCGTCGCATGCCGCGCATCCAACGCTCGGCCTCGGCGCCGGTGGAACCCAGACCGAGGAGCGCGAGCCGCGACAGGTCGGCGCCGGGCAGCTCGCCGCCGAGGTGGTGGCGCAGGATGGCGGCGAGTGCCCCTTCGTCAGGCCGCGGCACCCGGATCAGGCGCTCCAGGCGCCCTGGCCGCAGGATGGCGGGGTCGATGCGGCTGGCGTCGTTGCAGCAGCCCACAATGACGATGCCCTCGCGCCCGGTAGCGCCGTCCAGCTCCTCGAGGAAAGCGTTCACCACCTGGACGGCGTAGTCGCGGTCGCGGTGCCGGAAGGAGGCGCGGTCGCCGAGTAAGCGTCAGCCGATGGCCGCGGACGGCGTCTCCGGCTTGAAATTCCATGGCAGGAGTTCATTGATGCGGGTGACAGGATGGCCGCATGCGAGGCGGTTGAGCACGGAGGCGATGTAGGCTTCTGGATTGAGGCCGTTGAGCTTGGCGGTCTCGGCGACGGTGTAGATGATGGCGGCGCGCTCTCCGCCAGCGTCGGATCCCACGAACAGGAAGTTCTTTCTTGTCACGGCGATGCCGCGCAGCAGCCGCTCCGAGAGGTTGTTGTCGATCGAGAGCCTGCCGTCCTCCAGGTAGCGCGCCAGGGCGTCCCACCTATTGAGTGCGTACTGCATTGCCTTGCCGAGGGCGGACTTGCCTGAGAGGCGTCGACGCTGCGCCTGCATCCACCCGTGCAGCGCGTCGAGCAGCGGCTTGCTGCGGGCCTGGCGCTCGGTGAGACGCTGTGGAGCAGGCTGGCCGTTGATCTCCGCTTCGATGGCATAGAGAGCAGCGATCCGTTGCAGCGCTTCCTCGGCGATTGGTGACTTCGTCGCCTGGAATACCTCGAACAGCTTGCGGCGGGCATGCGCCATGCAGGCGACGTGGAGGATCTGCGACGGGCGGTCGCCTTGCGGGCGTGTCAGGGTGTCGTAGCCGGTGTAGCCATCGGCGTGCAGCCAGCCTTTGAACTCCTGCAGATGCTCCCGCGGCCGCTCGCCCTTGCGGTCGGGCGAGTAGCGGTAGAACGCTGCCGGTGCGCCCGGCCCGTGCCAGGGTCTTGGGTCAAAGGCGTAGACCCAGAACCTGGCCTGCCGCGTTCGGCCTCGCCCCGGCGCCAACACGGCGATGGGCGTGTCGTCGGTCCAGATCACCCCTTGGCGCATGGCGTGGACCCCGATCGCCTCCGCCAAGCGGCTGAGCCACCAGGCGCCGCGCCCGACCCAGTCGGCCAGCGTCTGGCGCTCGATCTCCACGCCCTCGCGCGCCAGGATGGCCGAGAGGCGGTAAAGCGGCAGGCCGTCGAGGTATTTCGACACCAGCACATGCGCCAGCAGGCCGGGGCCAGGCCGCCCCTTCTCGACGGGCAGGTCGGGCACGGGCGCCTGGAGAACAGCCTCACAGGCCCGGCAGGCGTAGCGCGGCCGGACGTGGCGGATGACCTTCAGTCGCGCCGGGATCTTCTCCAGCACCTCGGTGACATCCTCACCCAGCCGCGACAGGCGCGCCGGATCGGTGCAGCCGCAGCGGCAGGCGAATACCGGCTCGTGCAGGATGGTCTCCCGCGGCAGGTGCTCAGGCAGCGGCTTGCGGAGCGCCGGGCGGCGCGGCTTGCCGGACTGGCCCTTGGCCTTCCTGGCCTCGGCCTCAGCGGCGGCCTGCGCCTGGTCCTCCTCGAGATCGCCGATCAGCATCTCGAGCTGGCCGATCTCGCTGGCGCGCTTCTCGGAGGATTGGCCGTAGCGGTCGCGTCGCAGGGTGGCGAGCTGGACCTTCAGCCGCTCAATTTCAAAAGCCGCGTTGCGCAGTGCGCCTTCACGTTCGGCAAGGATCGCATCGCGCTCGGCCAGTGCGGCATCGCGCTCCGCCAGCAGCGCCCGCAGCGCGGCGATCTCGGCATCAGGGGTGTCGAATGATGCGCTCTGCACATCGCGATTCTACGCGATGGGAGCCGTCCGGCAATTCCAAATGGTTACACCGTTGCCTCCGGTCGCGCCGTCCAGGCGGGCATGCGCCAGTCAATGCCCTCAGCCAGCATCGAGAGCTGCGCGGGTGTCAGAGACACGGCACCACTTTCGGTCCGAGGCCATACGAACTTGCCCTTTTCCAGTCGTTTGGCCATGAGAATCAGGCCTTGCCCGTCCCAGACGAGAATCTTCAGAAGGTCACC
>NZ_JACTUZ010000047.1 GCF_014490445.1 Pseudoroseomonas ludipueritiae | reverse complement strand
GAGCTGCTCGCGGCGCTGCTGCGGCGGGGCGACGCCATGCTGGCCCTGGGCGACCTTTCCGCCGCCCGGCTGCTGTATGAGCGCGCGGCGGCCGGCGGCAGCGGCGGGGCCGCCCTGGCGCTCGGCAAGACCTATGATCCCGCCTTCCTCTCCGGCCTCAACGCGCGCGGCATCCGCCCCGACCGTGCCACCGCCGTGAACTGGTACCGGAAGGCGGCCGCGCTGGGGGATGGCGAGGCGCCGGCACTGCTGCGGCGGCTCGGCGCCGAATAAGGAGGGGAGGAAGCACCATGACCGGAATCCGGCCGACACGACGGGGCCTGCTGCTGGCCGGCGCGCTGGCCCTGCCCGCGTTGCGCGGCGCCAGCGCGCAGAACCCTCCCAACCTTGCCGCCATGACGGCGCGGGCGAATGCCGGCACCGTCGGCGTCATCTCGGGTGGCGCCGATGGCACTTATATCCGCATCGCCGCCGATCTCGCGGCGGTGCTGGACGATGGCGACAAGCTGCGCGTGCTGCCCATCCTCGGCCGTGGCTCGGTGCAGAACATCTCGGACATCATGTTCGTGCGCGGCATCGATATCGGCATCGTGCAATCCGACGCCCTGGCCTATGTGCGGCGGCAGCGGCTGTTTCCCGGCAGCGACCAGCTGATCCAGTACATCGCCAAGCTCTACGACGAGGAAGTGCATCTCCTCGCCGCGCGCGACATCACGAAGGTCGAGGACCTGAACGGCCGCGCGGTGAATGTGGACCTGCGCGGCAGCGGCACCGCCATGACCGCCTCCCTGGTCTTCGAGGCGCTGGGCGTGCAGCCGCAGATGGTGAACGACACGCAGGACCTGGCGCTGGAAAAGCTCCGGCGGGGCGAGATCTCGGCGCTGATGTATGTGGCGGGCAAGCCGGCGCGGCTCTTCTCCTCCATTCCCGCCGATTCCGGGCTGCATTTCCTGCCGCTGCCGCTGAACCCGGCGCTGCTGGAGACCTATCTGCCGGCGGAACTGGGGGCCGAGCAGTACCCCGGGCTGGTCCCGGCGGGGCAGAAGGTGGAAACCATCGCGGTGGGCGCCGTGATGGCCGCCTATGCCTGGCAGCCGGGCACCGAGCGCTACCGCAAGGTCGCCACCTTCATCGACGCGCTTTACGCCAAGTTCGATACCTTCCTGCGCCCGCCACGGCATCCGAAGTGGCGGGAGGTGAATCTCTCGGCGCAGGTGCCGGGCTGGACGCGCTTCACCGTGGCCTCCGCCCCCTCCGTGGCCGAGGCGGCGCGGCCCCGCTGAAGGCAGACATGAGGTCCGGTCAGGCGCCCTGCCTGGTCGGGCTTCGTCCTGAATCGCGGCCTCAGGCAGGCTGCCGGAGGCGGGCGGCTTCGGCAAGCGCAACAACAGGAAGGACGTTGCTGCCGCTCGGATTGTTTAAGTTCATGAGCGAAACTATTTCGAGAGCGAAAATCTTACTGACACGCGAGTAAGAAGGAGCATCAAGATGCAGTTTCGAATCCTGATGGCCAGCTTCAGCTTCATGGCGGCTGGTCTTGCCTTCGGCACACCTGCGGCGCAAGCAGCCCAGACTGCCCCGGGCATTTCACGCCAAGGCCCTTCAGACCTTGAGTATGTGCAGCAGAGGCACCGCCGGAACTCAAACCGGCAGAGCTCAACCTCACAAGGTTCGGACAACGACGAGACGGCACGTCTCAATGAGGAGAGCCTTCGGCGTGCGCAGCAGGGGCAGAATGCCCTGAGCAACCAGCCTGACACGACGTCCAACCTGAACCGCATGAGTGACCGTGACGCCGAGCGTGGCGTGAATGTCGGCTCCCAACCCTTGATACCGTTCCGCTGAATCCGGCTGAAAGGCCACCGCGGCCGGCTTCATCGGAGTGCCCGCCCCAGGCTGGCGGCTCCATCATGTCAGCCATCGGCAAGCGGTGGCGGCGGATACGATGCCGGAAGGACGTTCCTGCCCAAGCGGCCGTGGCGCGTGGCGGTGCGGCACCGGTCTTGCACGCACCTGAACATGCGCCTGGTGAGGTTATGGCCGCGCCAGACACGACACTTCATCGGACACGGCCTGTGGCACAGGCGGAGAAGGGAACGGCCATCTCAGCACTACGCACCTTCAGAGGCTGGCGGAGGTGGCCGGCATCCCAGGCCTTGGCGAGCGCACGGCATGAGGCCGCCAATCGATCATTAGCCTGACCAGGTTCTCTGGCTTAAGGCCTGGACCCGGGCGGCGGGCCACGAAAAGCATCGGGCTTCTCCACCGATGGCAGCCGCACCGTCTGGCCGCTTTCGGCGGCGCGATAGATGGCTTCCATCAGCTTATGGTCCTGCACGCCTTCCTCGCCCGGCGTGCGGGGGCGCTGGTTGCCGATCACGCATTCCGCCAAATGGTCCAGTTCCTCGGCGAACTGGTTGGGCTGTTGCAGCACCAGCTCGGTCTGACCGGTGGCATTGCCCTGGCGCTGGATGACCGTCATGCGCTGGCCCCGGTAGAGATAGGCATTCGGCATGTCCACCGTGGCCTGCTCGAAGTTCAGCCGCTGGTGCTTGTCGTCCCGCGCGCCATAGCTGGTGAAGCAGTTGACCAGGAGATTGGAAGGGAAGCGCAGGGTGAATGAGACCGTTTCCTCCACCTCGGCATAGCGCGGGTCGTTGGGCGGGCTGTACTGGCTGGCGAAGATCTCCACCGGCTCCTCGCCGGTCAGGAAGCGCGCGGTGTTCAGGCAATAGAGTCCGATATCCGGCAAGGACCCACCGCCGGAAAGCGCGCGCTTGTGGCGCCATTGCTGCGCGCCATTCTCCGCCACCGTCTGGACATTGATGGCGCTCATGCCCACCAGTCGTCCAAAGGTCTGCTGCCGCACGAAGCTGGCCAGCCGCAGGTTATAGGCCTCGTACTGGATGCGGTAGGCGACCATCAGCTTCACGCCGGCGGCGGCGCAGGCATCCACCATGGCCTGGGCATCGGCGCTGCCGGTGGCCATGGGCTTCTCGCAGAGCACATGCTTGCCGGCCCTGGCGGCGCGTTCGACATACTCGCGGTGCATGCCATTGGGCAGCACGACATAAACGGCCTTCACCGCCGGATTATCGCGGATGCGGTCGAAGCCCGCATAGTCGTAGCAACTGGCGGGATCGATGCCGTATTGCGCGGCCGCCACCTTCATCTTCTCCGGCGAGCCGGAGACCAGCGCAACGGGCCTGGCCTTCTTGCTTTCCCCGAAGGCCGGCAGGATTTCTTCGAGTGCCAGCCGGCCAAGGCCCACAATCGCGAAGCCTACCCGCTCCGCCGGCGGCAGCGGCGCGGGCGGCGGTGAGGAAGGCGTATCAGCCGGGGAGCGCCAGGGGTCGAAGACCACCTTGCCATTCTCCACCCGCCCGGCATCCACCGGGCTCGGGGGCGGGTAGTTCTGTGCCTGGGCATAAGGGGCGGCCGCCAGGCTGGCGGCCCCGGCACCGCTCAGGGCCAGGACCCCGCGGCGGTTCAACAGATCAAGCCGGCGGGTCATTGGGGAAATCCTGTGGGCTGCGCGGTGGATAGCGGGGAAACGCCGGCGCGGAGCTTCGGATGACCGCTGCCCACGGAACAAAGAATTGACGCCGGCCGCCGGGAATGCGCCGGCCGCCCGGGGTGACAAAACGCCGCGTGCCACCAGAGGCCGGAAAGGCTGGCGCTCAGGCCAGCCGCAGCAGGTCCATGCGGTAGCGTTCCCTGCGGCTCTGCTCCATCACCGCCAGCGCCTGCCCTGTTGCGGCCATGAAACCCTCCACCGCCGCATCGCCCGAGAGCGGGTAATCGGTGGTGCCGGTCCAATGCACCAGCAGGACCTCGCCCGCCGGGCGAAGGGCGCGCAGGGTCAGGGCGGCGGTGCGGGCAAGATCCTCTTCATCCAGGTAATAAAGCACCTCGGAGAACAGGATCAGGTCATGTTGGCCGCGCGGCCATTGGCGTGGAATCTCCCGCTGCGCGAAATCCACCTGCGTCAGCCCGGCGCAATGGCGGCGCGCGCTGGCGAGGGCGCGGGCAGAGCCGTCCAGCGCCAGCAGCCTGCCGCAGCGCGGCGCCAGCATCCGCGTCAGCACGCCGATGGAGCAGCCGATCTCCAGCACGCTGCCATAATGCGGGCGCGGCAGGGCCGCCAGCGTGGCCTCGTATTTGGCGGCCTCATAGGGGCTGCTGCGGAACTTCCAGGGGTCAGGATCGGCGGCATAGAGCGCGTCGAAATAGCTGGCCGGCAGGGACTGCATCGCGCGGCTCATGGTGCTGGCGCCATCCGGCCATGACGCGGCGGAGAAGGGTGGAGCGGGCTTTTGGGCATATGCGCTACTGCCGGACAGGAGCAACCCCGCCGGCTGCGCCAGAGTTGCGAAGACCCCGGTGGCAAGGCCACGCGCATCTCCTAAGATTGCCTCCAGGTGAAAGGCAGCACAGGACCCATCGCCACCAGCGGCGCCAGGGCCCGTGGCCGCACCACCGCAAGGAGATTTCACCCGATGAAGACCCAGTCCCTGGCCGCCGAATGGGCGCCGCGTGTGCTAAGCGTGCTGCGCATCGTCGCCGCGCTGCTGTTCATGGAACACGGCACGCAGAAGCTCTTCGGCTTCCCGGCCTCGGCCAATCCGGCACCGGCCTTCCTGACGCTCTACTGGTTCGCCGCTGTCCTGGAGATCGTGGGCGGCATTCTGCTGGTGCTGGGGCTCTTTACCCGGCCGGTGGCCTTCGTGCTCTCGGGCCAGATGGCCTTCGCCTATTTCATGGCCCATGCGCCGCGGAACTTCTTCCCGGTGCTGAACGGCGGCGATGCCGCCATCCTCTTCTGCTTCGTGTTCCTGTATTTCTCGGTGGCCGGCGGCGGCACCTGGAGCCTGGACCACATGCGCCGCCGCGGCACGGGCCGGCGCGCCTGAACGGCCTGCCGGGGCGGCCGCCATGGCCGCCCCGCGCTAGGTCTCGATCTCGCTGCGGCGGAGCAGGTAATCCAGCCCGCCGACGCGGAACCAGCGGTAGCCATAGGGTTCCAGCAGGATACTGTGCCTGCCGCTCTCCTCCGGCCGGCTGTGGTCGTCCGAGAGCAGATTGACCAGCAGCCCGTCATGCGCCCCGGCGGCGCCGGGGTCGATCGCCACCTCGCAGGCCTCGGCGGAGAGGTTGTGCACCACCAGCACCGAATTCTCCCGCCAATCGTAGCGCAGGGCCAGCACATCGGGGCGGCCGGTTTCCACCACCGCGAAATCGCCCCAGCCGATCTCGGGCACTTCCTTGCGCATGCGGATGATGCGCTCCATCCAGTTCAGCATCGACTGCGGGTCGCGGCGCTGGCGGGCGACATTGACATGCTCGTAGCCGTAGGGCCCGCTGGCGATGACGGGCTTGAACGGCGCCGCGCTCCTGGTGAAGCCGGCCTGGGGCTCGTCCGACCATTGCATCGGCGTGCGGGCGCATTCGCGCTCGGGCAGCGAAAGGTCGTCGCCCATACCGATCTCGTCGCCATAGCGCAGCACCGGCGTGCCGGGCAGCGTCATCATCAGGCTATAGGCCAGTTCCAGCCGCCGCCGGTCCCCCTGCAGCATGGGCGCGAGGCGCCGGCGGATGCCACGGTCATAGAGCTGCATCGACTTGTCAGGGCCGAAGGCGGCGAAAACCGCCTGGCGCTGCTTCTCGCTGAGGCGCCCCAGGTCCAGTTCATCATGGTTGCGCAGGAACTGACCCCATTGCCCGGTGGCCGGGCGCGGCTTGGTGGCCTTCAGCGCCTTGACCAGCGGCGCCGTTTCGCCACTGGCCAGGGCATAGAAGAGCGACTGGTTGACCTGGAAGTTGAACATCATGTGCATCCGGTCGCCGTCGTCGCCGAAATACGCCATGTCGTCCTTCGGCAGGATATTGGCTTCCGCCAGGATGATGGCGTCGCCCTTCCGCCATTGCAGGAACTCGCGGAAGGTGCGGAGCATGTCGAACTGCTCCTGCGGCTTCTCCACATCCGCGCCCTTTCTCGCGATCACGAAGGGCACGGCATCCATGCGGAAGCCGGAGACGCCGAGCTGCAGCCAGAAGCCCATGATCTTCAGGATCTCGGCCTGCACATGCGGGTTGGCGGTGTTGAGGTCCGGCTGGAATTCGTAGAAGCGGTGGAAATAATACTTCTTCGCCATCGCATCCCGCGTCCAGGTGGTATCCTGCACGCCGGGAAAGACGATGCCGTCGCCTGCATTGGCGGGCTTGCGGTCCGCCCAGACATACCAGTCCCGGTACTTTGAATCCGGGTCCCGCCGTGCCTCCTGGAACCAGGGATGCTGGTCCGAGGTATGGTTCACCACCAGGTCGATGATGACGCGGATGCCGCGCTGGTGGCAGCCATGGGTGAATTCCACGAAGTCGCCCAGCGTGCCGTAGCGCGGATCGACATTGTAATAGTCGCTGACGTCATAGCCATTGTCGCGCCCCGGCGAGGGCTGGAAGGGCATCAGCCAGATGGTGGTGACGCCAAGCCCCTGGATATAGTCCAGCCGCCGCGCCAGCCCCTCGAAATCGCCGACGCCATCGCCGTTGGAATCCATGTAGGTGCCCACGGAAAGGCAATAGACAATGGCGTTCTTGTACCAGAGGTCCTTGATCATCCACGCCTTCCCAGAGGGGCCGGAACCGGACTGCCACGGCCGCGTTCAGTAAGCGGAACACAGGCAAAAGGGTTTCGGCATGGATGAGCTGGCATGGTGGCAGCGGGGCGTGGTCTACCAAGTCTATCCCCGCTCCTTCCAGGACAGCAACGGCGATGGCGTGGGCGACCTGCGCGGCATCGCCGCCCGGCTGGACCATCTGGTGGAGCTGGGCGTGGACGCGCTGTGGCTTTCCCCCATCCAGCCCTCGCCCATGGCGGATTTCGGCTATGACGTGGCCGATTACTGCGGCGTGGACCCGATCTTCGGCACGCTGGAGGATTTCGACGCGCTGGTGGCGGCAGCGCATGGCCGGGGCCTGCGCGTCATCCTGGATTTCGTGCCGAACCACAGCTCCGACCAGCACCCCTGGTTCCTCGACAGCCGCGCCAGCCGCGCCAGCGAGAAGCGCGACTGGTACATCTGGCGCGACCCGGCGCCGGATGGCGGCCCGCCCACCAACTGGATCAGCCATTTCGGCGGCAGCGCCTGGGAATGGGACGAGGCCACCGGCCAGTACTACCTGCATTCCTTCCTGAAGGAGCAGCCGGACCTCAACTGGCGCAACCCCGCCGTGCGTGCCGCCATGCTGGATGTGCTGCGCTTCTGGCTGGAGCGCGGCGTCGATGGCTTCCGCGTCGATGTCATCTGGCTGCTGATCAAGGACGAGCAGTTCCGCGACAACCCGCCCAACCCGGGCTGGTCGCCCGGCCAGTCCGAGCACGACCGGCTGCTGGACCTCTACACCGCCGACCAGCCGGAGGTGCACGGGATCATCGCCGAGATGCGCCAGGTGCTGGAAGGCTATGAACACCGCCTGCTGATCGGCGAGATCTACCTGCCGGTGGAAAGGCTGGTCGCCTATTACGGCCACGAAGGCACCGGGGCGCATCTGCCTTTCAACTTCCTGCTGATCCGCGCGCCCTGGAACGCCGCCGAGGTCGCCCGCATCATCCAGGACTACGAGGCCGCGCTGCCGCCCAATGCCTGGCCCAACTGGGTGCTGGGCAACCACGACCAATCCCGCATCGCCACGCGCGTGGGCCCGGCCCAGGCGCGCGTCGCCGCCATGCTGCTGCTGACGCTGCGTGGCACCCCCACAGTCTACTACGGCGACGAGATCGGCATGACCGACCTGCCCATCCCGCCGCATCTGGTGCAGGACCCGGCGGAGAAGAACCAGCCCGGCATCGGCGTCGGCCGCGACCCGGAGCGCACGCCGATGCTCTGGGACGCCTCGCCCAATGGTGGCTTCACCACCGGCACCCCCTGGCTGCCCACCGGCGCGGCGGAGGTGAATGTAGCGGCACAGGTGGGGCGATCGGGCTCCATGCTGGCGCTCTACCGGCAATTGATCGCGCTGCGGCGGAACAACCCCGCCCTGGTGGCCGGCGCCATCGGCGAGGTGACGGCGCAAGGCAACCTGCTCTCCTTCACCCGCAGCCATGCGGGGCAGCAGTTGCGCGTGCTGCTCAACATGGGCCAGACGCCCTGCGACGTGCCGGTGCCGGAAGGGGCGCGGGTGCTGCTCTCCACCACGCCGGTGGCGGCGAAGCCAGTGGGAGGCATGCTGCCCCTGGCCGGCGACGAAGGCGTGGTGCTGGAACTGGGGTAAGAAAGGCCGGGGGGAATGCATTCCCCCGGGGCCCCCTTTTTTTCTTCGAGTTTCCGGGTGCGCCTGCGGCGACACCCGGCCCAGGGGAATTATCCCGCCGCGCGCTCCTGCCCCGCCTCCAGCCGCCAGCGGCGCAGGCGTTCCTCCATGCGCCGGACATGGCTGCCCGGCCAGTAAACCCGGCCGCAGCAGGGGCAGGCGCGGAAAGGCCCTGACAGCAGGCGGGCACGGGGCGGGATGCGCGCCCAATCCTCCACCCCCGCCGGGTGCAGCGGCGTATTGTCGCGCATGCAGCGGGTGAAGGGGGCATAGCACCAGTCCAGCCCCAGTTGCCGGGCCAGTTTCCGGGCCTGGGCCTCCATCGCTTCCTCCGCCAACAGCAGGGCACCGGGCACGGCAGCCACCAGCCGCTTGTCGCGGGAAAGCAGCACACGGCCTTCCGCGCGGCAGAGGGCGGCCAGTTCGGCATCGGGCGTTCCGGACGCCGCCAGGGCGGTGTCATGCCCGGCGGCCCGCAGCATGGCAGCCAGCCCGGCCAGCATTTCATCACACAGCAACCGGGCAGTGCCGGGGCCTTGCTCGGGGTCTGCAGCGCTGCCTGTCATGCGATGGCCTCCTTCCAGTGCTGCTTATAACGCGGTGCTGGAAGTTCATATTATGTTCTCTTTTTGCCTTGAGTCGGAGGGAACGATTCCTATATAAATCCCGTACCCGCCACCGGGCGAGGCGGGCACAGAGGCGGGGCTCCGGCACAAAGCGGAAGCGAAGCCTTCAGCAGAAAACTGGATATTCCTCGACTGCCGAGCTGCCGGCTTGGTCGCCCCACAAGGTGTCAGATGTCGGAATATTTTCCTTCTGAGGATCTGCGCGCCCTTTGGTACGAGCGCCGCGCGGTCGTGCTGCAGGCGCTGCGGGAGGCCGCGGCACCACTGCCTGGGCTGGAAATGCGTGAGACCCAGGGCTGGGCGCTCTGGGCCAAGCTGGGTCCGTGGACGGTGGATGTTTCCACCGGCATGCCCTTCAGCACCTCCAACACGCTGCTGCTGCTGCAGCGGGTGATGCGCGTGAACGGCTTCGGCCCTGGCAAGCCCAGCTTCCAGGAAACCCGGGTGGATTTCGCCCCCGGCACCGCCACGCTGACCGAGGCGGGGCAGGCCGCGCTGGCCCAGGCGGCGGAGCAATTGCTGCGCCTGCTGCGGGAAGGCCCGGCGGTGAAGCTGACGGCGCAGGGCCGCCCGGCCAAGCGCAAGCCCCGCAGCCCGACGCGCAACACCCTGGCTGCCCGCGCGACCTATGCCAAGGCGGTTGGCCAGTAAGGGCTAGACCGCCAGCCGGCGGGCGCGGTTCAGCACCTCCCGCGCCATGCTGTAGCCGGCGGTCAGCGAAGTCTTGGGATTGGCGGCGGAAGGCCGCCCTTCGAGGCGGATGGAGAATTCCGCCGCCGCCGAGCGTACACTGACCTCATGCAGGTTGCGCGTGATGCCGGGGTCCGCCACCAGCCGCACGCGCGTCGCGTCGAAGCCGGCACCGGCCAGGGCCACGGTGGCGGCCACATTGGCATTCTGCGGGTACCGCACCGCCGCTTCCCGCGCCGTGCCTTCGAAAAACACCGCCGCTTCGGTCAGGGCGCCGAGATCCAGCAGCGCCTCGGCCGGTGTTCCCTTCCAGGCCAGAGGCGGCTTGCGGCCGGTATAGGTCACTTCCTCCAGCCCCGAGAGCCGGGCCGCGCCCAGCACGTCGATGCCGCCCACCGCGCCGGGCGGCAGCACCAGCCGCGCTCCGCCGCGCGTGGCGGCCTCCTCCAGCGCCAGGCGCAAGGCGTCATCCGCCAGCGCGCCGGTGGAAATGACGATCAGCTCCGCCCCGGCTTCCAGCATCGCCGCGCCATGCTCGCGCACCGCGCCATGGCCGGCGCATTCGGCCACCACATCGGGCCGGGTGGCGAGAAAGGCGGCCCGGTCCGTCTCCACCAGCCGCCGCTCCGCCAGCTTCGCCCCGAAGCGCTCCAGCAGGCCCCGCGCCTTTTCCGCCGAGCGGACGGAAGCCAGGATCGCCACTGCCTCCAGCGGCGCCGGCAGGCCTGCCGCCAGCGCCTCCAGCAGCGTCTCCGTCATGCCGCCCGCGCCGATGATGCCGAGCCGCCGCATCAGCCTGCCCTTTCCGCTAAGGCCAGCCGGCCGGGGAAAGCTTTCAGGTCAAGGCCCAGTGCCATCATGCGCGATATCCAGCCTGCGGGGCGGCGAGCTTAGTCGCCCTGGCGCGGCATGGCCAAGCCGCCTGCCCTTCGGGCTCAGGCCTCGCGCAACTCGTTGTCCTGGTGCGGGCGGGCATCCAGCTCCGCCCAGTCCAGTTCTTCCTCCAATTGGCGATAGACATCATCGGCGATGTGGCCGGACTGGCGCAGCGCGTGCAGGCAGTGCCGCTGCGCCTGCACCACCCGCAGGGTGGCCTGGTCGTAGTCACTGGGTCCCAGGGGATTCTCGGGCGAGGCCGCCTGTTTCGCCCGCGCGTAGCGCAGCCGCAGCGCCCGGGCCAGCTCGGGCTCTTCCCGTGCCGCCGCCTCCATCGCGACGGAATCCAGCGCCTGCCGCGCCTCGGCCAGCTCCTCGTTCAGCGTTCGGTCGGAATTGATGCCCAGCAGGCGCATCAGCGGCGTGATGGTCGCCCCCTGCACCACCAGCGTCCCCAGCACCACACTGAAGGCGGAGAGCACGATCACGTCGCGGGCGGGGAAATCGGACGGCAGGGCAAAGGCGGTGGCCAGTGTCAGCAGCCCGCGCATGCCGCACCAGGAGACCAGGAAAGACACCCGCCAGGGCGGCACCGGCGGCATTCCCTGGATCTTCGCCCTGGTCACCTCCGCCGCCAACCGGGACAGCATGACCCAGCCGATGCGCACCAGGATCACCACCACCAGCACCAGGCCCGCGGTGCTCAGCGCGGGCCAGAATTCGTCAGGCGCCAGGTTGGCCAGGATGGAGCGGGCCTGCAGCCCCATCAGCAGGAAGGCCAGCACATTGAGAACAAAGACCGCCAGGCTCCAGACCGCGAAGGATTGCACGCGGTCGCGCGCCCGCTGGTGCTCCGAGATGCCGCGCGCGATGGCCATGGCGAAGGTCACCACCGTCAGCACCGGCGAGACATGCAGCCGGTCGGCCAGCAGCCAGGCGCCGAAGGTGGTGGTGAATTCCAGCACCGTGGCGCTGAGCGTGCCGGCGAAATTCGGCCGCAGGCGCAGATAGGGCCAGGCGATGGCCAGCCCCAGCAGCACCCCGCCCGGTGCCGCCAGCGCCAGCTCCAGCAGCCCGAGGCCGGATGTGCCGCCAGCAATGGCCCAGGCCGAGGCGGCGCCGAAGATCAGCAGCGCCGTGGCATCGTTCAGCAGGCTCTCGCCCTGCAGCACCAGCATGGAGCGGCGGGGCAGGCCGATGCGGTTCAGCACGGCCGTGGAGGCGGCGGCATCCGGCGGCGCCACGATGGCCCCCAGCGTCAGCGCCGCCGCGAAGGGGATGCCGGCCCAGGCCCAGCCCGCCGCCGCCACCGCCAGCGCCGTGGCCAGCACCGCCAGCACGGCGAGGGAGAGCAGCGAGACCCAGTGCCGCCGCAGGTCGCGCGGCGAGGTATCGTAGCCCGCATCCAGCAGCGCCGGCGCGATGAAGAGCACCAGGGCCAGATGCGGCTCGATCTCCACCGCCGGGGCGAAGGGCAGCAGCGCCACCAGCACCCCCGCCAGCGCCAGCAGCGTCGGGTAAGGCACGGGTAGGTGGCGGGAAACCCAGAGCAGCAGCACCGCCACCAGCAGCAGGCCCAGCAGGCTTTCGAAGAGCAGCACGGCGCGCGATTCCTCCGGTGGCTTCCGGCCCCGGTGCGGAAAACGCGCCGGGGCCGCCGGGGAAACAGCAAGATCTGATGTGCCGGCCCCCAGCATCTTGACGGCTGCGCCCTTCCGTCCGGTGATGCGGGGATGAGCCCGCCCGCGAATACCCCGCCCCTGCCCCGCCGCCCCCGGCAACCCAGCAGGCCATGGGAGGCGCGGGCATGACCGGCTGGCCCACCGAAAGCGGGCGCTTCGCCCTGGGCGACCTGCCGCTGCAATCCGGCGCCGTGCTGCCAGGGGCCGTGCTGAGCTGGAAGACCCACGGCACCCTTTCCGCCGCGCGGGACAACGTCGTGCTCTACCCCACCAGCTACGGCGCGCAGCACCCGGACCTGGAATGGCTGATCGGGCCTGAGGGGGTGCTGGACCCCGGCCGCTGGTTTGTCGTGCAGATCGACATGTTCACCAACGGCCTTTCCTCCTCCCCTTCCAACACGCCGGGCTGGCCGGGGCTGGTCACTGCCTGGGACAATGTGCATGCCCAGCGCCGCCTGCTGCGCGAGCTCTGGGGCATCGAGCACCTGCATGCCGTCTATGGCTGGTCCATGGGCGCGCAGCAGGCCTATCACTGGGCGGCGCTGTTTCCCGAGGCCGTTTCCCGCATCGTGGTGAACTGCGGCAGCGCCCGCACCGCCGTGCACAACCAGGTCTTCCTGCGTGGCCTGATGGCCATCCTGGAAGCCGCGCCCGAGCATCTCGGCCAGGGCCGCTTCAGCGCCCAGCCCACCGCCGCGCTGCGCGCCTTCGGCCGCATCTATGCCGGCTGGGCCATGACGCAGGACTGGTACCGCGCCGGCCTGCACCTGGCCGAGGGCGCGCCGGACCTCGACACCTATCTCCGCACCGGCTGGGAGGAACGCTACGCCGGCCGCGCCGCCGCCGATCTCTATTGGCAGCTCCGTACCTGGGATGCCGGCGACATCAGCCGCGACCCGCGCTACCGCGGCGACCTCGCGAAGGCCCTGGCCGCCATCGAAGCCCGCGTGCTGCTGATGCCCGGCAGCACCGACCTGTATTTCCGCGTGGCCGATAACGAGGCCGAGCTGCCGCACCTGCGCCATGCCGAGCTGCGGCCCATCCCCAGCATCTGGGGCCACCGCGCCGGCAACCCCGCCGCCAATCCGGAGGATGCCGCCTTCCTGCGGCAGCAGGTCCGCCGCTGGCTGGAATAGCCCGCCGCCTCCTTCACGTCGCCCGGCGCCCGGGCATCCATCGCGCCGCTGTCACGTTGCCTGCTGACCGTTCCAGCAACGAGGGCCAGCGATGCGAATCTCCACACGGCTGCATGGCATCATCGACTATGCCGTATCACTGGCCCTGGCTGGGGCGGCCTCCTCACGCGCCCTGCCCCCACCGGTGCGCAAGGTGCTCGGCACCGCCAGCGCCTTCCACACCAGCTATTCGGTGGTGACGGATTACGAAGGCGGCGCCCACCCCGGTATCAGCATGCAGCAGCACCTGCTGCTGGATGCGCTGGGCGGCGCCGCCATCTGCGCCGCCGGGCTGATGATGCGCGACCAGCCGCCGAAGATGCGCGCCGCGTTGATTGGCATCGGGCTGGCGGAACTGGCGGTGGTCGCGGCCAGCAGCGCTCATCCACGCAGCGGTCCCGGCCAGGGCTTCGGCCCGGTGGGCAGGCTGCTGGACCCTGAGGCCCGCTGGGCCGAGAACACCAGCTACCCGCCCCTGGACACGCCCAAACCGGTGGACGAAGGCGTCTTCATCGTGGACAGCCAGTTGCCCGGCACGGTGGGCATGGTGATCGGCGCGCGCATGACCGTGCTCCGCCTGCCGGATGGCGGGCTGCTGCTGCATTCCCCCACCCGCTTCAGCCATGCCCTGAAGCAACAACTGGAGCAGATCGGCCCCATCCGTCATTTCGTGGCGCCGAACATCGCCCATTGGACCTTCCTGCGGGATTGGCAGGCCGCCTGTCCCGAGGCCACCACCTGGGCCGCGCCCGGGCTGCGGCAGCGCCGGCAGGTGCGCCAGGCGGGGCTGCGGCTGGACCATGACCTGACCGGCACCGCCCCCGCCGACTGGGGCGGCACCATCGATCTGGTGGTGGTGCCCGGCGGCCTGGGCTTCCACGAGACAGCCCTCTTCCACCAGCCGAGCCGCAGCCTGCTGCTGACCGACATCGTCATGAACCTGGAAGAGCCCAAGGTGCCGCCGCTGCTGCGCCCCCTACTGCGGCTCTTCGGCATGACGGCGCCGGACGGCATGCCCCCGCCCTATCTGCGCGCCGTGGTGCGGATGCGCCAGCAGGATGCCCTTCGCGCCGCCGAACACCTGCTGGCCCTGCAGCCGGAGCGGGTGATCGTCGCACATGGCCGGTGGTTCGAACGCGACGGCACGCCGGCGCTGCGGCGCTCCCTGCGCTGGCTGTTGCGGGGATGAGGGAAGGTCAGGGGAATGAATTCCCCTGAAACCCCTTCTTCTTTCTTCGAGCTTACGGGCGCCCTTACCGCAGGCGGACGCTGAACAAAGCCAAAAAGAAGATGGGGGTCCGGGGGAATTCCTTCCCCCGGCCTTTTCCGACGCCGCCTTGCCAGTGCCCGCCCCAGGCCTTACCCCGGGCGCAGGCACCACGAGGACCCGCATGGACGAGACGCCGCGCGCCATCACGACGCCCATCGTCATCTTCGCCTTCGACCGTCCGCATTACCTGCGCCGATTCTGCGAATCTCTGCGGGCGCAGCAGGGCGTGTTGCTGAACGAGCGGCGGATCTATCTGGTGCAGGATGGCGCCGTCTCTCCCCGCTCCGGGCTGCGCTATGCCAGTGATGCCATGCTGGCGGAGAGCATCGCCGTCTTCCGCGATGTCTTTCCACGCGGGCAGGTGCTGGCCAGCCCGCAGAACCTCGGCATCGCCATGAACATCCGCCGGGGCGAGACCCTGGTCTTCGAGACTCTGGAAGCCGACCTCGGCTATTTCTTCGAGGACGACCTGGAACTCGGCCCCGCCTACCTGCTGACGCTGGAGCGGGTGAAGGAAGCCGTGGCACGCCGCCCGGAGGTCGCCTATTTCGCTGCCTACGGCGAGCACCGCCGCCCTTCCAACCCGGAGGCGCCGGAACTGGTCTGGCTGGACCACCACTGGGGCTTCGGGCTGCGGCGGGAGGCCTGGCAGCGCATCGAGACCTGGCTGAAGCCCTATTTCGCCATCCTGGCCCGGCACGACTACCAGCACCGCGACCATTTCGCGATCTTCCGCTTCCTGGAACAGCAGGAGATGGCGGTGCCGCATTCCTCCCAGGACGCGCTGAAGTCGGTGGCGGCAGCGGCGCTGGGGATGATCCGGGTGATGCCGGACCTCAGCTTCGGCCGCTACATCGGCGAGAAGGGTGCGTCCTTCAATCCGGGCCGCTTCCGCGAGATGGGCTTCGACCGCGTCCCGCTGATCACCCGCACCGATATCGCCATCCCGGAACTGACCGAGGCGCAGGCGAGATCCCTGCTGCATGCGCAGCAAGGCCATTACCGCCACATCCGCGCCCATGACTTCGACGACTTCCTGCGCCGCTATGCCGAGCGCCACGCGGAAGCCGACCGGCTGGTGAGCCGGGAGGATGTCACGGACCTCTACCGCCTGCTGCTGGACCGGGTGCCGGAAGGCGAGGATGCCTATGCCGGCAATGTCGGGCGCCGGACGCTGCGGGAGCTGCGGCGGGATATTCTCAACAGCCAGGAGTTCCGGGGGCGGAACCCGGCTTAAGAAGGCCGGGAGAAGGAATTCTCCCGGACCCACTTCTTTTTCTTCGAGTTGGCGCGGGCGCCGTCAGCGCAACAGCGCGGGCAGCATCAGGTCCAGCCGCAGCCGGCCTTCCCAGGTGGCGGCCAGGCGGCCATCAGGCAGCCAGCGCAGGTAATCCTCGTCCAGGCAGGCGGTCAGCATGGCGGGGTCCACCGCCTGCTCCAGCAACAGGCCCGTGCGGGCAAGCAGGCGCCCGGGATCGATACCTTCGGAGAGGCGCAGGCCCATCAGCAATGCCTCCCGCGCGCGGTCCTGGGCGCAGAGCGTTTCCTCATGCGTCACGGCATGGCCATCGGCCTCGACGCGCGCCAACCAAGCCTCGGGGCCGCGATGGCGGCGGGCAGCATGCAATTCGCCGCCCAGCATCAGCCGCTGATGCGCCCCGGCACCGATGCCGATGTAATCGCCATAGCGCCAATAGGCGAGGTTGTGCCGGCTCTCCGCCCCCGGCCTGGCGTAGTTGGAAACCTCGTATGGCTCCAGCCCGAAGCGCGCGGCTTCCTCGCCCGTGGCGAAATACAGTGCGGCGGCGTCGTCATCCTCCGGCAGCGCGAAGGCGCCGCGCGCATGCTCGGTGGCGAAGCGCGTGCCGGGCTCGATGGTGAGCTGGTAGAGCGAGAGATGGTCGGCGGCCAGCGCCAGGGCCCGCCGCAGCTCCGCCCGCCATTTGGCTTCCTGCTGCCCGGGGCGGGCATAGATCAGGTCGAAGGACAGGCGCGGGAACAGTTCGCGCGCCGCTTCCAACGCCACGATGGCCTGGGCGGCGTCATGCTTGCGGCCCAGGAAGGCCAGTTGACTGTCATCCAGCGCCTGCACGCCCAGGCTGGCGCGGTTCACGCCGGCGGCACGGAACTCCGCCAGCTTCGCCGCTTCCACGCTGGTGGGGTTGGCTTCCAGCGTGATCTCGATATCGGGTGTGGGGTCGAAGAGCCGGGTGGCATCGGCGATGATATCGGCCACCACCTGCGGCGGCATCAGGCTGGGCGTGCCGCCGCCGAAGAAGATGGAGGCCAGCTTCCGCCGCACCCCTGGGGCATCGGCTTCCAGCCGCGCGGCTTCCCGCGCCAGTTCGCGGCGCAGGGCAGCGCCGAAGCGGTTGGCGTCGACGCTCTCGCGCACATGGCTGTTGAAGTCGCAATACGGGCACTTGGCCGCGCAGAAGGGCCAATGCACGTAAAGGGCGAGAGGTTCGGTCATGGAACCGGCGATCTAGGACCGCCGGGGCGCGGAGTCGAGCTTGGCCTTACTCGGCCGGCGCCAGGCTCTTGATCAGGTCGAAGACGCGCTTGCGCACCGCCGGCTCGTTGATGCGGTAATAGGCGCGCACCAGCTCCAGCGTCTCGCGCTTGTGCAGCGTGTCGTCCTCGAAGCCTTCCTGCTGCTCGGCGAAGCCGCCGGCCATGCGGGGGCGCGCCATGCTGCTGGCACCCGGGGTACTGCCGGGCATGTCGTCGAAGAAGAAGCCGATCGGCACATCCAGCACGCGGGAGAGATCGAAAAGCCGGCTGGCGCCGATGCGGTTCACGCCGCGCTCGTATTTCTGCACCTGCTGGAAGGTCAGGCCCAGGGCCTCGCCCAGCTTTTCCTGGCTGAGGCCCAGCAGGGTACGGCGCAACCGGACACGGCTGCCGACATGGGTATCGATCGGGCTGGGCCGATGTTCCTTCTCGGTACGCTCGGCAGCCTCGGCATTGGCCATGATTCGTAAACCCTCACCCTCGACCGGTTGCATAGGTAAGCAACGAGTCGGCAACCCTTACCCCTTTACCTCTTAAGGTTGAAAAAGGGAGGCGTCAACTCTTTCAAGAATTTCCACTTAATGAGACGGGCTAAACCGTGGCTTTCACCTTCCGGCGCACCAGCAGAAAGGGAGCCACGCAGGCCGCCAGAGCCAGAAGTCCTGGTATCCAAGCACCGAATCGGGAATAGAGCGTCGGCGGCAGGGCACCGGGCAGAGGAGCCAGGATGCTGCCCATCTGGCCCAGCCCCAGCCGGGCCTCAACTCTGCCGTGTGGGTCGAGAACCACCGATACGCCGGTCTGTGCCGCGCGGACCATGGGCAGCCCTTCCTCCACCGCGCGCAGCCGCGCCGCCGCCAGATGCTGGAAGGGGCCGGCGGAATAGCCGAACCAGGCGTCATTGGTGATGTTCAGCAGCCACTGCGGCCGCGTGCTCGGCGCCACCGCACCGGGAAAGATCACCTCGTAGCAGATCAGCGGGCTGAAAGGCGGCAGGCCCGGCACCGTCATCGCCACCGGCCCGGGGCCGGAGGAGAAGTCGAGCCCCCCCTGCACCACCCGGATCGGGATCAGCCCGCGCAGCGGCATGTATTCGCCGAAGGGCACGAGGTGCGACTTGTCATAGACGCCCAGCAGCGCCGCGTCCTGCCCCACCGCCGAGAGGCTGTTGAACACCGCGCTGGCCCGCCCCTCCGGCCCCCATTCCGCCCGCACCGAGCCCGCCAGCAGCACCCCGCCCGGCGGCAGGGTCTCGGCGGCATAACGGCGGGCCTCGGGGTCGTTGGGCAGCAGGAAGGGGCTGGCGGTTTCCGGCCAGACCACCGCCAGGGGCAGGCCGGCCGGCGCCTTGGCGGCACCCTCCCGCGTCAGCTCCAGGTAGCGGCGGAAGATCGGCCAGCGCTGGTCCTCCCGCCACTTGGCTTCCTGCTGCACATTGCCCTGCACCAGTAGCAGGTTCACGCCCGGCGCGGCAGGCTCCGGCTGTGCCAGCCGCCAGACGCCGAAGCCACCCAGCGCCAGCAGAGCCACGGCGCCCCCCGCCACAGCCCGCCGCCCCAGCACCGGCAGGCCCGCCAGCAGCATGGTGGCCAGCGAGAGCCCATGCACCCCCACCAGCGCCGCGCCTTGCAGGGGCAAGGCATCGAAGGCCCAGACCGTGCCGGTGAGATTCCACGGAAAGCCGGTGAAGAGCAGGCCGCGCAGCATCTCCGCCAGCACCCAGGCGCCCGACAGGGCCAGCCAGCGCCGCCAGCCGGGCTTGGCCAGCCAGGCCAGGGCAGTGGCCAGCGCAACGTAAAGCGCCAGCGGCACCGCCAGCCCTGGCACCGCGACCGGCACCAGCCAGCCCCAGCGCCAGGGGTCGGTCAGCAAGGCATGGCTGATCCAGTAGAGCCCCGCCATGTGGTGCCCCATGCCCCAGGCGAAGCCCAGCACGCCCGCGCGCTTCCAGCTTCCCGCCCCATCCAGCAGGGCCAGCAGCCCCGGCACCGCCAGCAGGAGAACCGGCACCAGGTAAAGCGGCGGCAAAGCCAGCGCGGAAAGGAGGCCAAGCCCGAAGGCGGCCAAAAGGGCCCGGCGGCCCGTCAGGCGCCGCAGCGCCGGCAGAAGGGAACGGATCACGAGATCAGGCGCCAATCCTAGTGTCGGTTGCCTTGATGGGGTCTGGCGTCAGGGACGGCAAGCCGGGGCCAAAGGGGGCGCCGCCCCCTCTGGACACCCCCGCTGGGGGAACAGTGTTCCCCCAGACCCCGCCATCTGTTGTGTCGCTGGCCGCGCCGGAGGTCGTGGACCTCCGGCGACTGCCGGTTCAGCCTGTATGGCCTTTTGCATTCAACGCGCGGCGGCCCGCGCCACGCCTGAGCCCCGAGGCAAGGAAAAACTCGAAGCGGGGTCCGGGGTGGACTTTCCACCCCGGCGGGGCCTGGGGCAGCGCCCCAGCCTTTACTCCGCGGCCGCCTTCGCCGCCGTCACCCCCGGCCGCCGCACCCGCAGCCTGCGGATCCGGCGCGGGTCCGCCTCCAGCACCCGGAATTCCAGGCCGGAGGAATGCGAGACCAGTTCGCCCTTGGCCGGCACGCGGCCTGCCAGGGTAAAGACCAGCCCACCCACGGTGTCGATATCCTGGTCCCGTTCGTCCTCGGTCAGCACCGTGCCCAGGCGTTCCTCGAAGGCTTCGATCGGGGTGCGGGCATCGAGGTCGATCAGGCCGTCCGGGCGCTCGACGATCTGCGGCGGGCGGTCCTCGTCGTGCTCGTCCGAGATATCGCCGACGATGGTCTCGACGAGGTCCTCGATGGTCACGAGGCCGTCGATGCCGCCGTATTCGTCCACCACCAGCGCCAGGTGCATGCGCGCCTGCCGCATCTGCAGCAGCAGGTCCAGCACCGGGATGGAGGGCACGACGAAGAGCGGCCGGCGCAGCACGGCGGCCATGGAGAAGGGCGCTTCCCGGCCGACGCTGGCGAAGACGTCCTTGATATGGACCATGCCCACGACCTCATCCAGCTGCTCCCGGTAGACGGGGAAGCGGCTGTGGCCCTCGCGCTGGATCAGGCGGATGGCCTGTTCCAGCGTCAGGTCCTCCGGCATGGCCACGATATCGGCGCGCGGCACCATGACATCGGCGGCGGTCTTGCCCCGCAGCTTCAGCACATTGGTCAGCAGGGCGCGTTCCTGCGCGTCCAGCTCGGGGATGGAAGCGGCGCCGTCCTCCCCGCCGTGGTATTCGCGGCCTTCGACCAGGGCTTCCACCTGGCCGCGCACGCTGTCGTTGTTCTTCTTGCGCAACAGGCTTTGCAGCCGCGCCAGAAGGCCATCGCGAGGTTCGGTGCCGCTCATGTCATGCCCCGCCAGGGATTGGGCATGTTCAGGCGGCGCATGATGCGCGCTTCCGCCTGCTCCATGCGCCGGGCCTCGCCGGCTTGCAGATGATCATGCCCGGCCAGGTGCAGCGTGCCATGCGCCACCAGATGCGCCAGATGCGCGGCCACGCGGCGCTTGTTGGCGCGCGCTTCCCGCCGCACCACGCCGAGCGCGAGCGCGATATCCCCCAGGTGCCCCGGCATCTCGCCGGGGAAGGAGAGCACATTGGTGGGCTTCACCTTGCCGCGATGATCGGTATTGAGCCGCTTCACGGCGGCATCATCGGCCAGCAGGACGGTGAAGGCGCCCTCGGCCTCCAGCCCGGCCTCGGCCCAGGCGGCCTGGGCCGCACGGCGTGCCAGATCCTCGACCCGCGGCACCGCCGCGCGCCAGCCTGGCGCCGCGACGATCACCTCGATCTCCGGCCCCGGATACTGATCCGAAGCCTCGTCCTCGGTAGGCCCGGCCGCGACATTGCGGCCGGGCGATCTACTTCCCGGTTCCATCACTCTCCTTCCTGCCGCGGCGGGCCATCGCCGCCCCGGCGCACCACGCGGCCAGCCTTCTGGCTGGTCTCGCCCTGCTCATCCGCCCTGTTATAAGCGGCGACGATGCGCGCCACCAGCGGATGCCGCACCACGTCCTGCTCGGCGAAGCGGGTGATGCCGATGCCGGGCACCCCGCCCAGCACGTTCAGCGCCTCCACCAGCCCGGATTTCTGCCCCGGCGGCAGGTCGACCTGGGAGGGGTCGCCGGTCACCACCATCCGCGTCCCCTCGCCCATCCGGGTCAGGAACATTTTTATTTGAGCCGGCGTGGTGTTCTGGGCCTCGTCCAGGATGGCGAAGCAATGGGCCAGCGTGCGGCCACGCATGAAGGCCAGCGGCGCGATCTCGATCTCGCCGGAGGCGATGCGGCGCGCCACCTGGTCGGCCGGCATCATGTCGTGCAGCGCGTCGTAGAGCGGGCGGAGATAGGGGTCCACCTTCTCCTTCATGTCGCCGGGCAGGAAGCCCAGGCGCTCCCCCGCCTCCACCGCCGGGCGGGACAGCACGATGCGGTCCACCCGGCCCGCCATCAGCAGCGCCACGCCCTGCGCCACGGCCAGATAGGTCTTGCCGGTGCCGGCGGGGCCGATGCCGAAGACCATCTCATGCCGCTGCAGCATGTCCATGTAGCCGGCCTGCGCCGGGCTGCGCGGGCCGATGGCGCCCTTGCGGGTGCGGATGGCGGGCAGGTCTGGCAGCGGCAGGCGGGGTTCTGCGCCCTCGGCCTGGGCGGCACGGGCGGCGCCTTCCGAGAGGCGCAGCGCCGCCTCGACCTCGGCGATGCCGATGGGGTCGCCACGCTCCAGTCGCTTCCACAGCGCGCGCAGCGCCGCCTCCGCCACCCCGGATGCCTCATTCGAGCCGGTGATGGTCAGCCGGTTGCCACGGCTGGCCAGGCGCACACCGGCGCGCTGCTCGATCTGCGCGAGATGCCGGTCGTGCTCTCCGTAGAGCAACGGCAGGAGCGCATTGTCATCGAATTGCAGCGTGACGGTACGAGCGGCGGAAACGGTATCACCCATCAATGGCCGGTCCATGCTGCGGGGGTTGGTGCGAAGCGCGATCGGGGCGGTGCGGGAGAGGCTCAAGCGAGGGCAAGCTCCTTCTGGTCCTGCAAGGTGGCGCGGAGGGAATTGGGGTGCCGCGCCGTGATGCGAACCCGCGCCGTTGTCCCGATAAGGGACAAAGGCGCCTCGGCATGCACGGGTTGCAGCCAGGGCGTGCGGCCCATCACCTGGCCGGGATGGCGGCCGGGATTGGTGAAGAGCACCTCGCAGTCGCGCCCCACGCAATCCTCGTTGAAGCCGTCCTGCTGCTGGCGCAGCAGGGCCTGGAGTTCCTGCAGCCGGGCATCCTTCACATCCTCGGCCACCTGGAAGGGCTGGCCGGCGGCGGGGGTGCCGGGGCGCTGCGAATACTTGAAGGAATAGGCCAGCGCGAAGCCCACCCGCTCCACCAGCTTCATGGTGGCGGCATGGTCCTCGGCGGTCTCGCCCGGATGGCCCACGATGAAGTCGGAGGAGAGCGCCATGTCCGGCCGCGCTTCCCGCAGCTCGTCGCAGATGCGGAGGAAGAGATCGGCCTTGTGGCCCCGGTTCATGGCCTGGAGCACGCGGTCCGAGCCGCTCTGCACCGGCAGGTGCAGGAAGGGCATCAACTGCGGGATGGCGCCATGGGCGCGGATCAGCCCCTCATCCATGTCGCGCGGGTGGCTGGTGGTGTAGCGGATGCGCGGCAGGTTCTCGATCTCGGCCAGGGCATAGAGCAGCCGCGTCAGGTTCCACGTGGAACCGTCCGGCGCCTCGCCATGCCAGGCATTCACGTTCTGGCCCAGCAGCGCGATCTCCCGCGCGCCATTCGCCACCAGTTGCCGCGCTTCCGCCAGGATGGCGGCCACGGGGCGGCTGAACTCGGCGCCCCGCGTGTATGGCACCACGCAGAAGGAACAGAACTTGTCGCAGCCTTCCTGGATGGTGAGGAAGGCGACCGGCCCCTGGCTGGCGGCGGGCTCCGGCAGGTGGTCGAACTTCTGTTCCACCGGGAAGTCGGTGTCGATCTGCGCCCCCGCCGCGCGGGCGGCGCGGGCCACCATCTCCGGCAGGCGGTGATAGGTCTGCGGCCCCAGCACGATATCCACCCAGGGGGCGCGGGCGGTGATCTCCTTACCCTCCGCCTGTGCCACGCAGCCGGCGACGGCGAGCACCATCTTCTGCCCGGCCTCGGCCTTGGCTTCCTTCATCACCCGCAGGCGGCCAAGGTCGGAGAAGACCTTCTCGGCCGCCTTTTCGCGGATGTGGCAGGTATTGAGGATGACCATGTCGGCCTCCTCCGGTGTCTCGGCGGGGCCATAGCCGAGCGGCGCCAGGACATCGGCCATGCGGCCGCTGTCATAGACGTTCATCTGGCAACCCCAGGTACGGATGAAGAGCCGCTTGCGGGGCGGCACGGCAGTATCGGTCATGTTCTCGGAAAACCCTGGCGCGGCAGCAACACCCGGCACGGTCCCTGCGCCGGTGCCGCCCGGTGTCCGGGCGGCGGCAAGGGCCGATGTGCGGCGCGCGGTGGCCGAGGTCAAGCGAAGCCTGCCCCCGGAGACCGCCGCCCGAGGGTCGAATCGGGCCGGTCCATCAGGCACCAGAGTTGTGGATGAGGCCGCGCCGGGTCAAGGCAAACCGGCGGTTTAAAGCCGCTTCACCGGCCTTTCATCAAAGCCGGCAGCGGCTTGGCCGGGCGGCCCTGGCGCAGCGCCGCCGCGCCCTCCACCACCACGCGCTCCACCGCCGCCGTCAGCAGCTTGCGGTTGGGATAGGCGCGGGGGTCCAGCGGCTCGTGCAGCACCACCGTCACCTGCCCGCCGGCGCCGCGCGCCAGCCGCCAGAAGTGGCTGCCGATATCCATGTCGCCATACCAGGCGAAGATCGGCCGGTCCCGCCGCGTGGCCGGCAGGCCGCCGATACGGTCATAGACCACCGAGACCGGCTGCACCGCCGCCGCCGCCTCGGCCACCGCCAGGAAGGAGGAGCGGAAGGGCAGCACGCGGGTGCCGTCGCTGCTGGTGCCCTCGGGGAAGAGCACGAGGCTGTCGCCGGCGGCGAGGCGCTGGCGCATTTCCCCTGCCTCCTCGCCCGTGCGGCCGCGGGCGCGGCTGACATAGACGGTGCGGCCCAGCCTGGCGACGAGGTTGATGCCCGGCCACTGCCCCACCTCCGCCTTGGACACGAAGGGTGCCTGCAGCGTGCCGCCCAGCACCGGGATATCCAGCCAGGAGGAATGGTTGGACAGGAACAGCACCGTGCGCCCCCGCCCGGCCGGCCCCTGGTCCGCCCGCTGCCCCAGCACCCGCACCTTCAGGCCGACGATGCGGCAGAGCACGCGGTGGTACAGCCCGCCGAACCAGGCATTGCCCCGCCCCGGCAGCAGCACCAGCAGCGTCTGAATGGGGATGCAGAGCAGCGTCCAGAGCACCACCAGCAGCAGCCGCCCGGCCGCGCGCAGCCGGCTGCCGCGCGAGAGCGGCGAGTCGTCGGGCGGGCCGACCAGCAGGGGGCGGCGGCCTGTCAGGGGGTCGAGGGCGGTCGGATTGGCCGTCATGCCCCAGCGATACCGGAGCCTTTGCGGCGAAACAAACGATATCCTCGCGACAGGCCCGCCCGCGGGCCGGAAGCCCTCAGGCGGCCTTGTTGCGCTCGAAGTGGCGGAAATACTTGTCCGTCACGCGCTCGGTCATCACCACCACGCAGACATCGGTGGTGTTGAACTGCGTGTCGATCACCGCGCCATCGCCCACGAAGCCGCCCAGCCGCAGATAGCCCTTCACCAGCGGCGGCAGGTCGGCCAGGGCGGCGCGGCGGTCGATCAGCGCCGGGTCCATGCGGTCCATGCGCACGAAGCGCTCCGGCACCGCGCGGGGGCGCAGCTCGGGCGGCGCCAGATGCTCGGCATGCAGGTAGCTCAGCGGTGCCGCCAGGGCATCGGGGTCGGTACCCGGCAGGCTGGCGCAGCCGAACATCACCTCGACATTGTGCTTGGCGATATAGGCGGCGATGCCGGCCCAGAGCAGCTGCATCGAGGGCCGCCCACGATATTCGGCATCGACGCAGGAGCGCCCCAGCTCCAGCACCGGGCCGGGGCGGGAGGTCAGCGGCGTGACATCGTATTCGCTGGCCGAATAGAAGCCGCCCACCCGCGCCGCCGCCTCGCGACGGATCAGCCGATAGGTGCCCACCACGGCCTTGGCGCCCTCGCCCAGGTTGTGGTCCAGCACCAGCAGGTGGTCGGCGACATCGTCGAAGGCATCGCGGTCGCGCGCGGCGGCGGCGGTCGCGGCATCGGCATGCGCGCCCATCTCGCCGTAGAAGATCCGGTAGCGCAGCGCCTGCGCCGCATCGACCTCATCTTTCGAGATGGCGATGCGGACCCCCAGATTGCCGGCCCGGAGCTCGCCGAAGCCGGCCTCCGGGTCGATCATGCCGCCCCTCCGCCCCCGGCGTCGCCCTTGGCGGGGGCACGACGGACCCGGCCGCGCAGCGGCGGCGCCGGCTCCTCATCCTGGCGGCGGCCAAAGAGCTCCAGCCGATGGCCGACGAGGCGGAAGCCCAGGCGCGCGGCGATGGCGGTGGCCAGCGCCTCGTGCTGCTCGTCCGAGAATTCGATGACCTTGCCGGATTCGATGTCGATTAGGTGGTAATGGTGGCCATGGTCGGTGGCCTCGTAGCGGGCGCGGCCACCGCCGAAGTCATGCCGCTCCAGGATGCCCTTCTCCTCCAGCAGCCGCACCGTGCGGTAGACGGTGGCGATGGAGACGCGGGAATCGAGCGCCAGGGCGCGGCGGTAGAGTTCCTCCACATCCGGGTGGTCCACCGCCTCGGAGAGCACGCGGGCGATCAGCCGGCGCTGCCCGGTCATCTTCAGCCCACGCTCGACGCAGAGCCGCTCGATCCGCAGCGGATCGGGCCGGGACTGGTCGGGCGCCGCCGCGGCGGAGGCCGAAGGAGAGGGGGATGCGTGGCGGGTATCCATGCGCGTGGTCGGAAGCTCCTGCGCCGGGGCCACCTGGCCCCGCGTGGGCGGGTGAATGCCACCCGCCCTTGCCATCATAATCCCGCCAAAGCAAGGCGCGCGATCCGGGACGGGCTGCGCCGCGGCCCCGGCGCCTCAGCGCCGGGAGCGGCCCCTGCCCTGGTGGCGCGGCCTCGTTTCAGGCAGCGGCGCGGCGCTGGCGGCCACCGCGCGGCTTGGTGCCCAGGCCGATCTTCTTGGCGAGCGACGAACGATGCTTGGCATAGTTCGGCGCCACCATCGGGTAATCGGGCGGCAGGTTCCAGCGCTCCCGGTACTGTTCCGGGGTCATGTCATAGGCGGTCTTCAGATGCCGCTTCAGCATCTTCAGCTTCTTGCCGTCTTCCAGGCAGACCAGATACTCGTCCGTCACGGATTTTTTCACGGGCACGGCGGGCTGCGGCTTCTCGGCCACCGGGGCGGGGGCCGGCGCGGCGCCACCCAGGCCGGCCAGGGTGCGGTGGACCTGCTCGATCAGCGAAGGGACTTCCGGCAGGCCCACGACATTGTTCGAGACATGCGCGGCGACGATCTGCGCCGTAAGTTCCAGCAGATCACGCCCAGCCTGTTCTTCGGCCATAGCATTGCCTCTTCATGCAGTTCTTGCTGATCATCATGCCGGCACTTGCCGCACCAGCCTATCGTAGCATATCTGTATTCACCGACTTCCCGCAACAGCCCTCACGAAGAAAATCATCTCCCTTTACAAAATGCCGCAAGAACAGCGCATGGATGAATCACCCACCCGCCAGATCGACATCACAGCCGAGACTTGCCCGATGACCTTTGTCCGCACCCGCCTGGCGCTGGACCGGATGGCGCCGGGCGAGGTTCTTGAAGTTCTGATGAAAGGCGAGGAACCGCGCCGCAACGTGCCGCGCACCGCCCTGGAACAAGGCCACGAGGTGCTCTCGGTGGTGGAGGAAGCGGGTGGGCTGACGCGGCTCAGGCTGCGGAAAGCGGGCGGCTGAGCACCAGGGCGTCGCTGCCATCGGCATAGTAACGCCGCCGCAGCCCCACCTGCGCGAAGCCCGCCCCGGCGTAAAGACCACGCGCCGCAATATTGGCGTCCGAGACTTCCAGGAACATCACAAGCGCGTCCCGATACTGCGCCTCCATCATGGCGGCGCGCAGCAGGGCGCCGGCCACGCCCCGCCGCCGCGCCCCGGGCGCCACCGCCAGGGTCAGGATCTCGGCCTCCCCCGCCACGGCGCGGGCCAGAATGAAACCCTGGCCTTCCAGCCCGAAGCCATAGGCGCCTTCCAGCCCCAGCATCAGCGAGATCGCATCCGCGCCCCAGGCCTCGGCCGGCGGAAAGGCGGCGGCATGCAGGGCGGCCAGGGCGGGGGCATCCCCGGCCGACAGCGGCTCCGGCATCATGCCTGCGGCGGCACCCGCACCGCCGGCGGCTCCACGTAAAGCGGCAGCGCCGGCAGGGGCGGCAGGCGGCCAGCCA
>NZ_JACTUZ010000046.1 GCF_014490445.1 Pseudoroseomonas ludipueritiae | reverse complement strand
TGGCCGGCCGGTGCTGCGCACCCGCGAGCCCGGCGGCGCGCCGGGCGCCGAGGCGCTGCGCGGGCTGATGCTGCACGGGGCGGTGAGCTGGGACCCTGTGGCCGAGGCCATGCTGATGTTCGCCGCGCGCCGCGAGCATATGGCCAAGACCATCCAGCCGGCGCTGGAAGCCGGCATCTGGGTGGTTTGCGACCGCTTCGCTGACTCGACCCTGGCCTACCAGTGCTACGGCCATGGCCTGGATTCCGCCGTCTGGCGCAAGCTGGCTGACGTGGCCCTGGATGGCTTCGTGCCCGACGCCACTCTGGTGCTCGACCTGCCGCCCGAGGCCGGCATGGCGCGGGCCCTGACACGTGGTCTGCCGGACCGTTTCGAGCGGCTGGGCGCTGCCTTTCATGCGCGCGTGCAGGAGGGCTTCCGCGCCATCGCCGCCGCGGAGCCACAGCGTTGCGCCCTGCTGGATGCATCCCAACCGCCAGAAGCCGTGTTCGCAGTGGCCAGCGCCGTGTTGCGGGACCGGCTGGGACTGGCCCTGTGAGCCTGCCGCCGGAACCCCGCGCCAACCCGGACCTGTTCGGCCATGACCATGCCGCGCAGACGCTGGCCGATGCCGCTGCCTCTAACAGGCTGCACCATGCCTGGCTGCTGACCGGCCCGCGCGGCGTCGGTAAGGCCACCCTGGCCTTCCGTTTCGCGCGCTGGCTGCTGGCGGGCTGCCCGCCTGCCACGCCGCCCCTGTTCCTGCCGCCAGCAGACCCGACCTTCCGCCGTGTCGCCGCCGCCGGCCATGCAGACCTGCGCAGCCTGGCGCCCAATGCGGGCGATCGCGGCGTGAAGATGATGATCCGGGTGGACGAGGTGCGGCAGGTGCCACGCTTCCTTTCCCTGACAGCCGCTGAGGGTGGTTGGCGCATCGTGCTGGTCGAACAGGCGGAGGCGATGAATGCCGAAGCCCAGAACGCCCTGCTGAAGACGCTGGAAGAGCCGCCGCCCCGCGCGCTGCTGCTGCTGACCACGGCGGCGCCAGATCGCCTGCTGCCTACCATCCGCAGCCGCTGCCGGCGTGTCGACCTCTTCCCCCTGGCCGCGCCGGAGATGGAGCGGGTGCTCTCCCATTGGCTGCCGGACCTCGATGCCGGGCAGCGTGCCGCCCTGGCCAGGATCTCGGACGGCGCGCCTGGCCGGGCGCTGGAACTAGCGGAAGGCGAGGGGCTGGCCCTGCAGGCCGAGGTGGACAGCTTCCTGCGCAGCCTGCCGCACCCTGACCCACGCGCCCTGCACCAACTCAGCGACCGCTTGGCGGGTAAGCGGGATGGCAGTGCGCTGGTGATGTTCTTTGACCTGCTGCGTTCCACCCTGGCGGCCGCCATCCGGGAGGCGGCGCGCGGCGGCACGGCGGCGCCTTATCTGGCAGCCCGCCCGCTTGCCGACTGGGCCTCTCTGTGGGACACCCTGGGCCGGCTGGCTGACGAGACCGAAACCCTGAATCTGGACCGCAAACAGGCGGTGCTGAACGGTCTGACCCGACTGGCCTCGCGCTGAGGACCTGAAGAACCATGACGAGCGAGCGGCGCTACTATCTCACGACGCCCATCTATTACGTGAACGACAAGCCGCATATCGGCCACGCCTATACGTCCCTGGCGGCGGATGTGCTGGCGCGCTGGAAGCGGATGTCCGGCTACCAGGTCCATTTCCTGACCGGCACCGATGAGCATGGGCAGAAGGTCGAGAAGGCGGCCGAGGCCCGCGGCATGGACCCGCAGGCCTTCACCGACCAGGTCAGCCAGGCCTTCCGCGACCTGGCGGTGCGGATGAACTATTCCAACGACGACTTCATCCGCACCACCGAGGAGCGGCACAAGCGCGCCTGCGCCGCCCTCTGGAAGCGGCTGGAGGAGCGTGGCGAGATCTATCTCGGCCATTACGAAGGCTGGTACGCGGTGCGGGACGAGGCCTTCTACGGCCCCGATGAGATCACGGAAAAGGATGGCCAGAAATTCGCCCCCACCGGTGCGCCGGTGGAGTGGGTGAGGGAGCCTTCCTACTTCTTCCGCCTCTCCGCCTGGCAGGACCGGCTGCTGGCCTTCTATGACGAGCATCCGGAGTTCATCGCGCCGCAGAGCCGCCGCAACGAGGTCATCAGCTTCGTCAAGAGCGGCCTGACCGACCTCTCCATTTCCCGCACCTCCTTCAAGTGGGGAGTGAAGGTGCCGGGGGATGAGGCACATGTGATGTATGTCTGGCTGGATGCGCTGACAAACTACATCACCGCGCTCGGCTACCCTGATGAAAACGCTGATCTTTGGCGCTTCTGGCCGGCTGACGTGCATTTCGTTGGCAAGGACATTGTCCGCTTCCACGCCATCTACTGGCCGGCCTTCCTGATGGCGGCCGGGCTGCCGGTGCCGCGCCGGGTCTTTGCCCATGGCTGGTGGACCAACGAGGGCCAGAAGATCTCCAAGTCGCTGGGCAATGTCATCGACCCGCTGACGCTGGTGGAGCAATACGGCCTGGACCCGGTGCGCTTCTTTCTGCTGCGCGAGGTGCCCTTCGGCAACGATGGCGATTTCAGCCGCAAGTCGCTGATCCAGCGCCTGAACAGCGAGTTGGCGAATGATCTTGGTAACTTGGCGCAGCGTACGCTCTCGCTGATCCAGCGCAATTGCGATGGCCAGCTGCCTGCCGCCGGGGCACCAGACCCCACCGATGCTGAGTTGCTGGATGCGGTATCCGCGCTGCCGCAGCGCGTGGAGGAGGCGCTGAGCCGCCAAGCCTTCCATGAAGCGCTGGAGCGTATCCAGGCTGTTTCCCGCCTGGGCAATTCCTGGATCGACGCGCAGAAGCCCTGGTCGCTGAAGAAGACCGATGTGGTACGCATGGCCTCCGTGCTGCGCCACTTGCATACCGCGCTCCGCGCGCTGGCGACGGTGCTGCAGCCTTTCATGCCCGACACCATGAGCCGCATGCTGGACCAGCTTGGTGTGCCAGCCGAGGCTCGGGATCTGGCGGCACTGGCGATGCCGTTGCCCGATGGAACTGCGCTGCCGCCGCCGAGCCCGCTGTTCCAGAAGATCCAGGACGAGCCCGCCTGATGCTGGTCGATAGTCACTGCCACCTGGATTACTTCACGGATGCGGAGATCGGCGACATCCTGTCCCGCGCGGCGGATGCCGGCGTGGGGCAGATGGTGTCGATCGGCGTGCGGATGGCACAGGCGCCGGAGGTGAAGGCGCTGACGGAGCGCTTTCCGCAGGTGTGGGGTACCGTCGGCGTGCATCCGCAGAATGTGGGTGAGGGGCCCTTGCCGGAGGTGGCCGAGATCGTTGCGGCCGCCGACCACCCGCGCATCATCGGCATCGGCGAAAGCGGCCTAGACTACTTCTATGACAAGGCGCCACGGGAGGTGCAGCAGGAAGGCTTCCGCCGCCATATCCGCGCTTGCCAGCAGACCCAGTTGCCCCTGGTGATCCATGCACGGGATGCGGATGAAGACATTGCCGCCATCCTGCGTGAGGAATGGGCGGCGGGCGGCGCTTTTCCGTTCCTGCTGCACTGCTTCAGTTCTGGCAGGCAGCTGGCCGAAGCAGCGCTGGATATGGGCGCCTATGTGTCCTTTTCAGGCATTCTGACCTTTCCGAAGTCCACGGAACTGCGCGATATCGCGCGCGATGTTCCGGCGGAGCGCCTGTTGGTGGAGACGGACTCGCCTTATCTCGCACCAGTGCCGTTCCGCGGAAAGCGGAATGAGCCTTCCTATGTCGCTTATACGGCCAAGGTGCTCGCCGAGGTCCACGGCATGACCCCTGAGGCCATGGCGGAACTGACTACCGAAAACTTCCGCAATTTATTCAAGAAAGCCGCCTGAAGCCTTGTTTTTAAAGCTAACCATCCTCGGCTGTGGCGGCTCCGCAGGCGTGCCGATGCTTGGGGGCGCCGATGGTGGCGGCGACTGGGGCCTGTGCGACCCGGCTGAGCCACGCAACAGGCGTACGCGCTCATCCTTGCTGATCGAGGCTGAGGATGGGCGGCGGTTGCTCGTGGACGCCGGGCCGGATCTGCGGGCACAACTTCTGGCGAATTGCATCCGCCGGATCGATGCGCTGCTGGTCACGCATGGCCATGCCGATCACATCATGGGCCTGGACGAATTCCGCCCACTGAACCGAATTCGGGGCGCCGCCATTCCGGCCTATGGCACCGCCATAACCTTGGCGGAACTGAAGACGCGGTTCGAGTACGTCTTCCGCGACCCGACGCCGCCGGCATTCTTTCGCCCGGCGCTGACGCCGCTGGCGGTGGCACCCGGGCAGGTCTGGGACATAGCGGGCTTTCCAGTCCAGCTATTCCGGCAGGACCACAAGGTCATGGAAACGCTGGGGCTGCGGATCGGCGATTTCGCGTATTCCACCGACGTGGTGGCCATGCCGGAGGAAAGCTTCGCGGTGCTGGAAGGGCTCGACACCTGGATCGTCGGCTGCTTCCAGCGAAAGCCGCATCCGGTACACGCGCATCTGGAACTGGTGCTGCAATGGGTGGAACGGCTGAAGCCACGGCGCACGGTGCTGACGCATATGGGTACGGATCTGGATTGGGCCTGGATGTGTCAGAACCTGCCGCGGGGCGTGGAAGCGGCCCATGATGGCCTTGTGCTCACAACAGGCCTCTAATTTTACATAATATATATTATCAGGTAATGAGACGCGCCATGACAGCTAGCCCTGCTGATGCCCTTCTGCGCCTCCTCGACATCATGGCGCGGCTTCGGGCACCGGATGGATGCCCCTGGGACCGCGAACAGGACTTTGCTTCCATCGCGCCCTACACCATCGAAGAAGCCTATGAAGTGGCGGATGCCATTACTCGCCAGGACATGCCCGCGCTGAAGGACGAACTCGGCGACCTCTTGTTCCAGGTGGTCTATCACGCTCAGATGGCCCAGGAGGACGGCGCCTTCGACTTTGCCGCCGTGGCCGAAGCGATCTCGGACAAGATGATCCGCCGCCACCCCCATGTCTTCGGCGAGGCCGCCGCCCGTGACGCAGCCGCCCAGACGGCCGCCTGGGAGATCCAGAAGCAGGCCGAGCGCGAGGCTCGCCGCGAAACCGGCACCCTGGCCGGCATTCCACCCGCCCTGCCCGCCCTGACCCGCGCCAACAAGATCGCCCGCCGTGCTGCGCGCGTCGGCTTCGACTGGCCGGATGCAGAGGCTGTCCTTGCCAAGCTGGATGAAGAAATTGCCGAACTGCGGGCGGAATTTCCCGCTGCCTCCAAGGCCCGCCTACAGGACGAACTCGGCGACATGCTTTTTGTCGTGGTCAATCTGGCGCGTAAGCTGGACCTGGACCCGGAGACCTGCCTGCATGTCGCCAATGCCAAGTTCGAGCGGCGCTTCAATGCCGTGGAGGCTTTGCTGGGCGAACGCGGCCAGTCGCCCGCCGATGCCGGACTGGAGGCGATGGAAGCCGCTTGGCAGGATGTGAAAAGGCGCGAAAGATAACCGCGCCTTTCCTTTCAGTCGTCCAGCAGGGCGGCCTTGATGGCCTCCCAGCTTGCACGGTCCGGTGCCGCAAGCAGGCCACCACCGGTATGCACTGGCAGGTAGTCGCTGCCATCGAAGCGGGCGCTATAGCCACCGGCTTCCTTGTGCAGCAGCCAACCCGGTAGGTGGTCCCAGGGCATCAGCTTGTTATAGATGGTGAAGTGTGCCCCGCCGGAGGCGATCAGCCGGTATTCATGCGCGGCGCAGCGGAACTGAACGCCGGAGGACAGGCGCGACAACCGCGCCGTGATCCGGCTGCGGAGAGGCTCCGTCATCCAAGTCCAGGAAACGGCGCCGGTCATCCGCTCCAGCGGCGCGGCGGCGGCGACGCGCAGGTCCGTTCGACCATGCTGCGGATGCTCGATCCAGGCACCCTCGCCCCGCAAAGCCACGGCGGTGTCGTCGCCCAACGGGTCGTGGATCCAGGAAGCAACCACCTCTCCCTTCGCCACGGCCGCGGCCATGCAGCCGAAGAGCGGGACGCCGGCGGCGAAATTGGCGGTGCCGTCCACCGGGTCCACCACGAAGGCCAGATCGGCATCGGCCAGCTTTTCCAGCAACGCCGGGTCGGCGGCCTGGGCTTCCTCGCCCACCACCACGCAGCCAGGGAAGCGGGCCAGCAGTTCACAGGTGATCTGCCGCTCCGCGGCCTCGTCGGCATCCGTCACCAAGTCGATGGGACTCGACTTGGTGCGGATGGCGCCAACGGTCAGGCGGCGGAAGCGCGGCAGGATCTCAGCGCGGGTGGCATCGCGCAGGATGGTGGCGACATCCGTCGCCATCCGGTGGTCGAAGCGCATCGGAGTCCTTCAGCCTTGCTCAAAGCGGGCGCGGTCAGCCGGTGTCAGGCGTACGCTCAGGCGAATGCTGTCATCGGCATCCTCCCGCGTCAGAACCTCACCATGCTGATAGAGCCATGCGATCCGCGCACCATCGGCCGGCGGCAGCGCGTAGTCCACCGTGACCATGTTCGCGGCCAGCCGGGCGTCCAGCGCCGCGCGCAGGGTATCCAGCCCCTCCCCGGTCAACGCCGAGACAGCGATGGCAGAGGCATCGGTACCCGGAACATCGGCGATCCCGCCGAGCAGGTCGGCCTTGTTCAGCACCTCGATCATGCGGCTTTGCCACTGCTCGTCCAGCGTCGGGTTCTCGCCCGCCGCCATCTCGTTCAGCACTCCCAACACGTCGCTGCGCTGGGACGAGGTGTCCGGATGCGCCACATCCCGCACATGCAGGATGATGTCGGCGGCGGCGACCTCCTCCAGCGTGGCGCGGAAAGCCTCGATCAGCTGCGTCGGCAGGTCACTGATGAAGCCCACGGTGTCGGAGAGGATGACCGTCCGCCCGCTAGGCAGCCGGATGGCACGCATGGTGGGGTCCAGGGTCGCGAAAAGCTGGTCCTGCGCATAGACGCCGGCGCCGGTCAGGGCGTTGAACAGCGTCGACTTGCCGGCATTGGTATAGCCCACCAGCGCCACGACCGGGAAAGGCACGCGGGTGCGTGCCGCCCGGTGCAGGCCACGGGTCCGGCGGACCTGTTCCAGCTCCTTCTTCAGCTTCACGATCCGCTCGCCGATCAGCCGGCGGTCGATCTCGATCTGCGATTCACCCGGGCCGCCCAGGAAGCCGAAGCCGCCACGCTGGCGCTCCAGGTGGGTCCAGGACCGCACCAGGCGCGTGCGCTGGTATTCCAGGTGCGCCAGCTCGACCTGCAGCGAGCCTTCCCGCGTGCGGGCGCGCTCACCAAAGATCTCCAGGATCAGGCCAGTCCGGTCAATGACCTTGCAGCCCCAGGCCCGCTCCAGGTTACGCTGCTGCACCGGGGTCAGCGCGGCATCGACCACCACGACGCCGACCTGGTTTTCCTCGATCGCGAGCTTCGCGGCCTCGACCTGACCTTCGCCCAGCAGGGTCGAGGGACGGCGCGTGCGCAACGGGAAAGCCGCGCTATGCACGATGGTCAGGCCGATGGAGGCGGCCAGGCCGACGGCCTCCGCCAGGCGGGCCTCGGCGGCACGGCTGACGCTGCGCTGATCCGGAAATGCAAGGACACCGGCCTCGGCGCCGGGAAGGCGCGCGGGACGTTCATGCGGCAAAAGCACGGCGGCAAGCATTGGCTTGCCGCCCGTGGCGTTCTCAGTCGGAGGAGCCGACAGGGTTGACCTCGCGTTGCAATGTCATGGTGCCTTCACGTGTCACGGTCACGGTGCCGCCCTGGGCAGGGCTGGCGCCGGCGCCGGCGGCGTTGGCATCGAACAGCATGATCGGCGCGCCCGGCATGACGGTGCTGATGGCGTGCTTATAGACCAGCTGGGTGTGGCCATCCCGACGCAGCAGGACGGAAAAGTTGTCGAACCAGGTAATAATGCCCTGGAGCTTGACGCCATTGACCAGGAAGATGGTCACGGGAGTTTTGCTTTTGCGAACGTGATTCAGGAACACGTCCTGCACGTTCTGGGACTTCTCGGCGGCCATCGGCTCGGTCCTTCTTCTTCTTGGCGGACTGCCTGCGTGGCCCGCCCGGGCAGCGGTGGCCCGAGGCAGGATGTGCGGCATCGCCCCGGTGCACAGGGTGTGTACCGGTTCGGGCGCAAGATCAGGCGAAGTGGGGTGTCTTGGCAAGCCCAAGCAGGCATTCGGCCAGTTCGTGGCCATCACGGAAATGGGCATCAGGTGCCAGAACTTCTACCCCACCATCATGCGCCGCGTCGCCAAGCAAAACCGCCGAGCAGCCTGCCGCCCGCGCCGCCTGCATATCCACACCTGTATCGCCGATGAACCAGACATCCGGCCCCGGCGCGACGCCCAGCTTCTCCAGCGCCAACAGAACCGGCGCCGGGGAGGGCTTGTCCGCCGCGGCGTCTCCGGCGCCCAGCAGCACACCGAAGCGCCGCGACCAGCCCAGGTGTTCCGCCTCCCGCCGCAGGATCGGCCCCTGCTTGTTCGATACCACCGCCTGCGGCCAGGCCGCACCGGCCGCCATAGCCTCAGCCACCCCAGTCAGGGGGGTGATAAACTCGAGGTGTCGAGCCTTGACCTCGGCATAGAAGATGTCGCGCGCCCTCTCCCATTCCGTCCCGAACAGCGCGGGAAAGGACTCGCGCAGCGAAAGCCTCGCCCGGGCCCGCACCTCCTCCACTGACCATTCCGGCATATCGAAGGCTCGCAGGGCCGCGTTCATACCGGCCTGGACGCCCGCCCAGGCATCGACCAGCGTGTTATCCCAGTCCCAGAGCAGCGCGCGGGGCGGCGGCAGGTTCATGCCGCGTTCTTCGCCCCGCCCTTCACGTGACGGGCAAAGATTTCGAAGAGGCGGGTGGTCACCGGGCCCGGCGTGCCATCACCCACCGGGGCGCCATCGATCTTCAGGATCGGCTTCACGAAGGAGGTTGCGGAGGTGATGAAAGCCTCCCTCGCCCGCTTCAGCTCATCCAGCGTGAAGGCGCGCTCATCGAAGGCGATGCCTTCCTGCTGCAGCTCCGCCATCAGCGCGCCACGGGTGCAGCCCGGCAGGATGGCATGGGAGAGCGCGCGGGTGCGGATGGCGCCCTGCTCGTCCACGATCCAGAAGCTGGTCGCGGCGCCCTCGGTGACGACCTTGGTGTCTTCCTCAAAGAGAATGGCCTCGACCGCCCCCTGCTCCTTGGCCGCCTGGCGGGCCAGGATATTCGGCAGCAGGTTGATGCTCTTGATGTCGCGGTGCTTCCAGCGCAGGTCCGGCATCGTGATGGCATTGCCGCCCCAGTTGGCGATGCTGGTCGGGTAAGGCTTGATGCGCTTCACCGTCACCACCAGCGCCGGGGGCACAGGCTCGGCCGGGAACGGGTGGTCACGATGCGCCACGCCGCGCGTGACCTGCATGTAGAGCAGGCCTTCCGTCACGCGGTTGCGCCGCGCCACTTCCTTGAGGACATGGGACAGCGCCGAGCGCGTCAGCGGCATCGGGAGCCGGATGGCCTTCAGAGACCGCTCCAGCCGGTCCAGGTGGCGGTCTTCATCGATGAAGCGGCCATCGTAGAGATGGACCACCTCATAAATACCGTCGCCGAACTGATAGCCGCGGTCCTCGACATTCACGGAGGCTTCCCGCTGGGGGACGTAGCGGCCGTTGACATAGGCAATGCGGGACATACGCGAGTCTCTGTGCTGGTGATCGGTGCATCACCTTCGCGCGTGGGCGCCGCCGAGGCAATGGGGCCTCAGGCCGTGGCGCTACGATCCTCCGCCTGCACGCCCAGGAACTTCAGCTTGCGGTGCAGCGCGCTGCGCTCCATGCCGACGAAATTGGCTGTGCGGCTGATATTCCCCCCGAAGCGCAGCAGCTGCGCCTCGAGATACTGTTTCTCAAACAATTCCCGCGCATCGCGCAGCGGCAGGGTCATGATCTCGCTGGAACGGTCGAGCTTCAGCGCAGCCGGCGCGGCGGAACCTACCTCCGGCGGCAGCATCTCAGGCCGGATAGGCTCCCCGGGCCCGCCGGGTGCCATGATCAGCAGCCAGTCCACAAGGTTGCGGAGCTGCCGGACATTGCCGGGCCAGTCATAGGCCTGCATGGCCGCCAGCACATCCTCGGACAATTCCCGTGCGGGTACGCCCGAGGTTTCGGCGGAACGCGCCATGAAATGGCGGGCCAGCACCGGCACGTCCTCCCGCCGCTCCCGCAGCGCGGGGACACGCAGCGGCACCACGGCCAGGCGGTAGAACAAATCCTCGCGGAAGCGGCCGCCGGCAATCTCGCCCATCAGGTCGCGGTTGGTGGTGGCGATGACTCGCACATCCACCTTGACCCGTGTGGCCCCACCCACGCGCTCGAACCCCTGCTCCTGCAAGGCACGCACGATCTTGCCCTGGGTTTCCAGCGGCATATCCGCCACTTCGTCCAGCAGCAACGTGCCGCCATGGGCGCGTTCCAACACGCCCGCCCGGCGGCCACCGCCAGCGCCATCGGTGCCGGCCTCGACGCCGAACAGCTCCTCCTCGAAGCGGGCCGGGTTCAGTGTCGCGCAATTCAGCGCCACGAACGGCTCCCCGGCGCGGCGGGAGCGGGCATGGATCATCCGTGCCGCCACTTCCTTGCCGGTGCCGGCGGGGCCGGAGATCAGCACGCGGCTGCCGGTCGGCGCCACGCGCTCGATGGCATTTCGCAGTTGCCCGATGCTGGAAGAAGCGCCCAGCAGCTCCGTCTCGGCGCCCGCGCGCAGGCGAAGCTCGCTGACCTCGCGCTTCAGCCGCGCCGCTTCCAGTGCCCGCTCCGCAATCAGGATGAGCCTGTCGGACTTGAAGGGCTTCTCGATGAAGTCATAGGCGCCGTGCTGGATGGCCTGCACCGCTGTCTCGATGGTGCCGTGGCCGGAGATCATCACGATTGGAACCTGTGGTTCCTCCCGCTGCATCGCTTCCAGGATGCCGAGGCCATCGAGGCGGGAGTTCTGCAGCCAGATGTCCAGGATCACCAAGCTCGGCCGACGGGCCCGGAAGGCAGCCAGGGCCGTGTCGGAATTCTGCGCCACGCGGGTCTCGTAGCCCTCATCCGACAGGATACCCTCGATCAGGGCGCGGATATCCGGCTCGTCGTCGACGATCAGGATCTCATGCGCCATGTTGCTGCACCTCCGTCATCTTGGCTTCGGCCGTCTCGTTCTGCATCTCGCCCAGGGGAAAGGACAGGGCCGCGCGCGTCCCCTTCACTCCCGCCTGACGGTCCGTCAAGACGAGCCTGCCGCCATGGTCCTCCATGATCTTCTTGACGATGGCAAGACCAAGGCCGGTTCCTTTCGGCTTATGCGTGACATAGGGCTCGGTCAGCCGCTCCCGCTCTTCGCCTTCCGGCAGGCCGGTGCCGTCATCCTCCACGGCGATGCTCAACCAATCCTGCTCCTGCTCCACCAGGATGCGGATATGGCCGGGTTCCACGGTTTCTCCAGCCGCTTTCTGCGCCTGCTGCCGGCCATGCACCGCATCGGCGGCATTGGTGAGCAGATTGGTCAACGCTTGCCCCAGCAGCCGCCGGTCGCACCGGATCCGAGGCAGGCCGGATGGAATATCAGTTGAAAAAACAATGTCGTGATGGGCATTCTGCTGCAGCACCAGCGCCTCACGCGCCAGTTGCGCCGGGTCCTCCGACCGCATCACCGGCTGCGGCATGCGGGCGAAGGCGGAGAACTCATCCACCATGCGGCCGATATCCTCCACCTGGCGCACGATGGTATCGGTGCAGGCCTTGAAGGTCTCGGGGTCCGACTGGATTTCCTTCAGGTAGCGGCGCTTCAGGCGCTCGGCCGAAAGCTGGATCGGGGTCAGCGGGTTCTTGATCTCATGCGCGATGCGCCGCGCCACATCGGACCACGCGGCCTTCCTCTGGGCGGAAAGCAGTTCCGTGATGTCATCGAAAGTGAGGACATAGCCGACCACCTGCCCTCGTTGCATTTCCGCACCAATCTGCGCCAGCAGGGTGCGGCGGGCGGAAGGCGGGCCGATGCGGATCTCGGCCACGCGGCTGCGTTCCGGCGCCGCGATGGCGGCATCCAGCAGGGCAACGAACTCGGGCTCCACCTCCGCCAGCTTCGCGCCCAGATCCGCATCAAGGTCACGGCCCAGCAGCTCGCTGGCGCGGCGGTTGGGCAGGTTGATGCGCGCCTGGGCATCCAGCCCAACCACGCCGGCCGAGACGCCGGACAGCACCGTCTCCGTGAAGCGCCGCCGCTCGTCGATCTGGCGATAGGCTTCCATCAGCTCACTGCGCTGAGCGGCCAGCTGGTTGGTCATGCGGTTGAAGGCGCGGGAGAGGCTGCCGACCTCGTCATCCGCCTCGCCTTCCGTCACCCGCACCGTCAGGTCGCCCCCTCGCACCCGGTCCGCCGCCACGATCAGGCGCGACAAGGGGCGTGCGATCTGATTGGCGATCACCAGGCCGATGGACACCGCCGCCAGCAGCACCAGAAGGGCCGCGATGGCGAAGATCATGGCGAAGGTGATCTGCAGGCCCGAGCGGTTGCGGTCCAACTGGTCATATTGTTGGAAAGCGAGCTCGGTGCGCTGCATGTGCTCGATGACGCCAGGGTCCACCGGGCGGCCGATCAGCAGCATGAGACCCGGCTGAATATCCAGCTCCACCAGCGCGCGCACCCGGCCTTCCTCCGACTCGCCGGGCAGGACGGCGACATCGCCATTACGCGCCTGCTCCATGGCCCAGGCGGGCAGTGGGTCCAGCACCATGGTCGTGGTCAGGCCGGCATGGGCTACCACCTGATTCAAGGTCGGCTCGAAAATCACCGAATCCGTCAACCCACGCAGCGCCGTGTGCGTCGCCAGGACGCGGGCGAAGGCATATTGGTTGGTTTCCAGCAGGCTGCGGTTGCGGTTCAGGTCGGCCGCCATGGCCAAAGCATCGGCGCGGATGGTGTTGCGGTGCTCGTCTAGATAGGCACGGGAGGCGACGAGGCTGGCCTCCAGCGTTGAGCGCACGCGGTCACTGAACCAGGCCTGGATGCCCAGGTTGAAGAAGACAGCTGCAAACACCGCCACCAGCAGCGCCGGCAGCACAGCCGTCACGCTGAAGAGCAGCACCAGCCGCACATGCAGCCGCGACCCGGCCGACCCCCGCCGCCGCTCCGCCCAGACCCGCACCAGCCGGCCGATCACCGAGCCCAGCAGCAGCAGCAGGAACAGGGCATTGACCAGCACCATGGCCACGACCTGCCCCGGCTTGGTCGGGCCGAAGGGGCTGCCGCCTGACAGCAGGGTGAAAGTGCCGATGCCGAGCAGCAGCGCCCCAATGGCCAGGACCAGCGTGACGGCGCGGCCCAGCATCATGTCCGCCAGGCGGCGGCCAAGGCGCGGCGGCTTGCTGCCCGCCGCGCGGCTCACGACAGACCGCGCACCACCGGGAGGTCCAGCTCCCGGATCTTCTTGCGCAGCGTATTGCGGTTCAGGCCCAGCATGGCGGCGGCCTTGATCTGGTTGCCGCGGGTGGCTGCCAGCGCCAGCCGCAGCAGGGGCCGCTCGACCTCCGCCAGCACGCGCTCATAAAGGTCGCGCACCGGAAGCCCGTCCTTCTGCGCGGCGACAAAGGTGGTCAGGTGGCGTTCCACCGCCTGCTCCAGCGTCTCCGGCGCGCGCAGCTCCGGCTCGGCCATCGGCTCGGCCTCCGCCAGCTCGTTGTGCACCGCATCGGCGCCGATCACCTCTTGTGGGTAGAGCGCCGCGAGGCGCCGCATCAGGTTCTCAAGCTCCCGCGCATTGCCCGGCCAGCTATGGCGGCGCAGGCGCTCCACGGCTTCCTGGTCCAGTTGCTTGGAGGGCAGGCCGGAACTCTTCGCGCGCTCCAGGAAGTGGCGGGCCAACAGGGGGATGTCCTCCACCCGCTCCCGCAGCGGCGGCAGACGGATGGGCACCACATTGAGACGGTAGAACAGATCCTCACGGAACAGGCCCTGGCGGATCGCCTGCCGAAGGTCACGGTGCGTCGCGGCCACGATGCGGACATTGGCCTTGATCGGGTTGCGGCCGCCCACGGTGGTAAACTCGCCTTCCTGCAGAACGCGCAGCAGGCGCGTCTGGGCCTCCGGCGGCATGTCGCCGATCTCGTCCAGGAACAGGGTACCGCCCGCCGCCTGTTCGAAGCGCCCGACGCCACGGGCCAGGGCGCCGGTGAAGGCGCCGCGCTCATGGCCGAACAGCTCGCTCTCGATCAACTCGCGCGGAATGGCGGCCATGTTGATGGCCACAAAGGGACCAGTGCGGCGCCGGCCATAGTCATGCAGCGCGCGGGCAATCAGTTCCTTGCCGGTGCCGCTTTCGCCAGTGACCATCACGGTCAGGTCGGTGGTCGTGAGGCGGGCGACCGTGCGGTAGATCTCCTGCATTGCCGGGCTGCGGCCGACCAGGGGCAGGCGTTCGCCCTCGGTACCCTCCTCCGCCTCGGACTGGGCCGCGGCGGGCGCGGTCAGCGCGCGGGCCACGACAGCCAGTAGTTCCTTCAGGTCAAAGGGCTTGGGGAGGTACTCGAAGGCACCACGCTGCGCCGCCTTCACGGCGGTCACGAAGGTCGACTGCGCGGACATCACCACCACGCGCAGGTCCGGCCGCACACGCTTGATGCGCGGCACCAGGTCCAGCCCATTCTCGTCCGGCATAACGACATCGGTGATCACCAGATCGCCGGCCCCGTCCTCGACCCAGCGCCAGAGCGTGGCGGCCGAGGATGTGGCGCGCACGGTATAGCCGGCGCGGCCGAGGGCCTGGGACAGCACCGTGCGAATGGCGCGGTCGTCATCGGCGATCAGGATGGTTCGGCTGTCGGTCATTCGGTGCGGGTCTCGATTATGGCCGGCAGGTCGGCGGGAGGCATGGGCAGGGAGAGGCGGAAGACGGTGCGGCCCGGGCGGCTGTCGCATTCGATCAGGGCGCCCTGGTCCGCCACCAGCTTGGCGACCATGGCGAGGCCCAGCCCCTGCCCGCCCCGCTTGGTGGTCACGAAAGGCTCCCAGAGCGTCGCGCGCACATCCTCGTCGATGCCGGGGCCATTGTCGCGGACGCTGACCTGCAGCGGCAGGTGCACCCGCTCCCGCGATCCCGGGATCGCGATGCGCACGCCGTGGTGATAAGCGGTGGAAAGCTGGATCTCACCACCCTGCGGGTCCACCGCCTCCGCCGCGTTCTTCACGAGGTTGAGCAGGATCTGCACCAGGAAGTCCCGGTTGCCCCAGACAGGCGGCAGCGAGGGGTCGTAATCCTCGACGATCCGCAGGTGGCTGGCGAAGCCACGGCTGGCGATCCGGCGGACGTGGTCCAGCACCTCATGGATATTCACCACGCCGCGCTCGATCGGGCGCTCGGAGAACATCTCCATCCGCTCCACCAGCGTGCGGATGCGGTCGGCCTCATCCTGGATCAGGACGCAGAGCTCGCGGTCGGCCTCGCTGGCGGATTGCTCCAGCAACTGCGCGGCGCCACGAATGCCGGAGAGCGGGTTCTTCACCTCATGCGCCAGCATCGCGGCCATGGCGGAAGCGCCACGGGCCGCGCCACGGAAGTTCAACTGGCGGTCCAGCTTCTGGGCTTTGCTGCCATCCTGCAGCGTCAGCACCACAGCGCCGGAGATCTCCGGCAAGGGGGCACCATGGGCGGCGACACCGGTCCGGTGCAGGCGTGGGCTTTCCAGCGTCAGGTCGTGGTCGGAGACTGGCGCATCCTGGTTCCGCACCTGATCCACTAGCGCGAAGAGCCGGGTATCGGAAGGAATCAGGTCGGAGAGCCGGTGCTGCGCCAGGGAGGCAAAGGAAAGCTGAAAGAACTGCTCAGCCGCCGGATTGGCCGAAAGGAAGCGGTTGCTGGCATCCAGCACCACCACCGGCACCGGCAGGGCCGAGAGCACCGCGATGCTGTCAGGAAGCGCGACCTCGGCAGCCGTATGGCGGGTGAAGATGTTCATGCCGCCATGGCATCCTCATCACGCCCAGCGGCGGAGAAGGATTCCCGCACCACCTGCACCCCCTGCTCGATCAGCGGGCGGTAAAAGGCTTCGAGCACCGCCTCCGTGGCTTCCGGCGTCTCGGCATGGTTGACGCGCACGCGGAACTCGGCCGAGCCAGGCAGACCCTTGGAATACCAGGCCAGATGCTTGCGGGCCATCCGCACGCCAGGGCCGGCGCCGTGGTGGTCCAGCATGGCGCGATAGTGGCGCAGCAGGATGTCGTAATGCGTGGCGAGATCAGGCTCCGGCAACAGCGCGCCGGTAGTCAGGTACTCGGCCACCTGGGCCAGCAGCCAGGGGCGGCCATAGCAGCCGCGCCCGATCATCACGCCGTCCGCGCCGGATTGCCGCAACGCCTCCGCCGCGTGTTCGGGGGTCAGGATATCGCCATTGACGATGACGGGGAGGCTCACAGCCGCCTTGACCTTGGCCACGAAAGCCCAGTCGGCGGTGCCGGTATAAAGCATCTGCCGGGTGCGGCCATGCACCGTCACCAGCTTGATGCCGCAGTCCTCGGCGATCTTGGACAGGCGCGGAGCATTCAGGTTGCTGTGGTCCCAGCCCATGCGCATCTTCAGCGTCACGGGCACATCCACCGCCTTCACCACCGCATCCAGGATACGGGCGGCTCCAATCTCGTCACGCATCAAAGCGCTACCGGCCTGCTGGCCGATGGCGACCTTCTTCACCGGGCAACCGAAGTTGATGTCGATGATGGCGGCACCGCGGTCGGCGGCCAGCTTCGCGGCCTCGGCCATGACCTGCGGGTCGCAACCGGCCAACTGCACGCTGGCGGGGCCACCGAATCCATCCACCTCGGCCATCTTCAGCGTGGCGCGGTTCTCCCGCACCATGGCCTGGCTGGCGATCATCTCACTGACCACCATCGGCGCCTGCAGCTCCCGGCACAGGCGGCGGAACGGCAGGTCGGTAACGCCCGACATGGGCGCCAGAATCACCGGCGCATCAATGCGCAGCGGCCCCACATGGATGGGGCGCAGGCGTGGCGGCGTGACGGCCTCGGCCGCGGAAGACGGGGCGGCGTTGTCGTGCGGTGTCGCGATGCTCATGATTTGGGCAATCTAGGGCGCAAAGGCCCCCACGTCCATGCCGATCCGCCCTCTGCATGGCCCCACTGGTCAGCCTTGCGGCAGGCGGATAGGTTCCGCGCCATGCGCGTCATCGCCCTCTTGATGGCGGCCGGAAGCGGGTCCCGCTTCGGAGCCGCCGAGCCAAAGCAATACAGCCACCTGCTGGGCCGCCCGATCCTGCGCCATGCGGCGGAGGCCCTGCTGGCCGATAGCGTGGTCGAGGCCCTGCTGCCCGTCGTGGCGGCGGGCGAGGAAGCGCGAGTGGCGGCCATGCTGGAAGGCTTGCCCTGCCTTCCCCCCGTGGCCGGTGGTGCTACGCGGCAGGACAGCGTGCGCGCGGGCCTCGAAGCTCTGGCGGCCTCTCCCCCCGATGTCGTGCTGGTGCATGACGGCGCCCGCCCCATCCTCGCCCCCGGGATGGTGCCGGCCCTGCTGACCGCGCTCGAAACTTATCCCGGCGCCATCCCCGCCCAGCCCGTGACGGATACGCTGAAAGCGGGCGCCGAGGGCACCATTCAGCGCACCGTGCCGCGCGCCGGCCTTTACCGCGCGCAGACGCCGCAGGCCTTCCGCTTCCCTGCCCTTTTGCGGGCGCACCGCGATGCCACGGCGGAAGCCACCGACGATGCGGCACTGCTGGAAGCCGCCGGCCTCCCCGTCGCCCTGCTCCCTGGATCGGAGAACAACCTGAAAGTGACCTACCCCGAGGACCTGGCCCGCGCCGAGGCCGCCCTGCTGCCGCGCTTCCTGCCCGCCATGGGCACCGGCTTCGACGTGCACCGGCTGGTCGAGGGCCGCCCCTTGATCCTCTGCGGCATCACCGTGCCGCACCCGCTGGGGCTGGACGGGCATTCCGATGCCGATGTGGGCCTGCACGCGCTCTGCGACGCCATCTACGGCGCCCTCGCGGAAGGCGACATCGGCCGCCACTTCCCGCCCACCGACATGGAATGGAAGGACGCGGACAGCGCCCGCTTCCTGCGCCACGCCGCTGGCCGGGTGGCGGCGCGCGGCGGCATGATCACCCATGCCGATGTGACGCTGATCTGCGAGAAGCCCAAGATCGGCCCGCATGCCGAGGCGATGCGCGCCCGGCTGGCGGAACTGATGGGCATCCCCGTCGCCCGCGTCTCCGTGAAGGCCACGACCACGGAGCGCCTGGGCTTCACGGGCCGCGGCGAAGGCATCGCCGCCCAGGCGGCGGCGACGCTCCTCCTGCCCTCGGCTTAACGCCGGGGCAGGAAGCCTACGATCTCCTCCGCCTTCGTCACGATCGGCTCGGCGATGGCGGAGGCACGGTCCGCGCCCTTGCGCAAGGCGGCGTCCACGGCGGCGGGGTCGGCCAGCAGGCGGGTCATCTCGGCCTGAATGGGGCTCAGATGCGCCACCAGCGCCTCGGTCAGCACTTCCTTGAAGGCGCCGAAGCCCTTGCCGGCATGGTCCCGCAGCACCTCGGCCGGAGTGGCATTGGTCACGGCGGCCAGGATGCCCACCAGGTTACGCGCCTCGGGCCGCGCTTCCAGCCCGGCCAGCTCAGCGGGCAGCGGCTCCGGGTCGGTCTTGGCGCGGCGGATCTTCAGGGCGATGGCATCGGCATCGTCCGTCAGGTTGATGCGCGACTGGTCCGAGGGGTCGGACTTCGACATCTTCTTGGTGCCATCGCGCAGCGACATGACGCGCGCGGCCACGCCCTGGATCATGGGCTCGATGTTGGGGAAGAATTCCACGCCGAAGTCGTGGTTGAACTTCTGCGCGATGTCGTTGGCCAGTTCCAGGTGCTGCTTCTGGTCCTCGCCCACCGGCACGCGGGTGGCGTGGTAGGCGTGGATGTCGGCGGCCATCAGGTTGGGGTAGACATAAAGGCCGGAGCCCGCATTCTCCCGGTCCTTGCCCGCCTTGTCCTTGAACTGCGTCATGCGGTTCAGCCAGCCGATGCGGGCCACGCAGTTGAAGATCCAGGCCAGCCGGGTATGGGCATGGACATGGCTTTGCACAAAGAGCGTGCAGCGGTCCGGGTCCACGCCGCAGGCAATCAGCGCCGCCGCCATCTCGCGCGTCGCGCGGGCCAGTTCCCTGTGGTCGAAGGCTTGGGTGATGGCATGCAGGTCGACCACGCAATAGACGCACTCATGGTCATCCATCATGGGCACCCAGTTGCGGATGGCGCCCAGATAATTGCCGAGGGTCGGAATACCGGAGGGTTGAATCCCCGAAAAAACGCGCTGCATCGCCAGAATACCTCTTGCGCCAAGTTCTGCGGGTGATCCCGCGCGGGGCCGCCGGCGTCAAGCGGCGCAGCCGGGGCCGGACAATTTTTGCCGGCACCAGCCGTGACTTTTCGTGCTGCGCTGCGTTCAGAACCGGCCATGCAACATCTTCTTGCGCCTGTCGCATCTCGCCAGCCGGATGACCGTGGGTCCTCCGCGGGAGTTGCCGTGCCTCTGGTGGTACAGCCGGGCGACACCGTCTGGCGGCTGGAGCATGCGCAGCGTGCCAGCGTGCTGGTGGACGCCTCGGCCTATTATGGCGCGCTGCGTGAAGCCCTTCTGAAGGCGGAAGACAGCATTCTGGTCGCTGGCTGGGACATCGACAGCCGCACACCGCTGGTCGGGCCCTCGGGCGAGCCCAAGGACGATCTGCCCGTCACGCTTGGGCCTTTCCTGGCCGCCCTGGTGGCCCGCAAGCCGCAGCTGCGCGTTAAGCTGCTGCTGTGGGACTATTCGGTGCTCTACGCATTGGAGCGGGAGGTCCTCCCGGCGCTCGCGCTCCATTGGAACACCCCCGCCCAGATCGAGCTTTGCCTCGACGACGAGGTGCCTCTCGGTGCCTCGCACCATCAGAAGATCGTGGTGATCGACGACCGGCTGGCCTTCTCCGGTGGTCTGGACCTGACGATCCGGCGCTGGGACACCCCAGCCCATTCCCCCCTTAACCCACACCGCGTCGATCCACGCGACGTGCCCTATCTGCCCTTCCATGACGTGCAGATGGTGGTGGACGGAGAAGCTGCCGGCGCCCTGGCGGACCTGTTCCGCGCCCGTTGGTCCCGGGGTGCCTGTGAGGACCTGCCGCCCCGGCAGCCGCAACCTTCAGGCGCGCCGGACCTCTGGCCACGCTCGGTCACGCCCGACCTGCGAAATGTGCAGGTGGGCATCGCCCGCACCCAGGCAGCCTGGGAGGATGAGCCGGAGGTCCGGGAGGTCGAGCGGCTCTTCGAGGCCATGATCGACAGCGCCGAGCGCTGCATCTACGCGGAGAACCAGTTCTACACCAACCTCAACCTCGCGGCGCGGCTGGCGGAGCGCATGATGCTGAAGCCCGAGCTGGAGGTGGTGCTGCTCGGCCCCCGCACCCACCATACCTGGCTGGAGCATCGCACCATGCTGGCCGGCCGCATCCGTTTCATGATGCTGTTGCGGCAGGCGGGAGTGGCGGACCGGGTCCGCATGATGTTCCCCCATGTCGGCGACCGCCGTGGCCCCCAGGCCGATGTGATGGTGCATGCCAAGGTCATGATTGTGGACGACCGGCTGCTCCGCATCGGCTCCGCCAATCTCTGCAACCGCTCCATGGCCACCGACACCGAATGCGATCTGGTGGTCGAAGGGCGGGATGAGGCGACCCGCGCCGGCATCCGCCGCGTGCGGGACCGGATGCTGGCTGAGCATCTGGGCGTGAAGCCGGAACAGGTGGCGGCGGTGACCCGGGACGGCTCCCTGTTCCGGGCATTGGATCAACTTCATAGCCGGAAGCGGCGGCTGCTGCCGATCGACGATGGTGAACTCGCGGAGGGCGAAGGCGTGCCACAGATCGAAGCCGTCGCGGACCCGCGGCGCCCCATCGGCCCGGAGACCCTGCTGGCCGATTTCGACACCGACGAGGCGCCCGCCGCGGGCGGCGGCATGGCGCTCTGGCTGCGGGTCGGGCTGGTGGTGGCGCCCGTGGTGATCCTGGGCGTCGCGTGGCGGTATACGCCTCTCTCCGAGTTCATGAATCCCCAGACCTTCAGTGCCTCCATGGAGGCCGGCGGCTCCCTCGGGCCGCTGCTGGCCTTGGGGCTTTTCATGCTGCTGGGGCTGGTGGCCTTCCCGGTCAATGTGCTGATCGTGGCGACGGCCGCCGCCTTCGGCCTTTGGCCGGGCCTGCTTTATGCCACCGTGGGCGCCATGGTCAGCGCGGTGCTGACCTATCTGGTCGGGCGGCGCATGGGGCCCGGCCTGCTGCGGAAGATCATTGGCCCACGCATCAACAGGGTCAGCCGCAGCATCGCCAATAACGGCATCCTGGCCGTGACCATGGTGCGGCTGATGCCCATCGCACCCTTCACGCTGGTCAATCTGGTGGCGGGTGCCATTCGCATCCCCTTGCTGGACTATGTGGTCGGCACCGCCCTGGGGCTGGCGCCCGGGCTGCTGCTGATGACCGCATTGGGCGACCGGCTGCTGCGGATTCTCACCGAACCCTCTCTGACGGATATCCTCGGCTTCGTTGTGGTTCTCATCTGCTGGGGCGCGCTGTCTTTCGGGCTGCAGAGCCTGATCAAGCGGGTCCGCCGCATGATGGATCGTAAGAGAGACGCCGCCGCGTGATCCTGCGGGTTATGACCTGGAACATCCATGGAGGCGTTGGCACCGACGGGGTTTGCGACATGCACCGGGTGCTGGGGCTGATCCGCCGTCAGGCGCCCGATATCCTGGCGGTACAGGAGGTGGACAGCCGCGGGCGCGGCAGCGACCATTGTGGCTTCACCACGCTTCGTGGCCACCTGCCCGGCCATGCCATGGCCGAGACCATCCAGGCAAAGGACGGCGCCTACGGCCATATGCTGCTCAGCCGCTGGCCGATCGAGCAAAGCGCGCTGCACGACCTTTCCCACCCCGGGCGGGAGCCGCGCGTCGCTATCGAAGCGAAGATCGCGACACCGGCCGGGGCCCTGCGGGTCATTTCCACCCATCTCGGGCTGCGGCAGCGCGAGCGTTATACGCAGGCCACGCGGTTGGCTACCCTGGTACGGCGGCTGGAAGGCCCGCTGGTTGTGCTGGGGGATTTCAACGAATGGGGCTGGCGGGGGCCGGTGTTCCGGGCGCTCGCGGCGCAGATGCCGGCGAGGACACGGCACCGCACCTTCCCTTCCCGCCTGCCGGCCCTGAAGCTGGACCGCATCTTCTGCCGCCCGGCCTCGCTGCTCGGGCGCAACTGGCGGGATTCCAGCGGCCGCGTGGCCTCGGACCATCTGCCAGTGGTGGCCGAGCTGCATATGCCCAGCGGCTTGCAGGAAGCTGGCGCGCCCTGAGGGACTTGAACCCCCAACCAACCGGGTAGAAGCCGGTTGCTCTATCCAGTTGAGCTAAGGACGCGGAAGCCGGGCCTGGACCTTAGTGGGTCCAGTTCTCAGACCGGCCGTAGCGGAAATTCTCGGCATAGGTCTTGGGCTTGATAGCGAGCGATTGCGGCTCGTTCTCGACCTCGTAGGCGATGCCATTGGCACGCGCATAGGCTTCCGCCGCCTCTCGGCTGGAGAAGCTGAGACGGAGCTGGGCCCGCGTATCGCCCGAGCCGAACCAGCCCATCAGGGGATCAAGCTTACGGCTCTCGGAGGGCGCGTACTCCAGCACCCAACCCCGCAGCCTACCCTTGCCGGACTGCATGGCCGAGCCTGCGGGATAATGAATGCGGGCAATGGCGACGTCGCGGCTCATGTAGCAGATCCCGATGTTGCGGTGGTCGGGGCGAGAGGATTCGAACCTCCGGCCCTTTGGTCCCAAACCAAATGCGCTACCAGGCTGCGCCACGCCCCGACTGACTTCTAATTATGGCCGATCGCCTTCCGGTGCAACGGGGGGTGCTCAGCCGATGTGGCTCAACCCGCCCATCCACGGCGCCAGCACGGCAGGGACGGCCACCCGGCCATCTTCCTGCTGGTGGGTTTCCAGCACCGCGATCAAGGCCCGGCCCACGGCGACGCCGGAGCCGTTGAGCGTGTGCAGGAAGGCCGTACCCTTCCCTTCCTTCGGCCGATAGCGTCCGCCCATGCGGCGCGCCTGGAAATCGCGGCAGTTGGAACAGGAGGAAATCTCCCGCCATGCCTGCTGGCCCGGAAGCCAGACTTCCAGGTCATAGGTCTTGGTGGCGGAGAAGCCGGTATCGCCCGCGCAGAGCACAACGCGGCGCCAGACCAGCCCCAGCTCCGTCAGCACGCGCTCGGCACATTGCGTCATGCGCTCATGCTCGGCCTCGGACTGCTCGGGGGTGGTGATGGCAACCATCTCCACCTTGGTAAACTGGTGCTGGCGCAGCATGCCGCGCGTATCCCTCCCCGCGCTGCCGGCTTCCGAGCGGAAGCAGGGCGAGAGCGAGGTCAGCCGCAGCGGCAGGGCATCCTCCGCCAGGATCTCGCCAGCTACCAGGTTCGTGAGCGGCACCTCGGCGGTGGGGATCAGCCAGCGGCCGTCATCAGTGTGGAAGAGGTCTTCCTTGAACTTCGGCAGCTGCCCGGTGCCGTACATCGTGGCGTCGTTCACCAGCAGCGGCACCGAGGTCTCGGTGAAGCCATGCTCATCCACGTGCAGGGACAGCATATACTGCCCCAGGGCCCGCTCCAGCCGCGCCAACTGCCCCTTCAGCACCGTGAAGCGTGCACCGGCCAGCTTGGCGGCGCCGGCAAAGTCCATCATCCCTAGCGTTTCGCCGATCTCGAAGTGCTGTTTGGCCGTGAAGGGCAGGTTCGGCGGGTTTCCGTGCTGGTTCAGGACCACGTTGTCCGATTCGTCCCGCCCCTCCGGCACGCTGTCGTCCAACAGGTTGGGCAGGGTCTCCAGCAGGCCGGTCTGGGCGGCGTCGGCAGCCTTGGCCTCGGCCTCCAGCGCCTCCATCCGGCCGCGCAGCGCGGTAGCCTCTGCCTCTAGAGCGGCAGTATCGGCCCCCTGGCGCTTGCCGATGCCGATCTCCTTCGAGAGCTGGTTGCGGCGGGCCTGGAGTTCCTGCAGCGCGGTCTGGGCCGCGCGGCGGATATTGTCCTGCTCGAGGATGGCTTCGGCGGCGGGCGCCAGCCCGCGGCGGGCCATGGCAGCGTTGAAGGCTGCCGGATCGGCGCGGACGATTCGGATATCATGCATGGCGGAGGCTCAGTTCTTGTCTGCGTCGTCGCGCTTCGGGGTCATCCAGCCCGCAGCCAGGATCGAGATCTCGTAGAGAAGGATCAGCGGCAGGGCGAGGCCGATCTGGCTGATGATATCCGGCGGCGTGATGATGGCCGAGATGGCGAACATGCCGACGATGGCATAGCGCCGCGCCTTCTTCAGCCCGTCCACCGACACGATACCTACCTTGGCCAGCAGCGTCAGCGCGACGGGAAGCTGGAAGGCTGCGCCGAAGGCGAGGATCATGTGCATGACCAGGCTGAGGTATTCGCTGACCTTGGCTTCGAGCTGCACCGGCAGCGCACCGCCACCCGGCGGCGTCTCGAAGGAGATGAAGAACTTCCAGGCCATCGGGAAGATGAAGTAGTAGGCCAGTGCCGCGCCCATGATGAACAGGATCGGCGAAGCGAGCAGGAAGGGCAGCAGCGCCTTCTTCTCGCTGCGGTAGAGACCAGGGGCGATGAACAGCCAGAGCTGCGTGGCCCACATCGGGAAGCTGACGAAGACCGCACCGAAGAAGGCGACCTTCAGGTAGGTGAAGAAGGCTTCATAGAGCGCGGTGAAGATCATCCGCCGCTCACCGCCGCTCTGCTCGTGCAGGATCTCGGCCAGCGGGCGGGCCAGGAAGCCGTAGATCTGCGTGGAGAAGTAATAGCAGATCGCGAAGGCGATGATGAAAGCGCCCAGCGACCAGAGCAGGCGCGTGCGCAGCTCGAGCAGATGCTCGATCAGCGGCATCGGCTTGTCGTCGATCTGGTCTTCTTCTTGCCGTGGCACGGATGAATTTCTCAGGTGGTCGGAGTTGCGGGCGGGGTAGCAGGCTTCTCCGGCGCGGCGGCACCGTCGATCTGCGGCGGAGTCGCCGAGGGCTGCGGCGCAGGCGCCGAGACATCACGCTGCGCATCGGCATGGAAGGCAGCCACCGTGGGCGGCACGAAGGCGGGCGCCTCCGGCGTGGCGGCCGCGTCGGAGGCCACGGCGCCGGCAGGCGGCGTGGGCTCGGACACCCCGGGGCTGCCTGCCGATGTCGGCTTCCAGGCATCCTTCAACGGATCGTCGTTGAAGGTGCGGCGGATCTCGCCGTCATTGTCCACCGCGCGCTCGATGGTGCCCTTCAGGTCGAAGCTGCGGATTTCCTGGATCTGCTGCCGCACATCCTCCAGCTTCGCCTCTCGCACCAGCTCATCGGCATGCGTCTGGAACTCGGCGGCCATGGCCCGGAGCTTTTTGATGCCCTTGGCCACGTTGCGGATGGCATCCGGCAGGTCCTTGGGCCCGATCACCACGACGGCCACCACGGCGATCAGGGCAATCTCGGACCAGGCAAGATCGAACATGTGTTTCCCACTCCCCCCGGGAACCGGGGGCCGCTTCCGTTAGCAGGAACCGGCGGCAACGCCAATTGGCCCTCGCCACCTGAACTCCCGTCGCCACCCTTATCTAGGCGCGCCATGTCCTCTCCGCACGGCACGGCGCGTGAAATCGCGTTCAGCCAAGCGGGCGCGCGGCGCGCCACTCCGGCAATCTAACCCCGCTTCGTGCCAAACGTGAAACCCGCCGCAGGGCGTTATGCCGGCGGGGCCGGTTGCGGGCCGGCCTCGGCCGCCAGCAACTCGTCGCGGCGCGGCAGGTCGGTCAAGGCCCGCAAGCCGAACTGCTCCAGGAAGCGTGGCGTGGAGCCCCAGAGCACCGGGCGGCCCGGGACCTCCTTGCGGCCACGTGGCGCGATCAGGCCATTCTCCAGCAGCACTTCCAAGGTGCTCTGGGCAAGGCTTGCGCCGCGGATCTCCTCGATCTCGGTGCGCGTCACCGGCTGGTGGTAGGCGATGATCGCCAGCGCCTCCATGGCCGCGCGTGGCAGGCGGCGCGGCACCTCCACCACCTTGGTCAACACGGGCGCGAGGTCTGGCGCGGTGCGGAAGGCATAGCCGCCGCCGACCTCGGCCAGTTCCACGCCCCGCCCGGCATAACGAGCGGTCAGTAGCGTCAGCACCGCCTCGGCCCGCAACCCTTCCGGCAGGAAGGATTGCAGCCGGTCCAGCGGCACCGGGCGGTCGGAAGCGAAGATCAGCGCCTCCGCCAGCCGCAGCGCGTGCTCGACCGGCGCCGTGTTGCCCGCTTGGGCCTCGTCCTCAGGCAGCGACATCGTGCTTCTCCAGCATGTCGTTGCGACGCAGCAGAATGGGCCCGAAGGCGGCTTCCTGCCGCAGTTCGATGCCGCCGCCGCGCGCCATCTCAAGCCCCGCCACCAGAGTACTGGCCATGGCGGCGCGGCGCTCCACCGGGTCCAGCACCTGTTCCGGCAGGAACTGCAGCAGGTCGCCCCAGTCCGGCAGGCCACCGACCAGCCGCGACAGGCGCTCCAGCGCATCCTGCACGGTCCAGAGCTTGCGCTGCTTCGGCCGGTAGGGGCGCTTGGCCGCGGCACGGCGCAACGCATCGACATAGCCGCGCAGCAGCGCGGGCAACTCGGCGGCCAGCCCGCTGCGGTCGGTCGTGGTGAAGCTTTCCGGCACCCCACGTGAGAAAACCTGCTGCCCCAGCTGCGGCTGCCGGCCCAGCCACACAGCGGCGGCCCGCATGCGCTCCAGTTCCGCCAGACGCTCGGCCAATTGCCCGGCCAGGGCCTCGGCATCTTCTTCCTGCTGGGGGTCCTCCGGCAACAGCAGGCGGGACTTCAGCCAGGCCAGCCATGCGGCCATGACCAGCCAGTCCGCCGCCAGTTCCAGCCGCACCCGGCGGGCGCCCTCGATCACCGCGAGATACTGGTCCACCAGCGCCATGATCGAGATGCGCGCGATATCCACCTTCTGCGCCCGGGCGAGGTCCAGCAGCAGGTCCAGCGGGCCCTCGAAACCTTCCAGTTGCAGGTGCAGCGCATCGCTCATACGGAATGCCCTGCCAGCCACAGCACCAGCCGGAAGGCCGGGCCGGTCACGATGCCGGAAATCCAGCCGATAACATCGTATTGCGGCCCAAGGCGGGGCAGCAGCAGGATCATCAGCATCACCAGCAACAGGCCAAAGCGCTCCGCCCGCGCCAGCGGCGCCGCCAGCATGCGGGGCAACAGCCCTACGGCGATCCGGCCGCCATCCAGCGGCGGGATGGGCAGCAGGTTGAACAGGCCGAGCAGCAGGTTCGCCATGATCGAGAGCGCGATGAAGCGGATGCCGAGGTCCACCACCTCGGGTGGCAGGCTGCCGGCCAGCCCCTCCACCACATGCGCCAGCAGCGCCGCGATCCAGGCCAGGAAGAAGTTCATGGCCGGGCCGGCGGCGGCCACCAGCACCATGCCGTAGCGCGGGTTGCGCAACCGCCAGGGATTCACCGGCACCGGCTTCGCCCAGCCGAACATGGCGACGACCCGGCCAATGGTAAGCAGCTGCGTGATCAGCAGGATGCCCGGCAGAATAATGGTGCCGACGCGGTCCACATGGCGGATCGGGTTCAGGCTCAGCCGTCCGGCCATCCGGGCGGTATCGTCACCCAGCGCCAGGGCGGCATAGCCATGCGCCGCCTCATGGAGCGTGATGGCGACCACCGTGGCCAGAATGGCCACGATCAGTTCAGGCAGCCACTCGATCACGCCAGGTCCTGCAGCAGCGCATCCCGGCGCGCGGCCAGGGCGATGGGATCGGGGAAGACACCGTTGCTGGCGGCGTCCCGTGTCGCTCGCGCGGCGGCCAGCCGGGCTTCGGCGAGGTCCGTCAGCGGAGAGGCCGCTTCCAGTGCCGCCGCTGTCTCCGCCAGCACGCCCGAGCATTGCAGCGCGAGGTCGCAGCCTGCCGCCAGGGCCGCCGCAACCAACTCGCCAGGGCCGCCGGCGAGCGCCTTCATGTCCAGGTCATCCGAGATCAGCACGCCATCGAACCCGATCTCCTGCCGGATCACGCCCGCAATGATGCGCGGCGACAGCGTGGCCGGCTTCCCGGCATCCAGGGCGTCGTAGAGCAGATGCGCCGTCATGGCCCAGGCGCCGGAACGCGCCAGGGCCACGAAGGGCGCGAAATCCACCTCCAGACTGGCACGGCTGGCGGAAACGCGCGGCAGTTCCAGATGGCTGTCCACGGTTGCGCGGCCATGCCCGGGCATATGCTTCAGCACGGGAATGGCGCCGCCGGACTGCAGCCCCCTCACCCAGGCCTCGGCCAGCCGAATCACCTCGGCCGGTTCGGCGGAGAAGCCTCGGTCGCCGATCACGCCATGCGCTCCCGGCAGCCGCAGGTCCAGCACCGGGGAGCAGACCACATCCAGCCCCGCCGCCACGCATTCCATCGCCAGCAGCGTGGCATTGGCCTCGGCGGCGGAAAGGCTGCGGTTCTCGAAGCTGGCGGGCGGCGGAAAGGCGGGCCAATGCGGCGGGCGCAGCCGAGCGACGCGGCCCCCCTCCTGGTCCACCAAGATAGGCGCAGCCTCCCCCAGTTCCTCCCGGATGGCAGCGGTCAGGGCCAGGAGCTGCGCCGGAGTCTGCACATTGCGTGCGAACAGAATGGCGCCCGCCGGCCGGAAGCGGCGCAGCAAGGCCGCTTCCTCCGCCAGCAGAACCGGGCCAGAAAGGCCGATAACGACGGCGCGGGCGGGCGCCATCTCAGCCGCCGATCACGGCGCAGGCGCCACCCTTGGCACGCACCTCGGCGCAGAAATCACGCGCCGCCTCGGCCGAGAAGCCGCCGGTGCGAAGGCGCCACATGGTTGGCTTATCCTGGCGGTCGAAGCGGATCACCTGCGGCGTGCGGCCATCCAGCAGCCCCGGTGCGCGGCGGGCCAGACGCTCCCACTCAGCCAGGGCGCCCGCCTGCGAGTCCAATGCGCCAAGCTGCACCACGACGGAGCCGCCGGCCGCCCGAGGCGCCGGGGCGGGTGTGGCAGGAACCGGCGCCGGCCCGGCG
>NZ_JACTUZ010000045.1 GCF_014490445.1 Pseudoroseomonas ludipueritiae | reverse complement strand
CGCCATACCCAGAACATGGGAACAGCAATCAAGATCTAACAGGCCTTAGCCAGCATCGTATGCGCCTTCACGCCTGATAGCGCCAGAACGGGATGGCTGTTTGCATTCAGCCTCCATAGAACCTCCGGTAACTCTCAAGGAACGTCGCGATCTCGATCGTGATGGCCGGAAAACAAGGAAGCTACTACTATCATCTGTGACCATCGCCTGACCGGCTGCAGCTCCAGCTTGTTTTTTGGTTGCAACGGATAGGTGAAATCCCTAGCAACTCTCAGGGTTCTGCTGGATCGCTTTTGCCAAGCTAGAGTTATACATTCTCGCCGCTCGGCGGCGCTGACGAGCCGCCGGAAGAGGGGATCGCACCATGTTCCATATTCCTCATCTCATGCGTGCCACTCTGGTTGCAGGCCTGTTCTTGACTGCGGCAGGCGCCGCGCAAGCCCAGAACCGGAACTGCATCGACACCATTGCCGGACTGGAGGGAGCTACCCGCTTCGTGACGGTGGCAACCCGAACCCATGTGGCGCAGGATCTGCGCGAAGTTGGCCCCTACACCATCTTCGTGCCCACCGATGCTGCAATCAACCGCGTGGCGCCCGGGTTGACGAGCATCGTGTTTCCCGACGATCGCGGAGGCACTGGTGCCGCCGACCCGGTGATGGGACCGGCAGTGGTCAACACGCATATCCTGGAAGGGCGCTACACTTCCTCCGCCCTGAAGCCCGGCGAGACGGTGACCACGCGCACCCGCGCCGGGACACAGCTGACGATTTCCAACGACAACGGCACCTTCACCATCACTGCTCCGAATGGAATAAAGGCGACGGTGATCGCGGGTGACAAGCTCTGCTCCAACGGCGTGGTGCATGTCATCGACACTGCTCTGGTACGCTGATGGTCAAGGACGACAACCAATCCTGAGTGATGCCAACCAGAGTTGCAGTGGTGCCGTGTTGCACTTAGCCCGAATGCAGCTTCTCTCTACCTTTCACATTTAACGTAGACCGTTGATTCTCTGCAGGCGCTTGAGAGAGGCTGCCAGGCGCCAAATCTTTATCGCTACACGGCACAGCTAACACAACTCTCGTGGCGGCCGCTTCCGGCTTCGGGGCGGCGTGACTACACCATTGTAGCACCACGACAGCCCTGCGGCAGGTGCTGGGGAATGACAGCGCCGTGCCCCGGTTCATTGAATGCCATCCGGGTGCGGAACTCGCCTCAAGGCTGTCGTCTTTCCCTTGGCGCTCGCGCTGTTCCTGTGCATGCTCCGCGGCCCTAGCCGATGACCGCGTGCGGAGGATATCAGCTTGCGGTTGCACCCATTTCTCCGATGCGCTCTCCGGCCTCTGCGAGGATAGCCGAAGCTGCGACAGTTGCTGGTGAGCGTGTTGTAGAACATCGGCCGTTCTTCAAGCGCCGTCGCCCGGTCCAGGTAGCTCAGGAACAGCCAGCGCATATCTCGGGCGACAGTTGCGGCTCGATCACCGCCCAAACCTTCGCTCAGCCACTCCGATCCGCTCACGCATCCTCCTGCAAGGACAAAGAGCGAAGCGGAACACCGTCGCCAAGCCAAACGGCCCTCAGCCTGCTCGATCAAGATCCCGTCTGAAGGAAAGCTGCTTCTCAGCTCTGGAAACAGGGCGATCTCTGGAGGGAGGATTGGCGGCCGCTGGGCTCACCGCCAGGCGCTGGTTAGCGCATCATCCGACTGCCTCGAAATCGCCAGGCTTCCAGCTTCGGTCAAAGGCAGCCTGCTCCGGACCATAGATCCGGATGTAGGCGAACCAGCCGCGACCAGGCGTTGTCCTGATCCAGCGCTGCTCGTGACCCGCGGGCGCCCGGGGGCCGAAGAACAGATCCGTCGACGCGTTCTGCGACACATCCTTCAGCTCGAACAAGGAGCGCAGCGCCGCCTTATCCTGCTCCGTCTGCACCTGCGACCGGGTTGCGGCATCATAGGCAGTGACGGACCAGAACAGCTTAGCCGGGACCGGGCCAGGAATGCTCAGTCGGTAGTTGCGCCCGCCATCAAGGAAGGCGCCTGTTCCGTCACGCGCGCTCAGCCAGTAGAGCGAGCCGGCCCCGGCACTGCGGCGGAACATTGCTGGGGAGGTCACGATGGCCTGGGCGAACCAGCGGTCGCGCGCTTCCAGGTCCAGGCCGGATGGTGTTTCGAACTGGGCGCTGCCAGGGACCAGCCCAACCCACTCCCATTGCCGGTCCGGCCAATTCAGGCGATCCGCGCGGTCACTGGCGAAGGCGGAGACCAGAAGCTCGTCGCGCCCCGTCCGGGCCGCGCGCTCCAGGACAGCGCGCATCTGAGCATCCGGCGCGAAAGGCTTGCCCTTTTCGATGCCAAGCGCCGCCAGCAGCCCGTACATAGGCAGAAAGTTCTCAGCCAGCGGCTCCTCCTGCACGATACGGTGCAGCACCTCCCAGAACTGGATATTGTCCTCCCACCGGAGGCAAGTGGAATCCATGCGGCGCTCGGTGGTGTCCACATACGTGATCTCGGGCGGGTTGCCTGCGGCGCTCAGCGGATAGAAACGCACCTTCCGCAACGCGTTCAATGCCGCAGGCATGTCCCCGCCCACCGGCATGGCACGGACCGCGAGGAGCAGCTTGTTTGAGGCCGAACGCCCGACATGGTAGCCGCTCGGCACCGGCCCCGCATAACCGGGCGGAAGAACCAGATGCCTGCCGCCTTTTCCCTCATCCGGGCTGGGCAGGCCTACGTCGAGCACCCAGCCTTGATGATGATCGTTGACCAGTCCGATGTATGGACCCGGGGGCACCTCGATGACGACCGGGCCGGCAGCCACGTCGAGTGTCGCCGAGCCATAAGGCGTGTCAGAATTCAGCGTGAAGCCGACCTGGCGTGGCCCGGTGGAAGCGACGCCCATGGCGGTGCCGTCGGATACTCCGACCTCGCGGCTGCCGTTGAAGATCCCCTCCATCGACACGGTCGGATACCAGAAGCGATAGGCGACCACCGCGCGCTGGAGAACAGCCTCGTCCCGCAGGCGGCGGGCGGTGCTGGCATCGGGATAACCCCCCTCGAAGCGGGCGGCAGGCTCGGATGGTTGATTTTGCGCCCGGGCCGCGGTCGCGGTGCCGGCGAGCGCAGCGCCAGCCAGCAGGGCGTGGCGGCGGGAAAGCGGCTGCATCTGGTTGGTCATCTGCTCGTCCTTGTGCATCGGTGCTAGATCCGGACCAGGTCAGGCAGCACCCAGGCTTTGTCGAAGAAGGCCTTCGTGGGAGCATAAAGGCGGAACATCAGCTCGAAGCCACGCTGCGCGTCGGTGGGTACCCAGTTCGCGTCCTGCCCGGCCGGTGCCGCGGGCCCGAAGAACACATCGATCGAGCCATCGGCGTTCTTCTGCATCTCGCGGATCTGCGATGACCGGCTGGCGCGTGGCATGCCGCGGATCAGCGCATGGGTGTTCCGGTCATATGCGGTAACGGACCAGTACTGCTCCACCGGAGCCTGGGGCGGCACAGTGAGGCGATAGGTCCGCGCACCGTCAAGAGCGTTGCCGTCCCGGTCGCGGATGGCGATGAGGTAGAACTGGCCCGCACCCAGCCTCTTCAGGCCAATGTAGCCATAGGTGTAGCACATGCCGCGTGCGTCACTCGGATAGTCGTCCGGGTCGGCGTAGCCGCTAACCTGCGTCTTGATGAACTCGGCCGGCGCGGCAGCCCGCCATTGCGTGTTCTCGAAGAAGCTCGGCCAGCCTTTGTCATACATGGCATCCAGCACTCGCCGCGCATCGCCAATGGCGGCATCCAGAAAGGCGCGGGCTTGAGCGTCCGGCCTGAAAGGCTTGCCTTTCTCGATGCCGATGCTGCGTAACGTGTTGATCATCAGGCGATCACGCGGCAGCCACGCCTCTGCCTGTACGAGGCGGTCGAGGCTGTCGAAGAAGCTGGAATCGTAGCGAATGGTGGAATCGAACAGCACATCCTTGACATCGGTGAAGCGGGTCGGCGGTGGGATGGCGGCCGCGGAGAGCGGGTAGATGCGGATGCGTCGCCCATAGTCGATGGACTTCCGCACATCGGCTTCGTCATGGCTGGCGAGGTTGGAGCGGAACAGCGCATAACCTTCATGCGTGTCGGAGCGCAGCGCGGTGAAGCCCTCGGGGATCGGCTGGTCGTAGCCCGGCGGGACGAAGACGAACCTGCCGCCGGCCCCCTTGTCCACGCCAAGCAGCCCGACATCCTCCAGCGGCATCTGCCAGATATTGACGATGTTGCCGTTGAGCGAGCCGCCGGCATCGCTTGGTGGCACCTCCATCACCACCGGACCTACAGCCTTGGTGTCGAAGAAGGTCATGAAGTAGAGCGTGTCGGGGTTGGGCGTCAGGGTCTGGTTGCGCCAGTCCAGGGGGCGGCCCCAGTGAATCACCTCGTTTACTCTGCCGGCGGTCTTGTCCAGCATCTGCTGGCGCATCAGGTCGTAATTCACAGCCGGCATGCCCCAGATGACCGCCTCCACCGCGCGGTGATGCCGCAGGCGTTCAAGCGGGTCGTTGGACGGCGGAGGAATTGCCGTGGTAGCGCCGCTTGGCTGAGCGGCGGCTGCGACAGGAAGCACAGGTAGAAGAGCAGGCAAAGCCCGCCGCCTGAGCAGGAACGGCATCCCTTCATTCTCCTTGCGCGAGCTGGAGCTTTATGGCGGCTCATTTCGCTTGAGGTGAGGAGGGTAAGACTCCACTCCTGACCCAGGCCATACGGGAAAGACCTGATACAGGATTCGAAAGCATCCGAGAGGCGCAAGCTCATCCAGGCCATGCTCCGCCTCGCTCCCGGTGGAGCTAATTCGGTAGCGGCGCCTTTGGCCAGCGGCTTCCTGCAAGGCCGCACCAGGCTCCTGCGCTCCGGGCAGGCTGCCCGCGATACCACTCACGAGACGAAGCAGACGTCCGCGCTGCCGCCTTCTCTCACACGCCCTCGCCATACGGCAGCCGGAAGGCAAAGTGCGCTTCTGCGACAGCAGCACCATGAGACAAGAGATTGAAGTGAGCGCCACGCCGGCGATCAACAAGCCCGGTTGTCCAGGCAAAGAAGAACCCGGCCGGACTGCCGACATGCGCTTCAACTGGCATTCCCCGTCTCCTGCTGGAGACACGCCAACTGGTGCGCGCGCGTCCTGAGTTCCTGCGGAGACGTGCGAACGGCGGCGTGACGTGGCGGCCCATGGCTCTCGCCACAGGCCGCCACGCCAGGATTCTCAGGCCCCGATCTTCCTGCGGCGGATGAAGCCCAGGCCAGCCAGGCCGAGGCCGAACAAGGACAGGGAGGCGGGTTCCGGCACGGCAACGGCGGTCGTGACATTCAGGACATCAACCGCCCAGTGACTCGCGCGGGCACAGCCCTCCTCCCCCGAGGCGTCGTTGAAGGCCGGGCCGCTCGTGGGGCAGCCGATATAGACGGTGAAGTTGCCCTCACCCAGCCGCCAGAACCCATCGGCCAGGTTGCCGAAGGAATAGTTGTCGTACTGCGTCAGGGCCACGGTGTAGGTGCCCGGCTCCAGCAGCGTGGTCAGGAAAGCGTCCCAGGCCGAGCTGGTCAGGGCATCGGTTCCAACCACGCCAAAGCCGCCGTCGTCACCGACACCAACCAGCGCCCCCGAAGCATCGAACAGGGACAGGATGGGATCGAAGCCACCACGCGCGATCGTCTCCCCAGCCGCATTGGTGCCGCCGGCGTAGGACAGCGTGCGCAGCGTCACCGTGGATGTTGAATCCAGGCTGAAGTTGAACAGCTGGACCGCGTCATCGGTACCGAAGTTACCTGTAAAGGAAAAGTCTGCTGCCGATGCCGGCAGACCACCCATCAGCAACGCCATGGCGGCTGACGCCGCCAAAATCGTCTTTCGCATGGTTCAGCTCCCATTCCCGGAATTGGGCAGGTGATCCGGTGCAAAGGCCGTGCCAACGTTTCGAACCAGCAACTTATTGACAGCCTGAAGCGTGAGCGTAAAATTTTCCGACGCTGAGACGCCTCCTTGGCGAGGAGGCAAAAGCGCGCCGACGGGAGGAATATCTCCTCCACCCGCGCGTCATCCACCGCCTGAGGCTGAGGCAGCGGGCTGCTGAAGCAGCGGCAAGAAATGAAAAATTACGCGGCAAAATCAGAGGAAAATATCACGATGATCCGCCGGGCGCGGCGCCGAAGGTGAAACGGTGGCCTCGGGGGAAGCCGCGCGCGTTCCGGCGCCACAAGGCTTGTCGAAGGCAGCCGGTCCGTAGAGGGGGTTAGCGGGACAGGGCCGAAGCGCCTGTCTCGCGCGCATCAAGCGAGTGCCTGAGGAACGAGAGAAAGCGAGGGTCGTTCGCGTAGGCGACGTTGACCCGCATCATCGCGGGATGCCCGGCATCGGCCTGGCCCGGCCGGAAGACCGAGCCCGGCGCGAGGAAGATGCCCTGGGCCGAGGCATGGTGGCACAGCTGGGCCTCGTCGAGGCCCTCGGGCAGCGGAACCCAGAGGTAAAGGCCGCCACCGGGCGGCACCCCGACCGGCCAGCCGGCTGCCGCGAGATTCGCCACGGCCGTGTCGGTCCCCTTGTCGATGCGAGCCCTCAGGCGGCGGAGATGGCGGAGATAGTGTCCCCCCTGGATGAGATGCGCGACGAAGCGCTCGGCGAAGCCGGAGGTCGAGACCACCATCAGCATCTTCAGGTCGTTCAGCGCCCCGATCACGGAGGGCTCCGCCGCGACATAACCGACGCGCAGCGACGCGGAGAGCGTCTTTGAGAAGGTCCCGACATAGATGACGCGGCGGAGGCCATCGAGCGCCGCGAGGCGGGGGCTGGTGGCCGGCAGGATATCGGCGAAGGGGTCGCATTCCACGATGGTCGCGCCGTGCCGCTCGGCGGCGAGCACCACGCGGTGGGCAACGGCGGGCGACAAGGTGCCGCCGGTGGGATTATGCGCCAGGGACTGGGTGAAGAAGGCCTTCGGCCGGAACTCGGCGAGCTTGGCTTCGAGGTCGTCCGGGTCGGGCCCGTTGGGCAGGCGGCGCACGCCCAGGGCGCGGACGCGCGCGAGCCGGAGCTTGCCAAAGAGCGGGTAATAGCCTGGATCATCCACGAGGACGGTGTCGCCGGCCTCGGTGAGATGGCGGATGACGATGTCGAAGGCATGGTTCGCGCCGAAGGTCATCAACACCTGCTCGGGGGAGCAGGAAATCCCGCGCTCCACCAGCGACAGCGCGATGCGCTCCCGCAGCGGCAGGAAGCCCCAGGAGCTGCCGTAGCCGTGCTCGACGCTGCCACCGGGCCGCCACTTGCCGCCGGCGAACTGCGCGGCCAGCTCGGAACCCTCCATCCAGGAAGGCGGCGGGCGCCCGTCCCCCGGCCGCACCTCGTGCCGGGCTTCGAGCTGCCCGCGCAGCAGGGAGACGGTGTCGATCGCCTCGGCCAGGTGCGGCGGCACGCGGGCCCGCGCGGGCCGGATGGCAGCGGAGGCGAAATAGCCGGCGCCCCTGCGGGCCTCCAGATGCCCCGAGGCCACGAGGCGGTCATAGGCCTCGGCCATGGTGTTCTTCGACACGCCGTGGTTCACCGCGGCGGAGCGGATGGAGGCGAGGCGTTCCCCGGGCGCCAGGAGCCCGCGCTCGATCGCATCGGCCAGCCGCCGCACGATCTCCTCCACGCGGGTCGCGGGGCGCCCCGGCTGCCGCATGCCCAATCTCCGCAAACTCCTGTTCCGGCCGGGCCAAGTCTAGCCGAGCGCGCGGGCCACCCGCGAGCCCGTCGGCTGGCCCAGCGCCGCGCAGATGGCCGCGCCCGCGGCATGGAGGCGGTGGAGGTCCACGCCCGTCTCGATGCCCATGCCGTGCAGCATATAGACCAGATCCTCCGTCGCCACATTGCCGCTGGCGCCCTTCGCGTAAGGGCAGCCCCCCAGCCCCGCCACGGCGCTGTCGACCACCGAGACGCCCAGGTCGAGGCAGGCCAGGATATTCGCCAGGGCCTGCCCATAGGTGTCGTGGAAATGCAGGGCCAGCCGGTCCACCGGCACGGCCTCCGCCACGGCTTCCACCATCCGCCTGGCCTTCACCGGCGTGCCGGTGCCGATGGTGTCTCCCAGCGAGACCTCGTAGCAGCCCATCGCCGCCAGGGCGGCCGCGACCGAACGCACGGCCGCCGGGGCGACCTCGCCTTCATAGGGGCAGCCGAGGACGCAGGAGACATAGCCCCGCACGCGCAGGCCGGCGGCCAACGCCCGCTCGACGACGGGGGCGAAGCGATCCAGGCTTTCGGCGATGGAACAGTTGATGTTCCTGCGGGAAAAGGCCTCGGAGGCCGCGCCGAAGACCGCGACCTCCTCCACCCCGGCCGCGAGCGCCGCCTCCAGCCCCTGGAGGTTCGGCACGAGCACGGGCAGGGCGACGCCGGGCAGAGGGCGGAGCCGGGCCAGCACCTCCGCCGTCGCCGCCATCTGCGGCACCCATCGCGGCGACACGAAGCTGCCGGCCTCGATCACCCGCAGCCCCGCGCCGGCCAGGGCCTCGATCAGCGCCACCTTCGCCTCGACCGGGACGGCCACGGCCTCGTTCTGCAGGCCGTCGCGCGGCCCGACCTCGACGATCCTGACGCGGCCGGGATATGCCACGGGCGCCTCCTCAGCCCGCGCGGAGCTTCGCCAGCTCCTCCGCCGCGACATCCCCCCGTACCTGCCGGCGCGCGACCAGCAGGGCCGCCAGCTTCTCCACCTCCTTGCCCACGGCGCCGGCCGCGATGGCGACGTTCTGCGCGTGCAGCGCCATGTGCCCCTGCTGGATGCCGACGGTCGCCAGCGCCTTCATGGCACCGAAGTTCTGCGCCAGGCCGACGGCCGCGATGATCCGCGCCAGCTCCGCCGCCGTCTTCACCCCCAGGACCTTGAGACAGGCCTGCGCCGTGGGATGCACCTTGGTGGCGCCGCCGACAAGGCCTACGGGAAGCGGCATTTCCAGCACGCCCGCCAGGGAGCCATCGGCCGTCACCTCCCAGCGCGTCAGGCTGGTGTAGCGGCCGTCGCGGGCGGCATAGGCATGGGCGCCGGCCTCCACGGCCCGCGTGTCGTTGCCTGTGGCCAGCACCACGGCGGAGACACCGTTCATGATGCCCTTGTTGTGAGTGGCGGCGCGGTAGGGGTCGGCCTCCGCGAAGTGGTAGGCGGCGATCATGCCGTCGCGCACCGCCTCCCCCCCGATGGCCGCGACCGGCCAGACCGCCCGGGCGCGGGCGAGCCGCCGGTCCGCGAGGTTGGACAGGATGCGGAGGAAGACCTTGCCGCCTGTCCATTGCTCGATGGAAGGCGCCAGGGTTTCCGCCATGGTATTGACGGTATTGGCCCCCATCGCGTCGCGCGTATCCACGATCAGGTGCGTCACCACCATCGGCCCGCCCTTGGAGGGGACCACCCGCACCTCGAGGTCGCGGAAGCCACCGCCGAGGCGGACCAGCATCGGGTCGCAGCCGTCGCAGACCGCCGCGATCTCCTCACGGTGCTCCAGGATGCGGATGCGCGCGTTCTCGGGGTCGGGGACGCCCACCAACTGTACCTGCGCGATCATCAGGTTGCCGGAGACGGAGGTGACGAAGCCACCATTCTCGTAGCACTGGCGGGCGGAGTTGCAGACGGCGGCGACGACGGAGGATTCCTCCGTCGCCATCGGCACGAGGACATCGCGGCCATCCACCCGCATGTTCGTCGCGATGCCGACGGGGATCGCGATGGTCGAGACGGTGTTCTCGATCATGTGGTCGGCCAGGTGCGTGTCAATGTTGCCGGCGCGCCGGAGCTGCGCGACGGCCCCGGCATCGAGGCCGGAAAACGCCTCGACGGCGGCGAGCCGCTCCTCCGGGTTCATGCGGTGGAAGCCGGAGATGCGGGACGTCAGGTTGCTGATGGGCATCGGATGGTCCTGTGGGAGATCGGGGCGCGGAGACGGTGCCGCCCTTATTCCAGGCGGATATTCGCCTCGCGGATCACGGAGCCCCAGCGCGCGGTGTCGGCAGCCAGGGTCCGCCGCAGCACCTCGGCATCGCCCGAGACGAGCTGCACGCCCTGCTCGGCGAGGCGCGCGCGGATCGTGGGGTCCTCGGTGGCGGCGCGGAGGGCCGCCGCGGCCCGGGCGATGACCGGGCCAGGGGTGCCCGCCGGCGCGAAGAGGCCCTGCCAGAAGAAGACCTCGAAGCCCGGCAGCGTCTCACCGATCGGCGGCAGGTCGGGGTAATCCGCCAGGCGCTGCGGCGCGGTCACGGAGAGGCCGCGCGTGGCGCCTTCCCGCAGGGTCGGCGCGGCTTCCTGCGGCGCCTGGAACATGGCGTGGACACGCCCCTGGCGCAGGTCCAGCGCGGCCGGCGCGCCGCCACGGTAGGGCACATGGACGATGTCGATCCCCGTGCGCGCCTTGAACAGCTCCAGGCACAGGTGGCTGACGGCGCCGGTGCCCGGCGAGGCGAAGCTCACCTTGCCCGGATTGGCCTTCGCGTAGTCGATCAGCTCGGCGGTCGTGCTCACCGGCAGGGAGGGATGGACATGCAGGATGAAGGGGGTCTGGAACACCATCCCGATCGGGTCCAGCTCGCGGCCGGGGTCCTTCGGGGTGAGGTTCGGCTGCAGCGTCTGGTTGATGGCGAGGGTGGTGGTGCCCATGACCAGCGTGTAGCCATCCGGCCGCGCGCGGGCGACCGCCGTGGCGGCGACGGAGGTCGCGGCGCCCGGGCGGTTCTCGATGACCACGGGCACAGCGAGCTCGCGCGTCATGCGCTCCGCGACCGCGCGGGAGGCGAGGTCGGTGACGCCGCCGGGTGGGTAGCCCTCAACAATCGTGACGGCACGGGCCGGCCAGGCGCCTGACGCGTCCTGGGCCCGCGCGGCACCGGGTGCGAGCAACAATGCCGGCAGACCCATGCTGCCGGTGAGGACCATGCGGCGGTTCATGTGACGCCCCTCCATGTTTTTGACTGATTGGAGGGAAAATTGTCCCAGTGAGCAGGGGATGAGAAGGGACAGTTTATCTGTTTTTGAGTGGGACAGCGTTCGAGCCTAGGAAGGCAACAGACCTGAGCACCGAGGCAGGGGCAGGGCCTGGCCGCTCGACGGTGGCTCGGAGGCAACCTGGGTGATGGCCGCCTTCCCGCTGCTTCCCCCTGAGAACAGGCAAGCCTGATAGAGCCAGGGCCAGGTGGCGGAGTGGCGCCCCTGCTCCGGGCGGACCAGGGCTGGTGTCAGGCCGCCGGCCTTGTTCCGTTGTCCGCCCCTGTGCCTCGTGGGGGTGCGCCCTGGACAAGACGCGACGAGGGCTGTTGCAACCCATCCACTGCCGGCCTCAGCGCCGGCGCAGGCTGGCCCAGGCCTCCGCCATGCGGTCGATCCGCTGCTCGGCAGGTGTGCGGGGTGGCGGCCCCTTCACCACGGGCGCGGCAAGGGCCGGGCCGCCGTCGATCCAGCGCCGCACCGGGCCGGAATCGAGGTGGATGAAGCCATGCGCCGGGTACAGTCCAACACCGCCACGGCCCAGCTTGAATGCCGCTTCCCCGAAGTTGTCGAATCTTGCTCTGGAGATCTGCAGGTCCAGCGCGGCCGCGCGCAGGTGCTGGCTGTTGACGGCGCCGTTCACCTCGCGGTTCGTGGCCTCCGTCCGGTAGCCGGATAACACAATGAGTTCCGCCATGCGCTGCCGGCGGCCCATTTCCCAAACGATGTCGATGGCAGCGACGTCGAAGGACCGGGTCTCGCCGGTGCGGGTATCGGCAAGCACTTCCGAGAGTTCCGCCATGGCCACCAGGTCCGCCGCGCGGCCGTTGTGATAGATGCCGGAGAAGGCGGCGCCTGATGCCGCGTGGCGCAGCTGAATCCTGCGCGCGTCGGATGGGCCGGGCAAGGGGAGCGTGGCGGCCGAGGTCGATCCGGGCTTTGCCAATAATGCGGTCGTGAGCGAGGTAATGCAGAAGATCCGGCGGCGCATGCAGGCATGCTAGACCGTTTTTATTAGTTTCGAAATGGAAACTGAATTGATCCGGCAGATTCTCGTCTGGCTCAATTAATTGAAATGGAATAACAGATTTTAAAGGCACAAAGCAGCACGGTGCTTGTTCCTGCGCAATCCACCGTTGGCGCCCGCTTCTGGTTCTCGAGCCTGTCCGATCTGTCCGATGATGAATGGATGTGCCTGACGCCCTCGCCCGGGATGCCGGGCGGCGGCGGCACCGACGGAAGAAGGGTTCCAGGCCGCACCTGGCGGCCGGCACGCGGAAGCCTCTGCTCAACTCGCCGCAGGCCCATCACAACCTCTGGCCGGTGGTCCAGCCTCAGCGGCGAGGCTCACAGCGGCAGCGGCGCATCGCTCTTCACCTCCTCCATCACGGCATAGGTCCGCGTCTCCCGCACCCCAGGCAGGCCCAGCAGCACCGTGCCGAGGAAGGTGCGGTAGGCCGCCATGTCGCGCACCCGCGTCTTCACCAGGTAGTCGAAGCCGCCGGCCACCATGTGGCATTCCAGCACTTCCGGCGCGCGGTTCACCGCCGCGGCGAAGCGGTCGAAGACATCCGGCGTCGTCTTGTCCAGCAGCACCTCCACGAAGACCAGCAGGCCGAAGCCGAGTTGCTGCGGGTCCAGCCGCGCGCCGAAGCCGGTGACCAGCCCATCCTTCAGCAGCCGCCGCATGCGCTCGCTGGTGGCGGTGGGCGAAAGGCCGATACGGTCCGCGAGTTCGAGGTTGGTGATTCTCCCCTCCCGCTGCAGCACGGCCAGGATGGCGCGGTCGGTCTGGTCGATCTTCTGCATGATTCTCTACCGAATGGCCCTAAAGCCGCGCTTTCTACGGCGAAGCCTGCCAAACCGCTATTTCGATCTGGCGGGCAAGACCTAAAATCCAGGCCTTCCCGCCGAGATGACGCGACCATGAGCACCACCGCCCCAGCCATCGCCCCCGCGCCGCAGCCCTTCCGGCCCTTCCTGGAAGACCTGCACCCGCAGACGCCGCTGCGCGCCGCCATCACCGCCGCCTATCGCCGCCCCGAGACCGCCTGCCTGCCGCCGCTGCTGGAGCAGGCCGCCCTGCCGGCGGAACAGGAGGCCGCCACGGCGGCGCTGGCGCGGCGCCTCGTCACCGCCCTGCGCGGCAAGCGCCGGGGCAGCGGGGTGGAGGCCCTGGTGCAGGAATTCTCCCTCTCCTCCCAGGAAGGCGTGGCGCTGATGTGCCTGGCGGAGGCGCTGCTGCGCATCCCCGACACCGCCACGCGGGATGCGCTGATCCGCGACAAGATCGGCGGCGGCGATTGGCGGGCGCATCTCGGCCATTCGCCCTCGCTCTTCGTCAATGCCGCCACCTGGGGGCTGGTGGTCACCGGTCGGCTTTCGGCCACCAATAGCGAGGCCGGGCTCGGCTCGGCCCTGACCCGGCTGATCGCCCGCGCGGGGGAGCCGGTGATCCGCCGGGGCGTCGATCTCGCCATGCGGATGATGGGCGAGCAATTCGTCACCGGCCAGACCATCGAGGAAGCCCTGGCCCGCAGCCGCGCCATGGAGGCCAAGGGCTTCCGCTATTCCTATGACATGCTGGGCGAGGCCGCGACCACGGCCGCCGATGCCAACCGCTATTTCCGCGACTATGAGACCGCCATCCACGCCATCGGCAAGGCTTCCGCCGGCCGGGGCATCCAGCAAGGCCCAGGCATCTCCATCAAGCTTTCCGCCCTGCACCCGCGCTACAGCCGGGCGCAGCGGCAGCGGGTGATGGAGGAGCTGCTGCCGCGCGTGGCGGAACTGGCCGTGCTGGCCCGCCGCTACGACATCGGCCTGAACATCGACGCGGAGGAAGCCGACCGGCTGGAACTCTCGCTCGACCTGCTGGAGGCGCTCTGCCAGGACGAGCGCCTGGCGGGCTGGGATGGCGTGGGCTTCGTCATCCAGGCCTATCAGCGCCGCGCGCCCTTCGTGGTGGATTTCGTGGTGGACCTCGCCCGCCGCACGCAGCGCCGCATGATGGTGCGGCTGGTGAAGGGCGCCTATTGGGACAGCGAGATCAAGCGCGCGCAACTGGACGGGTTGGAAGACTTCCCGGTCTTCACGCGCAAGATCCACACGGATGTCTCCTACCTCGCCTGCGCGCGGCGGCTGCTGGCGGCGCCCGATGCCGTCTTCCCGCAATTCGCCACGCATAACGCGCGCACCCTGGCCGCCATCCACAGCATGGCCGGCCCGGCAAAGTGGCAGCCCGGGCAATACGAATTCCAATGCCTGCACGGCATGGGCGAGCCGCTCTACGAGGAAGTGGTGGGCCCGGAGCGGCTGAACCGCCCCTGCCGCATCTACGCGCCCGTCGGCACGCATGAGACGCTGCTGGCCTATCTGGTGCGGCGGCTGCTGGAGAACGGCGCCAATTCCTCCTTCGTCAACCGCATCAACGACCCCGCCGTGCCGGTGGAGATGCTGGTGGCCGACCCGGTGGCCGAGGCCCGCGCGCTGTCCCCCCTCGGCCGCCCGCACGATGCCATCGCCCTGCCGCGCGACCTTTTCGGCGACGACCGCCCCAATTCCGCCGGGCTCGACCTGACGAACGAGGAGCGCCTCGCCGCCCTCGGCGCCACCCTGCGGGACCATGCCACGCCGCTGCTGGCGGCGCCGGGCGCCGTGGCCGACAGCCGGCAGGAGGTCCGCAACCCCGCCGACCGGCGCGACCTGGTCGGCCATGTGGTGGAGGCCGATGATGCCGTGGTGGATGCCGCCCTGGCCCGCGCGGTGGCTGCCGCGCCGGGCTGGGCCGCCACCTCGCCGGCCCAGCGCGCCGCCATGCTGGAGCGTGCCGCCACGCTGATGGAGGCACGCATGGAGGCCCTGCTCGGCCCCATCGTGCGGGAGGCCGGCAAGTCCCTGCCCAATGCGGTGGGCGAGGTGCGGGAGGCGGTGGACTTTCTGCGCTACTACGCCACCCAGGCGCGCGGCTTCACCGCCGCGCACCGGCCGCTCGGCCCGGTGGTCTGCATCTCTCCCTGGAACTTCCCGCTGGCCATCTTCACCGGCCAGGTGGCGGCGGCGCTGGTGGCGGGCAACCCCGTGCTGGCCAAGCCGGCGGAGGAAGTGCCGCTGATCGCCTCCCTGGCCGTGGCGCTGCTGCATGAGGCGGGCGTGCCGCCGGCGGTGCTGCAACTGCTGCCCGGCGAGGGCAAGGTGGGCGCGCGGCTGGTGGCCGACTCGCGCGCCGAGGGCGTGATGTTCACCGGCTCCACCGATGTGGCGCGGCTGATCCAGCGCCAGCTCGCCGGGCGCCTCGGCGCGGGCGGGCGGCCCGTGCCGCTGGTGGCCGAGACCGGCGGGCAGAATGCCATGGTGGTGGACAGTTCCGCGCTGGCGGAACAGGTGGTGGCGGATGTCATGGCCTCCGCCTTCGACAGCGCCGGGCAGCGTTGTTCCGCCCTGCGCCTGCTGTGCTTGCAGGAGGATATCGCGGAGCGTGTGCTGACCATGCTGAAGGGCGCCCTGGCGGAACTGCGCCTGGGCAACCCCGCACGGCTGAGCACCGATATCGGCCCCGTCATCACCGAGGAAGCGCGCGCCGGCATCCAGAAGCATATCGACGCCATGCGCGCCGCCGGCCGCCCGGTGCATGCCCTGCCGCTGCCGGCCGAGTGCCGCGAGGGCAGCTTCGTCGCGCCCACCATCATCGAGATCGGCAAGGTCACCGAGCTGGAGCGGGAAGTCTTCGGCCCCGTGCTGCATGTGCTGCGCTTCCGGCGGGAGGGCATGGAGGCGCTGGTGCGCGACATCAATGCTACCGGCTATGGCCTCACCTTCGGCGCGCATTCGCGCATCGACGAAACCATCGCGCGGCTGACGGACTGGGCGGGCGCGGGCAATATCTACATCAACCGCAACATCATCGGCGCCGTGGTGGGGGTGCAGCCCTTCGGCGGGCATGGGCTCTCCGGCACCGGGCCCAAGGCAGGCGGGCCGCTCTACCTGCGGCGCCTGCTGGCGGCCTCCCCGGCCGAGCCGCCGCTGCCCGCCACCTCTGCCCTGCCGGAAGCCACGGCCTTCCTGGACTGGCTGCGCGGGCGGGGCGAGGCCGCGCTGGCCGCGCGCTGCGCGGAACAGGTGGCGGCCTCCCGCTGCGGGCTGGAGATCACCCTCCCCGGCCCGGTTGGCGAGTTGAACCGCTATGCGCTGCACCCGCGCGGCACGGTGCTGTGCCATGCCACGACGCGGGAGGGGCTGGCCCTGCAGGCGGCGGCCTGCCTCTCCACCGGCAATGCCGTGCGCGTCCAGGCACCGAAGGAGGCGCTGGCGCTGTTGGACGGGCTGCCCCCCGCTCTGGCATCCCGCCTGCGGCCGGCGGGCGGCGATGACCTCCGCGCTTGCGCCGCCGTGCTCTTCGACGGAGAAGCGGAGACGCTGCGCGGCCTGAACCGCGACCTCGCCGCGCAGCAGGGCCCGCTGCGCCCGGTGCTGCTGCCGGAGGAGAGCGGTCTCTACCGGCCGGACATGCTGCTGCTGGAACGCTCCGTCAGCACCAACACCGCCGCGGCCGGCGGCAATGCCAGCCTGATGAGCCTCTAGGCCCCGGCGGCGGCCGCGCGGCGTTCGGCGAATTCCCGCTCCAGCAGCGGGATGGAGCCGCCGGCCTGCCAGATCTGCACCATGCGGGGCGAGAAGGGCCGGGCGCGCAGCACCGTGCCAGCGGCGGTGCGGATGATGCCCGTCGCCGGGTTCGCCTCGATCACCTCGCCATCCTGCACGGCATCGGTGATGCCGGGGCAGGTCATGATCGGCAGGCCGACATTCAGCGCGCGGCGGATGATGCCGGATTCACAGGACTCCACGATCACCACGGCGATGCCGGATGCCTTGATGGCAACGCTGACCTCGACATGGTTGTGGTGGCCGAAGTTGCGGCCGCCCACCACGATGTCGCCGGGCCGCACCTCGGCCGGGAACTCGGGCCGCAGGCGGCGGAAGCACATGGCCCGCAGCGCCTCCTCGTCGAAGGCCTTGCCGAAGCCCTCGCGCACGATCGAGAATTCGATGATCCCGTCATCGCCGCTGATGTTGTCGCCGAACTTCCAGACGCGGCCGTGCAGGGATTCGCTCATGACAAGGCTCCCGCCGGCTGCATCGCCAGCATCCCGCGCGGGTCCACGATCCGTCCCGCCACGGCGGCGGCGGCCACCGCATAGGGGCCGGCGAGAAAGACTTCCGCCGAGCGGCTGCCGTTGCGGCCCTGGTAGTTGAACTGCTGCGTCGAGATCAGCACCTCATGGTCGTTCAACTGGCCCTGGTAGCCCCAGCAGGTGGTGCAGCCCGGGGCCAGCACCGTGGCGCCGGCATCGGAGAAGACTTCCAGCAATCCCTCCCGCGCCGCCGCCGAATAGACCTCCCGGCTTCCCGGCGTGATGTAGAGCGTGACATGCCGCGCCACCTGGCGGCCGCGCAGGATCTCGGCCGCCGCGCGCATGTCGTCCAGCCGGTTGCCGGCGCAGGAACCGATGGTGGCCTGGTCGATCCGCCGCCCGCTCACCTCCTCCACCGGCACGCCGCCATGCAGGTCCGGCGGCCGCGTCACCATGGGGGAGAGGGCGGAAAGGTCGTAGCTCGCCTCCAGCACGTATTCGGCGTCCGGGTCGGCTTCCACCACCTGCCAGGGGCCGGCCGCGCGGGCCTCGACATAGGCGCGGGCCACCGCATCCACCGGCATCACCCCGGTATAGGCGCCGCTGTGGAAGAGCGAGGCCAGGATGGTCTGGCGGTCGTCCAGCGAGAGGCTGGCGATGGCCGGGCCGGTGAATTCGACGCAGCAGCCCAGCAGGCGGTCGGTCGCGCCATAGTCGCGGATGATGGTCTGGATCAGGTCCCGCGCCGTGACACCGAAAGGCAGCTTGCCCGTCAGGGTGATGCGGGCGGAGGGCGGCACCGCCAGCCAGTTCTGGTTCTCGATGAGGGAGACGACGACCTCGGTGGAGATCGGGATGTTCAGCGCGCCGACGGCGCCGAGGCTGGCGATATTGCCTTCATCCGAGAAGATCAGCAGCCCCGGCCGCGCCAGGCCGCGCTCCACCATCATGAGGTGGCGCAAACCGCTGCCGGGGCCGAAGAAGTTCTCGATCCCCTGCGCCTCGCACCAATCCCGCAGGGAGCGGTGCGTCTGGTAGTGGTGCGAGCCCATGGCGGCGGAGGTGGAATGGTCGATCACCATCACCGCCTTGTCGGGGCGCGGGATGCGCTCCACCCCGATGCGCTCCAGGTTCCGCTGGTGGCCGGGCCAGAACAGTTCCTGGCACACGGTGTAATCGGCCGAGACGGTGACATATTCCCCGACCTCCACCGCCTCCCGCCCCAGGGCGCGGGCGATGATCTTCTGCGCGACCGTCTGGCCCGGCATGCTTTCCCCTTCCCTCAGTTCGCCCGGGTGCCGGCGGCACGCGAGACCTCGGCCCAGCGGGCGATCTCCTGCCGGATACGGTCCATCAGCGCCTCCGGCGTGCCAGGCGCCGCCATGGCGCCCTGGGCGGCGAAGATGCGCTGCACCTCGGCATCGCCCAGCGTCTCGACAATGGCGCGGCGCAGGATCTCCAGCCGCTCCGCCGGCACGGCGGCGGGGGCCAGCAGGCAGTACCAGTTCTCCAGCTCCAGGTCCCGCACGCCCGCCTCCGCCAGGGTCGGCACATCGGACAGCACGGGCAGGCGGTTGCGCGTGGTCACGGCCAGGGCACGCAATTCGCCGGACTGGATGAAGGGCATCAGCGCCGGGGCCTCGCCGATCATCATCTGGATCTGGCCCGAGACGAGGTCGGTGGTGGCGGGCGCGGCGCCGCGATAGGGCACATGCACGATGTCGATGCCCGTGCGCAGGCGCAGCAGCTCCCCCGCCAGATGCGGGCCGGTGCCATTGCCGCCGGAACCGTAGGAAAGCCCGCCCGGCTTCGCCTTCGCCAGCGCCACCAGTTCCGCCACCGTGCGGGCCGGCACCCTGGCATTCACCGCCAGGATTTCCGGCACAGCCGCCATCATGGTGATGGGCGCGAAGTCCTTCAGCGGATCATAGGGCATCTGCGGCATGAGGCTCAGCGCGCCGGCCAGGGAGCCGGTGCCGCCCACGCCGATCGTATAGCCATCGGCGGGTGCCTTCGCGACGATCTCCACGCCCAGCACGCCGCCGGCGCCCGGGCGGCTGTCCACCACCACCGGCTGGCCCAGCCGCTCCGTCACGCCGCGCCCGACCGCGCGGCTGAAGGCATCCGCCGGCCCGCCGGGGGCATAGGGCAGGACCCAGCGGATGGGCCTGCTGGGGAATTTCTCCACCTGCGCGAAGCCTGGGCGGGCGAGGCCGCAGGCGAGAAGACCCAGGCCGGCAAGTTGTCTGCGGCGCATCCGTTTCCTCCTCGGCGTGGCCCGTTGTCCGGGCTTCACTTCCGCAGCACTCAAGCATGGCGTTCCAGTTGAATCAATGAACCAAATAAATGACCTAAGACGGTGAAATGGGATCAGGATCTCGCGCCCGAACCGGCGCGGCATCCCTGTTCCCCATCCTGCAAAGGCTGTCCCTCGGTTCATCCACAGCTCTGTCCCCGCGAACTGGGGAAAACCACGGCCGCGCTCACGCCCGCCGGGATGCTTCCAGCACCGATGCATCCAGCTCATCCAGGCCCCGGCAGCCCATCAGGGCCAGGGTCAGGTCCAGTTCGGCCGCGAGGTTCCGGATCACCTGCTGCACCCCCGCCTCTCCCGCCAGCGCCAGGCCATAGACATAGGGGCGGCCCAGCAGCACCGCCTTCGCGCCCAGGCTGAGGGCCTTCACCACATCGGCCCCCGTGCGGATGCCGCCGTCGAAAAGCACGGGCACCCGCCCCGCCACGGCCCCGGCCACCGGCGCCAGCATGTCCAGCGCCGCCACGCCGCCATCGACCTGCCGCCCGCCATGGTTGGACACGATGATGCCGTCCACCCCGGCATCCAGCGCCCGCCGCGCGTCGTCGGGGTGCAGGATTCCCTTCAGCAGGATGGGCAGCCGCGTCGCCCGGCGCAGCCTCGGCAGGTCTTCCCAGGTCAGGTCGGGGCGGGAATAGACGGCAATAAAGCGCTGCACGGCCTGCACCACCTCCCGCGGCGCGGCCAGGGCCTGCCGCAGCCCGCCGGGCCAGCGGCGCAGCAGTTCCAGGATCGCCGGCAGGGAGCCCAGCCCCAGGGGCGGGCGCTCCCCCGCCGGCAGCTCCGGCGGCGGCAGGCCACGGAAGACGGGGTCGGACAGGTAATTGGCCAGCCCACGGCCCCGCAGGAAAGGCAGGTAGCCCCGGTCCAGGTCGCGCGGGCGCCAGCCCAGTTGCGTGGTGTCCAGGGTCAGGACAATGGCCTCGTAGCCCGCCGCCTCGGCCCGCCGCATGAAGCTTTGCATCAGGGCGTCGCTGGAAGACCAGTAGAGCTGGAACCAGCGCGGCGCTTCCCCGCAGGCGGCGGCGACCTGTTCCATCGGCACCGAGGACTGGCTGGAGGCGATGAAGCCCAGCCCCTCCGCCGCCGCGGCGCGGGCGGCGGCGAGGTCGCCCTGCCGGTGCGCCATCTCCAGCACGCCGATGGGCGCCAGCAGCAGCGGCAGCGGCAGGCTGCGGCCGAAAAGCTCCACCGAGAGCCGGCGGGCGGAGACGTCGCGCAGCATGCGCGGCAGGATGCGGTAATGGTCGAAGGCCGCGCGATTGGCCGCCATGGTCCGCTCCAGCCCCGCGCCGCCGGCGACATAGGCGGCGGCATCGCCGCGCATCCGAGCCAGCGCCGCGCGCTCCAGCGCCTCCGGCGCGACGGGAATGCGCGGGCGGCGCCCGGCGAAGCCCTCGGTGAAGATGCGGGCCTGGCTCCGGCGCCCGGGATCTGCCATCGGCCCCCTCCCCTTTCTCCAAGGCTCGCAGGCTGGCACCGCCGAGCCGGGGCAGGAAGGGCCCTGCGCGGGGCCAGCAAGAAATTGACCCCGCGCCGAAACAACAGCGATACTTCCCGGATAAAGGGAGGAGCGCCAATGAAGCGCCGGAGTATCATGGCTTCAGCCGCAGGGCTGATGCTGAGCCCGCTTGCCACCACCCCCAGCCCAGCCACCGCGCAGCCGGCCCCGGCATGGCCCAACCAGCCCGTGCGCCTGATCGTGCCCTTCGCAGCCGGCGGCCCCACCGATGTCGCGGCGCGGATGCTGGCGGAAGACCTCGGCAAGGTGCTGCCGCAGCGCTGCCTGGTGGAGAACCGCACCGGCGCCGGCGTGGTGGTCGGCACCGAATTCGTCGCCAAGGCGCCTAAGGATGGCCATACGCTGCTCTACACCACCATCGCGCATTCGGTGCTGCGGCCGCTTTTCCCGCAACTGCCCTTCGACCCCGTGGCCGATTTCGCGCCCGCCGCGCTGATCGGCCAGGTGCCCATGGTGCTCTTCGTCAACAAGAACCTGCCGGTGAAGAACCTGCAGGAGCTGATCGCATTGTTCCGTGATAATCCCGGCAAGTATTCCTACGCCTCCTCCGGCATCGGCGGCGCGGTGCATCTGGCTTCCGAGCTGTTCCTCAGCATGGCGGGCAACCTGAAGGTGCAGCATGTGCCCTATCGCGGCAGCTCGGCGGCCATGCCGGACCTGCTGAGCGGCAATGTCGCCATGCTGATCGATGTCGGCACCGGCGCCATGCCTTACGTGGAGCGTGGCGAGCTGCGGGTGCTCGGCCTCGGCGCGCCGGAGCGTTCGCCGGTGGCGCCGGAAGTCCCCACCATCCACGAGGCCGGCGTGCCGGGCTACGAGGCCTATAGCTGGCACATGCTGATGGCCCCCGCCGGCACGCCGGAGCCGATCGTCACCGCCCTGAACGCGGCGGTGAACAAGGTGACAGGCCAGGAGCCCTTCCAGCGCCGCCTGCTGGACATGGCCATGCAGGTCCGGCCCAGCAGCACGCCGGCGGAATGCACGCGCTTCCTGGCCTCGGAAACCGAGAAATGGGAGCCGGTGCTGCGGCGCGTCGGCATGTCGGGCTAAAGCCCGCCGGAGCAAGGCCAGGGCCTGGGGAAAGGGCCTTTCCCCAGGCCCGTCCCGTCACGCCCGCCGCACGTTCCAGAAGATCGGGAAGGAAGCGGGGACGATGTCGAGCAGCTCGGCGCGGTGCGCCGTCGGGTAGTAAAGCTGGCCGAGCGGCATGAAGGGCACTTCCTCGAAGGCCACGCGCTGCATCTCGGCCGCGATGCGCTTCTGCTCGGCGGTATCCGGCGCGTCCAGCCATTCCTCGCGCAGCGCCTCCAGGCGCGGGCTGGTGGGCCAGCCGAACCAGCCCTGCGCGCCATTGCCGCGCAGCGGCACGTTGCTGGAGGGGTCGGCCACCGTCAGCCCCTCATAGGTGGTGGTGAAGGCGGTCCAGCCCCCCTTGTCCGGCGGCTCCTTGCTGGAACGCCGCTGCACCAGCGTGCCCCAGTCCATGCTGGCGAATTCCACATTCAGGCCCAGTTGCTTGAACAAATCCGCCGCCACCTGCGCATGCGCCGCCTGCACGGGGTAGTCGGAAGGCGACATCAGCAGCACCTTCTCGCCCTTGTAGCCGCTTTCCTGCACCATCTGCCGTGCCTTGGCGATGTCGCGCGTCCTGGTCAGCACCTCCATCCCGGCATCGCTGGCCATGGGCAGGCCGGGCGTGAAGACACCGGCGGGCACATGGAAGAGTTCCGGCTCGGCGCCCACGGCGGCGGCCATGAAATCCTCCTGCTTCACCGCAGAGAGAATGGCGCGCAGCAGCTTCGGATTATCGAAGGGCGGCTGGATGTGGTTCAGCGCCATCATGGCCAGCACGCCGACCTTGTCGTTCACCACCACCTTCACGTTGCGCATGCCGCGCAGCATGCCCAGCAGGTCGAAATCCGGCCGCTGCAGCCAGTCCACCTCGCCATTCTGCAAGGCGCCGGCGGCGGTCGCGGAATCCGGCATCACGATCCATTCGACGCGGTCGAAATGCGCCACCTTGCCGCCGGCCAGGAAGCTCGGCTTCTCCTGCCGCGGCACGTATTTGTCGAAGCGGGCATAGATGGCCTTGGAGCCCGCCACCCATTCGTCGCGCAGGAAGCGGAAGGGGCCGCTGCCGACATATTCGCCGATCTGCTGGAAGGAATCCGTCTTCGCGATCCGCTCCGGCATGATGAAGCAGCTATCCGCGAAGGCGCGCGTCATCAGGCTGTAGGGCTTGTTCAGCCGGATCTCGAAGCGGTTGTCGTCCAGCGCCTTCATCTCCTCCGTGCGGGCCAGCAGGGTCTGGCCCAGCGGGCGGCGGCGGGCCCAGCGCTGGATGGAGGTGATGCAGTCGATGGCGCGCACCTTCTCGCCATCATGGAAGAACAGCCCGTCGCGCAGCGTGAAGCGCCAGGTCAGTCGGTCGTCGGAAAGCTCATGGCCCGCCACCATCTGCGGCTGCGGCTCGAACCTGTCGTCCAGCCCGTAGAGCATGTCCCAGATCATCGCGCCGTGGTTGCGGGCGATGGTGGTGGTGGTCCAGATCGGGTCCGGGTTGGCCAGGTTGCCTTCCGGCACGAAGCGCAGCACCCGGGCATTGCCCTGGGCCAGCGCGGGGCGTGACAGGGTGGGCAGGAGCCCGGCGGTGGTGGCGCCGGCGGCGGCGCCCAGAAGGGTTCTGCGCTTCATGGCTGAACTCCGGTCAGGATGCGGCACCGCTGTCCGGCAGGTGCCGCGTGGAGGCATCGGGCAAGGCCCCGGGCCGCCCGCCGTCAGCCGGCGGCGAAGGCCGGGCGGCCTTCACGCAAAGGCGGCCGGCAGCGGGGCACGAGGCGATGTCGGACATGGCATCATGTCAGCCCCATTCCGCGCGCGGATCAAGGGCGCGGGCTCAGCCCTTCGGGCCGGTCATCTCCTCGGCCCGCACCCATTGGTCGAACTGCTCGCCCGTCACATGGCCGAGCTTCAGCGCCGCCTCCCGCAATGTCGTGTTGTCCCGATAGGCGGTCATGGCGATCTTGGCCGATTTCTCGTAGCCGATATGCGGGTTCAGCGCGGTCACCAGCATCAGCGAATTCTCCAGGTGCTCGCGGATGCGCTCCTCGTTCGGCTCGATGCCCCGGGCGCAGTGCTCGTCGAAGGCGCGGCAGGCATCGGCGATCAGCTCGGCCGATTCCAGCACGTTGTGCACCATCACCGGCTTGTAGACATTGAGCTGGAAATTGCCCTGGCTGCCGGCGAAGGCCACGGCGGCGTCATTGCCATAGACCTGCACGGCCACCATGGTCATCGCCTCGCTCTGCGTCGGGTTGACCTTGCCGGGCATGATGGAGGAGCCGGGCTCGTTCTCCGGGATCTTCAGCTCGGCGAAGCCGGCGCGCGGGCCGCAGGCATACCAGCGCACGTCATTGGCCATCTTCATCAGCGCCCCCGCCAGGGTGCGCAGCGCCGCGCTGGCATTCACCAGGTCGTCATGCGCGGAAAGCGCCGCGAACTTGTTGGGTGCCGAGACAAAGGGGTGCCCGGTCTCTTGCGCAATGAAGCGGGCGGCGGTGTCGCCGAATTGCGGATGGGCGTTCAGGCCGGTGCCCACCGCCGTGCCGCCGATGGCCAGGCGGCAGAGGCCGGCCATGGCCTGCTCCAGCGTGGCCACGGCATCGTCCATCTGCGCCACCCAGCCGCCGATCACCTGCCCTAGCGTCACCGGCGTCGCGTCCTGCAGGTGCGTGCGGCCCACCATCACCACATGGCCGAAATGGCGCGCCTTGGCATCCAGCGTATCCCGCAACTGCCGCACGGCGGGGATGGTGGTGCCGGCCAGCACCTCCACCGCCGCGATATGCATGGCGGTGGGGAAGGTGTCGTTGGAGGACTGGCTGTGGTTCACGTCGTCATTGGGATGCACCGGCTTCTTGGAGCCGAGCTGCCCGCCCGCGATCTGGATGGCGCGGTTGGCGATCACCTCATTGGCATTCATGTTGGTCTGGGTGCCGGATCCGGTCTGGAACACCACCAGGGGGAATTCGGCGTCCCACTGGCCGTCGATCACCTCCTGCGCCGCCCGCACGATCAGGTCGGCACGGTCGCGCGGCAATTGCCCAAGCTCGGCATTGGCCAGGGCCGCCGCCTTCTTCAGGATGCCCAGCGCCCGGATCATCGGCCGCCCGAAGCGGAAGCGCTCCACCCCGATGGGGAAGTTGACGCGCGAGCGCTGGGTCTGGGCGCCCCAGAGACGGTCGGCCGGGACCCGCACCTCCCCCATCGAGTCCGTCTCGGTCCGGAAGCCCGTCTCCGGGCTGGTCTGCTGTTCCATCTCATCCTCCGCTTCGCGCAGGGCGCGCCGTCGGGGCATTGAAGCCCCGCCCGCCCAGGCGGACAACGCCGGGGGGCATCACGGGTTCGCGCCGCCGGCCCCCGCCGGGGAAAGGCAGAGTTGCAGCCTGGGGCGGTTTCGGGGGACAATGGCGCGGTTTCCGACCCGGCCAGCCCCATGCCCCTCGACCCGATCCAGCACGCGGAACTCGTCACCGGCTGCACGCAATCGGCGCTGATCAACCTGTGGTCCTCGGCGGGGCTGGCCGCGGCCATCAGCGAGGTCACGGGCCCGCATCTCTATGACTTCGGCCGGCTGCCCGTCGCCACCGTGGCCATCACGCTCTACGACGTGCGCCGCCACGTGCTGATCGAGGAAGGGCGGGTGCGGCGGGACGCGCCGGTCCGCTGCGGCCGCTTCCGCATCGGCCAGCCGGAATGCAACGTGGTGGTGGACGCGGTGCCGGAGACGCGCTCGGGCAAGCTCGTGCTGCTCTACCTGGGAGAAGGGTTGCTGAAGGATGCCGGCGCGGCGCGGGGCGCCAGCGGCCCGGTGGAGTTGGCGGACCTGGCCTGGGACACCGAGGACCCCTTCCTGGCCTCCACCGCCAGCCGGCTGGTGGAGGCCAGCGACAGCCGCCGCCCCCTCAGCGCCCTGCTGGCCGAGCAACTGGCCTATACCGTGGCGCTGCACCTCTCCGAGCGCTACGCCGCGCTGCCCCAGGCGCGGCCTTTCCGGGAACCGGTGCTGGAAGGCCGGATGCGGGAGCGGGTGATCGACCTCATCCAATCCGACCCCGCGGCCGCCATCCGCATCGCGGACCTGGCCGATGTGGCGGGCCTCAGCCCCTCGGCCTTCATCCGTGCCTTCAAGCGGGCCACGGGGCTGACGCCGCATCGCTTCGTCATCGAGCAGCGGTTGCAGGCCGCGCGCCGGCTGCTGGCGGAAACCGGGCGCCCCATCGCCGATATCGCGCTCTCCTCCGGCTTTTCCTCCCAGTCGCATTTCGGCGCGGCCTTCCGCGCGGCGGTGGGGGTCAGCCCGGCGCGCTACCGCCGCCTGCGGCGCGGCTGAAGGCAATTTTTCGACAAAAGCCCTGTCAGGCCCGCGTGACCGCGGCGGTTTCTGGATAGATCGGCCCCGCCCCGCGGCGACATTCTGCCCCCTGTTGTTCCGCCCGCCGAGACTGGCGGGCAGGGAGGGAAAGCATGGCGACAACACCCGATGCCTCGGTCGCGCCGATCGAGGACACCAGCCTGACCGGCTTCTACAAGGACATGACGGTCCCCGAGAAACGGACCTTCTGGGCCTGCGCCACGGGCTGGGCGCTCGATGGCATGGATTTCATGATCTACCCGCTGGTGATCGGCACGATCATCAAGATGTGGAACGTCGATGCCGGCACGGCGGGCTTGGCCGGCACCGTCACGCTGCTGGCCTCGGCCATCGGCGGCTGGGGCGCGGGCTTCCTGGCGGACCGCATCGGCCGCGTCCGCACGCTGCAGCTCACCATCCTCTGGTTCTCCTTCTTCTCGCTGCTCTGCGCCTTCGCGCAGGACTTCAACCAGCTTCTGGTGCTGCGCGCCCTGCTCGGCCTCGGCTTCGGCGGCGAATGGGCGGCGGGCGCCGTGCTGATGGGCGAGACCATCCGCGCGCAATACCGCGGCCGCGCGGTCGGCTCGGTGCAATCGGGCTGGGCCATCGGCTGGGGCATGGCGGTGCTGGCGCAGGCGGCGCTCTTCTCGCTGCTGCCGGCCGAGGAAGCCTGGCGCTGGATGTTCGCCATCGGCGCCCTGCCGGCGCTGCTGGTGCTCTACCTCCGCAGCTACGTGAAGGAGCCGGAGCTGGCGGCCGAGACCCGCGCGCGCGACGCGGCGCGGGGCGACCACCCCTCCATCCTGGAGATCTTCCAGGGCCCGATCCTGAAGGTCACGGTGCTGGCCTCGCTGGTCTCCACCGGCTGCCAGGGCGGCTATTACGCCATCACCTTCTGGGTGCCGCGCTTCCTGACCACGGAGCGCAACCTCTCCATCGTCAGCTCCACCGGCTATCTCTCGGCGCTGATCGTCGGCTCCTTCCTGGGCTATCTCGCCGGCGCCTGGTTCGCCGACCGCTACGGCCGCCGCAGCCTCTTCCTGGTCTTCTCGCTGGGCGCCATCGCGGTGATCCTGGCCTATACGCAGCTGCCGCTGTCCAACCAGCTTCTCTGGGTGCTGGGCCTGCCGCTGGGCTTCTTCGCCTCCGGCTATTTCTCCGGCATGGGCGCCTTCCTGACCGAGCTGTACCCCACGCGGCTGCGCGGTTCCGGCCAGGGCTTCTGCTACAATTTCGGCCGTGGCATCGGGGCGCTCTTCCCCTTCCTGGTCGGCTATCTGTCGCAGACCACCACGCTGGCCAATGCCATCTGCATCTTCGCGGTCGGCGCCTATGCGCTGTTCTTCATCTCGGCCTATGCGCTGCCGGAGACACGCGGCAAGGTGCTCCATGCCGACGGCTGACAACGACAACGAGAAGGGGCAGGCGCCGGCCTGCCCCGGGCCCGACCCGCGCCCGCATGGCCCGACGCGCTTCACGGTGCCGGCCGGGGCGGTGGATACCCATGCCCATGTGATCGGCCTGCCGCCGGAACACCCCTTCGTCCCCACCCGCAGCTACACGCCACCGGAAGCCACGCCAGAGAGCTACCTCGCCATGCTCGACGCCACGGGCATGGAGCATGGCGTGCTGGTGCAGGTCAGCGTGCATGGCACCGACAACCGGCTGATGCTCTCCACGCTGCGGGCCCACCGGCAGCGGCTGCGCGGCATCGCCGTCATCCCGCTCGACACGCCGGAGCGGGAACTGGCGGCGATGCAGGAGGCCGGGGTGGTCGGGCTGCGCCTGAACATCCTCTACGGCGGCGGCATCGGCTTCGAGCAACTGGACGGCTATGCCGCCCTGGCGCGCGAAATGGGCTGGCACCTGCAATTCCTGATCGACGCGCGGGACCTGGTGCCGCTGGCGCCACGCCTCGGCAGGCTGCCGGTGCCCTTCGTGGTGGACCACTGGGGCCACTTCCCGGTCAGCCGCGGCCTGCGGGACCAGGGCTTCCAGACCCTGGTCTCGCTGGTGCGGGATGGCGGCTGGGTGAAGCTCTCCGGCGCCTACCGCAACACGGTGGAAGGCCCGCCCTACGCGGATACGGTGCCCTTCGCCCGCGCCCTGCACCAGGCGGCGCCGGACCGCTGCGTCTGGGGCTCGGACTGGCCGCATGTCTCCCATTGGGGGCACATGATGAATGTCGGCGCGCTGCTGGACCTGCTGGCGGACTGGGTGCCGGATGAGGCCGCGCGCAACCGCGTGCTGGTGGAGAATGCCCACCGGCTCTACGGCTTCGGCACCACCGCCTAGCGGGCGGGCGGCCAGCTTGCGGGCGCAACAGCCCGCAAGCGCCAGGGAGCCAGGGGCGCTATCCTCTTCCCTCCCCGGCTTCATCCGGGCCGGCGAGCCAGCAGGCTCCCCGCCAGCGCCTCGGCGGCCGGGGAAAGGCTGCGCCCGGCCCGCCGGACAAGGCTGATGGAACGCCGGATCTCCGGCTCCGTCACAGGCCGTGTCTGCAACACCGGCGAGATCCGCAGGTCCACGGCCGAGGAAGGCAGCACACCCACCCCGAGCCCCGCCTGCACCAGGGCCACGGCGGTGCTCATGTAGGTCGCCTCGCAGGCCGGCTGCGCCACCACCATGCCCACTTGGCGGCAGGCGCGGTCGAACAGCGCGCGGACGCTGCTTTCCGGGTCCATCAGAACCAGTGCCTCTCCCGCCAGCGCCGGCAGCGGCACCTCCCGCCATGCCTCGAAGCGGTGGCCGGCGGGCAGCACGGCCACCATGCGGTCCTCGAAGAGCGGCGTGACCTCCACGTCCGGGTCCTGCTCGATCTCGGTGCCGATGCCAAGCTCGACGGTGCCCGCCTTCACCAGCGCCACCACGCCGCGCGCCACGGCGTCCCGCACCACCACGCGAATGCCCGGATAGGTGGCGCGCAGGGCCGCCAGCACCGGCGGCAGCACCGTCGCGCCCACCGAGGGCAGCACCGCCAGCCGCACCAGCCCGCTGCGCCCGGCTGCGGTG
>NZ_JACTUZ010000044.1 GCF_014490445.1 Pseudoroseomonas ludipueritiae | reverse complement strand
CACGACCTCGCCCAGGGCCGCGCGGTGCTCGCCCGCGCCGGCGCCACGGTGCTGGCCACGGGCGGCGCCGGGCGGCTGCACATCGCGGGCTTTCCCACCTCCAACCATTATGGCGCCACGGCGGATGGGCTGGTGCTGGCCTATCGCCTCGGCGCCGCGCTGCGCGAGGTGGACAGCTTCCAGTATCACCCGACCGGCATCGCCTGGCCGCCGCATATGGAGGGGCAACTGGTCAGCGAGTCCGCCCGCGCCTCCGGTGCCGCGCTGGTCAATGGCCTGGGCGAGCGCTTCGTGGACGAGCTGAACACGCGCGACGTGGTGGCCGCCGCCATCCTGCGCGAGATCGCCGAAGGGCGCGGCATCCTGCGCGATGGCCGCGCCGGGGTCTTTCTCGACACGCCGGGGCTGGAGCGGGCCAAGCCCGGCATCCTCGGCAAGAGCCTGGTGACGCTCACCCATCTCGCGCATCGTGCCGGCTTCGACGCGGCGGCCGAGCCCTTCCTCGTCCGCCCGACGCTGCATTACCAGAATGGCGGCGTCGCCATCGAACCCGATGGATGGAGCGGCGTGCCCGGCCTGCTCTGCGCCGGCGAGGTGACGGGCGGGCTGCATGGCCGCAACCGCATGATGGGCAATGCCCTGCTGGAACTGGTGGCCTTCGGCCGCCGCGCCGGGGGCGCCGCCGCCGCCGATGCGCGGGTGGAGCGCCCGCGCAACATCGGCCTGACGCATCTGGCCGATTGGCGCCGCGCCCTGATCGCCCAGGGCCTGCCGCTCACGCGCAAGGCGCCGCTGGTCTTTCCGCCCTACGGCAATTTCGACATGGCCACCGAGCGGGGGAGGGCGGCATGAAGGTCCTGACCGATGAGCGCCGCTGCGTCGGCGCCGATCTCGCCGCCTGGATGGCGCTGGGCGGCGGGGAGGGGCTGGAGCGCGCCTTGGCCGACCCGGCTGCGGTCATCCCGGCCATCGAGGCCGCCGGCCTGCGCGGCCTGGGCGGAGCGGGCTTCCCCACCCATCGCAAATGGGCCGCCGTGGCGGCGCAGCCCGGTCCCGGCAAATGGGTGGTCTGCAACGGCAATGAGGACGAGCCGGGCACCTTCAAGGACCGCTTCCTGCTCTCCCGCACGCCGCACCAGGTGATCGAAGGGGCATTGGTCGCGGCGCTGGCCGTGGGCGCCGCCACGGTCGTGCTTTATGTCAACCCGCGCGAGGCAGCGGCGGTGCGGGTGCTGCGCGAGGCCGTGGCGCAATGGGAGGCGCATCCGCTCCTCCCGCGGCTTTCCGAGGCCCTCGGGGAAAGCCTGCGCCTCCTCGTCGTCACCGGCTCCGGCCTTTATGTCGGGGGCGAGGAAACGGCGGCGGTGGCCAGCGTCATGGGCGGCTTCCCCTTTCCCACGCTGAAGCCGCCCTTTCCGGCGGAGCGGGGCGTGAACGGCGCGCCGACGCTGGTGAACAATGTCGAGACCCTGGCCCATGCCGGGCAGATCCTGCGCGCTGGGCCGGAATGGTACCGTGGCCTCGGCCTCGGCGGCGCGCCGGGCACCAAGCTCTTCTCGCTCTCAGGCGACGTGCTCCACCCGGGGCTGCATGAGCTGCCCATGGGCACCCCGCTCCGCAGCCTGGTCTTCGAGCATGGCGGGGGCATGCTGGGCGGCAAGGCCTTCAAGGCGGTCTTCACCGGCGGCCCCTCCAATACCCTGCTGACGGCGGATGACCTCGATGCGCCGCTCGACTTCGACAACCTGCGGGCGCGCGGCTCCCGCCTTGGCACGGGGGCGATGATCGTGGTGGGGGAGGGCACCAGCATCCTCCGCAAGACGGCGGAATATGTCGCCTTCTTCGCGGCGAATTCCTGCGGCCAGTGCCCGCCCTGCAAGATCGGCACGCACCAGATCTCGCGCATCCTGGAGCGGATCGAGGCCGGGGCGGGCCGGCCCGGCGACCTACAGGCGCTGGAGAACCTGACGGAGCTTCTTCCCGGCAGCGGCCGCTGTGGGTTGGTGGACGGGGCGGCGACGGTGCTGGGCTCCTCGCTGAAGACGTTCCGGGCCGAGTACGAGCGGGCGGTGGAGCGACACTGACCCCCGCATCCCGGCTGGCTCAGCCGGTCAGTTCCTGGCGCGGGACGCCGGGCCTTCTGGCCGGCAGCGCGGGACCGGGAGGCGACCTGGCGAAGGCTGGAACCGCTACAGGGGCAGCAGCAAAGGTACCAGCGCCAGGCTCACCGCCATGACCAGCAGGGTGAAGGGCACGCCGATGCGCAGGAAATCGCTGAAGCGGTAGCGGCCTGGCCCCAGGACCAGCGTGTTCACCGGCGAGGAGACCGGCGTCATGAAGGCCGCCGAGGCAGCCAGGGCCACGATCATGGCGAAGGGATAGGGGGAGAAGCCCGTCTCCCGCGCCACGGCCATCGCGACAGGCGCCATCAGCACGGCCGTTGCGGTGTTCGAGATGAACATGCCGGTCAGAGCCGTGACCGCGAACAGGCTGGCCAGCAGGGCATAGGGCCCTGCTTCCGCCGTCAGCCGGACCAGCCCGTCCGCCGCCAGAGCGATGCCGCCGGTCTTTTGCAGGGCGAGGGAGAAGGGGAGCATGCCGCCGATCAGGACGATGGTCTGCCAGTGGATGGCACGGTAGGCACTGTCGAGGTCGATGCAGCGGAAGCCCACCATCATCAGGCAGCCGATCAACACCGCCAGCACATGCGGCAGCACGCCGCTGACCATCAGCACGATGACCACACCCAGGCTGAGCAGAGCCTGCGGCGCACGGTCGGAGGCAGGGGACAGTTCCTCCAGATCCTCCGGCTGATTGAGCAGCAGGAAGCTCCGCTTCCCGCGCTGGGAGCGGCGCAGCTCCTTCCAGGGGCCGACCAGCAGCAGCGTGTCGCCGGCCTGCAGCCTTTCCTCCAGCAGCCCTGCGCCCCAGGGGACCAGGCCGCGGCGAAGCCCCACCACCGTCAGCCCATAGGTGGAGCGGAACTCCGCCTCCAGCACCGATCTGCCACAGAGCGGGGAGTCGGGAGGGATTATCACTTCCGCCAGGCCGATGGGATGTGGCTTGCGAACCGTGTCGAGATTGCGAAGCGGCGAATGCTGCAGGGCAAGCCGGGCGGCAAGCGCTTCGAGGCGCTCTTCAGGGCCGTCGAACTGGGCGATGAGCGTATCACCCGCGCGCAGCACTGTCTCACCGGTCGCGTTCAGGAAAGTCGTGGCGAAGCGCTCGGAGCGCTCGACGGCCATGACATTCAACCCATGCGAGCCGCGCAGACGCAGCCTCTCAAGGCTGCGTCCGGCCAGGGGTGAGTCAGGGCCAATGCGGAGGCGGTGCGAGGATCCGGTGAGCCCGTAATCCCTGATGAGTTGCGCCAGGGTCAGCCGGCCGTGGCGTGCCGCTTCCTCCGGCTCCGCATCCGTCAGCCAGCGGCGCGCCACGGCCATGTAGCCGATACCGAGCAGCAGGATCGGCAGGCCAAAGGGCGTGAAGCTGAAGAAGCCGAAGCCCGCATAGCCTCCCCGGAACAGCTCATTGTTCACAACCAGGTTGGGTGGCGTTCCCACCAGTGTCATCATGCCGCTGATCAGGGCGGCGAAACTCAGCGGCATCATCATCTGGCCCGGTGCGATCCGCAGCCGCATGGTGATGCGCAACACGATGGGGATGAAGATGGCAACCACCCCCGTCGAGCTCATCACCGAGCCCAGTGTCGCGACGGCCAGCATCAGCATCGCCATAAGCCTGGTGCTGCTGCCGCCTGTGCGGGATGCCAGCCAGTCTCCAAGGCGGCTGGCGACGCCGGTCCGGACCAGCCCCTCGCCTATCACGAAAAGGGCGGCAATCAGCACCAGGCTGGGCTCGCTGAAGCCGGCCAGTGCTTCCCCGACCGTGAGGATGCCGGTCAGCGGCAGGGCAACAAGCATGGACAATGCAACCGCATCCATGCGTGGCCGACCCCAGGCGAACATGCCGATCGCAGCGGTGAGCAGGCCGAGTACGACGGCTAAGTCAGCAGACACAACCGCGCTCCGGCAGATGATGCTACGCTTCTAGCTGCCATAGAGACGTGACACCGCTCATTCCACGAACTGCATCCACGAGGGCTTACCTCCAGATACGGCGCCAGCCCTCAGGTGGGCATCCGGTTAGCCACATCATTCCGGTTCGCTGATGCTGCCCCGGCGAAGGCCGGGAACCACCCTGCCAGAAGCGCGGCGCCGAAGCAAAGGCGGCGGCTTCGCTCGCGATGGAAAAGGCGCCATCCGGAGGTGCCCCCGGCCTCACGCCTTCGAGCACATCAAAGCGACTTGCTATCACTGCCCGGTGAGCGGCAACATCGGCGTGAATTCTAAACCGGGTCAGAATTCAGGATCATCATCGCGGAGATCATGGCAGCCGTCGGAGCTTCTCCAACAAAGTGCCATAGCGGACTTTCTGGATAACGGGTCAGGTCTGGACTGCAATGACAGCACGCCGCAAACGACTGCTTTTCATAGCTCTTGTGGCGCTTGCTGCCGTCGCGGGCTTCTATGCCTGGAAGCAGTTGGGGGGCAGCGGCCTTCCCGAGGGAATCGCCAGCGGCAATGGCCGCATCGAGGCGACCGAGATCGATATCTCAACCAAGTCAGCAGGACGGGTGCGGGAGATTCTGGTCCGGGAAGGCGACTTCGTGGAAACAGGGCAGATACTCGCCCGCATGGACACCGTGCAGCTCGAAGCCCGGAAGCGGGAAGCCGAGGCGCAGTTGCAACGCGCCAAAATCGCCATCGGAACGGCGCAGAGCCTTGTGACACAGCGCGAGGCGGAAAAGACGGCAGCCGTTGCTGTTGTTGCCCAGCGGCAGGCTGAACTCGACGGCGCATCCAGGCGGCTGGCGCGGTCCGAGCAACTGGCGGCGAGCAGCACTGTCTCCATCCAGACGCTGGATGACAACCGCGCGACCCATGAGGGCGCCCGCGCCGCAGTCGGGGCCGCGCAGGCGCAACTCGCCGCCTCGGACGCGGCCATCAGCGCCGCCAGGGCGCAGGTGGTCGATGCGGAGGCCTCCGTCGAGGCTGCCAAGGCAACCATCGAGAGCATCGTGGCCGATATCAACGACAGCACCCTGGTCGCACCGCGCCCCGGCCGCGTTCAGTACCGCATCGCCGAGCCTGGGGAGGTGCTCGCGGCCGGTGGCCGGGTGCTCAACCTGGTCGATCTGGGCGATGTCTACATGACTTTCTTCCTGCCAACGGCGCAGGCGGGGCGCGTGGAACTGGGGGCGGAGGTTCGCCTCGTGCTGGATGCGGCGCCCCAATACGTCATCCCAGCCAGGGCGAGCTTCGTGGCCGATGTTGCCCAGTTCACCCCCAAGACGGTGGAAACCACCGAAGAGAGGCAGAAGCTGATGTTCCGCATCCGGGCGCAGATCGCGCCCGAGTTGCTGGAACAGCATATTCGCCAGGTCAAGACCGGGCTGCCCGGCATGGCCTATGTCCGGCTGGACCCGAAGGTCGAATGGCCGGCAAGTCTCAGCGGCCCGCTGGTGCAATGACGGAGCCTGGATCGGCAGGCTGGCGCTCAGCCGTGGCGCGGATCAAGGGTGTCTCCCTGCGCTATGGCAAGACAACGGCCCTGAAAGGAATCGACCTGGACCTTCCATCCGGCATCATGGCCGGATTGATCGGCCCGGATGGCGTCGGCAAGTCCAGTTTGCTGTCCCTCATTTCAGGAGCGCGCGCTGTCCAGGAAGGGCAGGTCGAAGTTCTGGGCGGCGACATAGCCGACCATGCGCACCGGGAAAGCATCTACGCGCGGATCGCCTATATGCCGCAGGGCCTGGGCAGGAACCTCTACCCGACCCTGTCCGTCTTCGAGAATGTGGATTTCTTTGGCCGGCTGTTCGGCCATGACAGGCAGGAGCGCAAAAGGCGGATCGTTGAACTGCTTCGCAGCACCGGCCTCCTTCCCTTCGCGGATCGGCCTGCCGGGAAACTCTCAGGCGGCATGAAGCAAAAACTTGGGCTCTGTTGCGCGCTGATCCATGACCCGGATCTGTTGATCCTCGATGAACCCACGACCGGCGTCGATCCTTTGTCGCGCCGCCAGTTCTGGGACCTGATTGACGATATCCGCCAGGGCAGGCCTGGCATGAGCGTTATCGTCGCGACCGCCTATATGGAAGAGGCGGAGCGCTTCGACTGGCTTGTGGCGATGGACGCGGGCCAGGTACTCGCGACCGGAACGCCCGGTGAGCTGCGCCGCCGGACCGGAGCGCCAACCTTGGACGCGGCCTTCATTGCGCTGCTGCCGGAAGAAGGGCGGCGGGGGCACCAGGAGGTTGTCATCCCACCAAGGCGCAATGCGGAAGGCGAGGTCGCTATCGAGGCAGAGCATCTGACGATGCGGTTCGGCCGCTTCACCGCCGTCGACGACGTGAGCTTCCGCATCAGCAGGGGAGAGATCTTCGGCTTCCTTGGCTCCAATGGCTGCGGCAAAACCACCACCATGAAGATGCTCACCGGCCTCCTGGTGCCGAGCGAAGGCCGGGCGCGCCTCTTTGGCAGGGAGGTGGACCCGGGCGACATGGCGGTTCGCCGCCGCGTGGGCTATATGTCGCAGGCCTTTTCCCTCTACACCGAACTGACGGTGCGGCAGAATCTTGACCTGCACGCGCGGCTCTTCGGCATGGAGCCCGCGGCGATTCCAGCCCGGATCGACGAGATGGTCTCCCGCTTCGGCCTGGGGGAGGTGCTGGATTCCTGGCCGGATTCCTTGCCTCTCGGCATCCGGCAGCGGCTTTCCCTGGCCGTGGCGATGGTGCATTCGCCCGAGATCCTGATCCTCGACGAACCCACATCCGGCGTGGACCCGATCGCACGCGACAGCTTCTGGCGCATCCTGTCCGACCTGTCGCGCCAGGATAACGTCACGATCTTCGTCTCCACCCATTTCATGAACGAGGCGCAGCTTTGCGACCGCATCTCCCTCATGCATGCGGGGAAGGTGCTGATCAGCGAGAAGCCGGACGTCATCATGGAGAAGCGCGGCGCGGCGACCCTGGAGGAGGCCTTCATCGGCTATCTGGAGGATGCCATCCGGAAAGCGGCGGATGCCGAACCCGCTGAACCAGAAGCCGCGCCCATCCACGTGGCCTCCCCAGGGGCCGCCCACCCCACCGGGCGAACCAAGCGGAACCGCTTTTTCGATCCGCGCCGGATCTTCGCCTATGCGCGGCGTGAAGCCCTGGAACTGCGGCGCGACCCCATCCGCGCAACTCTGGCGCTTCTCGGCAGCGTGATCCTGATGTTCGTGATCGGCTACGGCATCAACATGGATGTCAGCAACCTGTCCTTCGCGGTGCTCGACCGGGACGACACAACGGTAAGCCGCGACTACACGCTGCAGATCGCCGGCTCGCGCTACTTCACCGAGAAGCCGCCCATCGCCGATTACGCCGATCTCGACCGGCGCATGCGCAACGGCGAGCTGAGCTTGGCGATCGAGATCCCGTCGGGATTCGGCCGCGACGTGGCGCGAGGCCGGGGTGTAGAGATCGGGGCCTGGATCGACGGCGCGATGCCGGCCAGGGCGGAGACCGTGCGTGGATATGTCCAGGGCATGCATCAGGCCTGGCTGACTCAGGAGGCGCGGCGGATCTATGGCGATGCCGCGATCGCGGGCAGCTTCCAGCTCGCCATCCGCTACCGCTACAATCCGGATATCCAGAGCCTGGTGGCCATGGTTCCGGCGGTCATTCCGCTCCTCCTGATGATGATCCCGGCCATGCTCGCTGTTCTCAGCGTGGTCCGGGAGAAGGAGCTGGGCTCGATCATCAACTTCTATGTGACGCCCGTCACGCGGCTGGAATTCCTGCTGGGCAAGCAGCTCCCGTACATCGTGCTGGCGATGTTCAATTTCGCCATGCTGACTGCCTTCGCCATCTTTGTCTTCCGTGTTCCCTTCACCGGCAGCCTGCTCACCTTCACGGCCGCCGCCTTTCTTTACGTGATCGCCACGACCGGCATAGGGCTGGTGGTATCGGCCTTCATGAACAGCCAGATCGCGGCCATCTTCGGGACCTCCCTGCTGACCCTGATTCCCGCCGTGCAGTATTCCGGCATCATCGATCCCGTCTCATCCCTGCAGGGCGCGGGGGCGCTCGTCGGCCGCATCTATCCCACGACCTATTTCGTGACGATCTCACGCGGCACCTTCTCCAAGGCGCTGGATTTCGGGGATCTCTGGTCTGCCTTCGTGCCGCTGCTGATTGCCATTCCGGTGCTGCTCCTGCTGGGCACCCTGCTTCTCAGGAAACAGGCGAGCTGACGATGCAGGCCAGGAACATCATCCAGCTGGGCATCAAGGAGCTGCGCGGCCTGGCGCGGGACCCGATGCTCCTGGTGCTGATCGTCTATGCCTTCACACTCTCGATCTATACCGCCTCGAGATCGGCGCCGGAGACGCTGAACCAGGCCGCCATCGCGGTTGTGGACGAAGATCAATCGCCCGTGTCCACGCGGATCATCGCTGCCTTCCATCCACCATACTTCGCCGTCCCCCGCATCATCTCGCAGCCGGAGATGGACCTCCGCATGGATGCGGGCATCGATACCTTCGCGCTGGACATTCCACCGAACTTCCAGCGCGATCTTCTGGCCGGGCGCTCGCCGACCATCCAGCTCAACATCGATGCCACGCGAATGACGCAGGCCTTCACCGGGGGCGGCTATATCCAGTCGATCATCTCCAGTGAGGTCGCGGAGTTCCTGGACGGCTATCGTGGCGGCTCCACCGTGCCGGTGGATCTCGCCCTGCGCTCACGCTTCAACCAGGAACTCAACAAGGGCTGGTTCGGCGCCATCACCAATGTCATCTCCTCCGTCACCATGCTCTCGATCATCCTGACCGGCGCGGCGCTGATCCGGGAGCGTGAGCACGGCACGATCGAGCATTTGCTGGTCATGCCGGTGACAGCCACTGAGATTATGCTCAGCAAGATCTGGTCAATGGGCCTGGTGGTACTCATCGCCACAGCCTTTTCCATTGTTTTTGTTGTGCAGGGGCTCCTGGCGGTTCCCATCCATGGCTCCGTCGCGCTGTTCCTGGCGGGAGGGGCCCTGCAGCTCTTCGCGACCACCTCGCTCGGCATCTTCCTGGCCACGGTGGCCGGATCAATGCCACAGTTCGGCCTGCTGTTGATGCTGGTCCTGCTGCCGATGCAGGTATTGTCCGGCGGAACCTCACCGCGCGAAAGCATGCCAGAGATCATCCAGACGATCATGCTCGCCGCGCCCAATACCCATTTCGTCATGTTGGCGCAGGCGGTTCTGTTCCGGGGGGCTGGCCTGGATGTTGTGTGGCCGCAACTCCTCGCGATGCTGGCCATCGGCGTGGTGCTTTTTGTGCTTTCCCTGTGGCGGTTTCGGAAGTTCCTTCGTTGAAAGCCACAGAACGGCCTCCTCGATCATGCAAGGCCGCGCTTCGGTCAAGCACCTCGCGGTGATGCCGGAAGCGTGCCCGAATCCCCGAAGGCGGCAGGGAATGAACCGCAACGCCGGCAGATGCGGCTGACCGTGACCCATGGCGGGTTCAGCATTCGTGTTCATGCCGCACAGTTCTCCCGCCCTGCCGCCAGGGCGCCCCACCGTGACTTTCCACATCAGCGCAAGAATGTAACTCTGTGCTATCGTGGAGGATGATCACTCGTTCGGAGCCGGCTTGACCATGTCACCACAACTGACCACGCTGACGTTGAACCCGACCATCGATGTGGCCAGCGAGGCTGATGCGGTGCACGCCATCCGGAAGGTGCGGACCTTCAATGAGCGGCAGGACCCCGGCGGGGGCGGCGTGAACGTCTCGAGAGTGGTGCGGGAACTGGGTGGCGACACCCTGGCCATCATCCTGGCTGGCGGCGTCATAGGACGCTTTCTGGAGGAGCTTCTGGACGGCGCCGGCGTGCCCAGGCGCAGCATCCCCATCGCCGGGCGAACCCGGATCAGTCAGACGGTGCTCGATCGTAGCAGCGGGCAGGAATATCGCTTCGTCTCCGAAGGGCCGGCTGTTTCCCCGGAGGAATGGGGCGCCGCCCTCAGGTCCGTTGAGGAGATCGAGGACGGGTGGCTGGTCGCCAGCGGCAGCCTGCCGGCAGGCGCGCCCAGGAATTTCTATGGGCGCGTGGCGGCTGTCGCGAAGGCGCGTGGCCTGCGTCTGGCCGTCGATACATCAGGCGAGGCATTGCGCCTCGCGCTGGAACAGGGTGGCATCGACCTGGTGAAGCCGAGCCGGGGCGAGTTCGAGAGCCTGGTCGGCCGCCCGCTGCGCGGGAATGGCGAGCTGGAGCAGGCGGCGGTGGAGTTGGTCCGCTCCGGCCGAGTGGCCTGCGTGGCCGTCACCCTGGGCGGGGATGGGGCTGTGCTGGCCACGGCGGATGGGGCGCTGCGGCTGCCCGCGCTGGACGTGACGGTGCGGGGCGCGGTCGGGGCAGGGGACAGCTTCCTGGCGGCCATGACGCTGGCCTTGTCCCGTGGTGCCGCGGCGGCGGATGCCTTCGCCTGGGGCGTCGCGGCCGGGGCCGCGGCGGTGTCCAGCACCGGCACGGCACATCCGCCACGGGCGGAGGTGGAGGCGCTGCGGCGGCGTATCCATGAAGTCCCGATGGGCGTCGCGCTGGGCGAAGGTCGCTGAGGATGCGCCTGGTCGGGGACATTGGCGGCACCAATGCGCGCTTCGCGCTCTGCGGGCCCGACGGGATCGTGCGGGAAGAGCGGAAGCTGCCGGTGAGAGACTATCCGGGGCTGATCGAGGCGGCGCAGGCTTATCTGGCGGGAAGAGCCGTGGATGAGGCGGTGTTCGCGGTGGCGACCCCTGTTCTGGACGACGCGGTGGCCCTCACGAACAGCTCCTGGCGCTTCACGGTCTCGGAGGCACGGGAAAGCCTCGGACTGCGGAAGCTGTCGGTGATCAACGACTTCGTCGCCCAGGCCTGCGCCGTACAGAGCCTGCAAAGGGCGGATTTCCAACAAATCAAGGCCGGCACGGCCGCACCGGGGCGGCCATGCCTGGTCATCGGGCCCGGGACAGGGTTGGGCGTCGCCTTTCTGCTGTGGGAAGGGGAAAGGGCGCGGGTGCTGGCCAGCGAGGCGGGGCACAGTTCCTTCTCGCCACAGGACGAGCGGCAGGCCCAGATCCTCGCCATGCTCTGGCGGGAATTCGGGCATGTCTCGACCGAACGGCTGCTCTCCGGCCCCGGGTTGCTGAGGCTGGCCAATGGCTTGGCGGTGCTGGAGGGGCGGGAGGAACGGTTTGGCGCCCCAACCGAGGTGAGCCAGCGGGCGGCAGAGGGATGCGCCCTTTGCCTGGAGGCGGTGAGGATGTTCTCCACCATACTGGGTGCCACGGCGGGAGATCTGGTACTGACATTGCTCGCCGATGGCGGTGTGTATGTCACCGGCGGACTGTGCCGCAACTTGCGGCCCTTGCTGGACTTGGAGGCGCTGGTGCGGGGCTTCACGGCCAAGGGGCGCTTCGCGGATTATCTCGGGAGGGTGCCGGTTGAGCAGGTGATGCGGCCCCATACCGGGCTGCTCGGCGCGGCTGTGTATCAGGCCGGATAGGGAGCAGGGCCACCGAGGCCGGAGGCGCCCGGTAGCTATGACCTTGCCGGTCAGCAGTTGCTGCAATCGACCGCATCGCGCCCGTGTCGGCCATGGAGGCGCCGCTCGTCGCAAAAGCACCGCCACGGCCCCTGCCATGCCTGCCGCGCTGGCGCTAGGTGAGTTGGGGCGGTGCGGTGGCATCCTCCGTCTGGCTGCTCGGCTCCGCGTCGGTTTCCTGGTATATGCAGCGTGTCAGCGGCTAAGACTGGCTCTACGGGTCGGTTGGCAGCGTGCTTGGCCTCATGCTCTGGGCCTGGGTCTCCAGCGCGGCGGTGCTTGTCGGGGCCGTGCTGAACGCCGAACTGGAGCAACAGGCCGCGTTAAGGCCAAGCCACGGTATTCCTTGCTAGCCGGAAGCCGCCATGTGCAGGACGGGCGGCTCCTATCCAGGCCTTCCCCATGAAGTCTCGGGTGGCCACTTTCATGGCAACTCATAACGCTATAACGACCGCGTCGTCATCCAAGGTGTAACCATGTCCGACCGCCCGCGAATTCTGCTCCAGCACCTACTCCCGAAGCAGCGTCTGACCAGGTTCGCCGGCCGCATCGCCGAGGTGCAAGGAGGTCCGATGACGACCCGGCTGATTCGCTGGTTCGTTGCCAGGTATGGCGTCGACATGAACGAGGCCGAGAATGCGGACCTTGCCAGCTACAAGAGCTTCAACGAGTTCTTCACCCGCCCGCTCAAGGCCGGCATACGGCCGTTGGCGGCGGCCGATTTCGTTTGCCCGGTGGATGGCGCCATCAGCCAGTTCGGCGCCATTGACGACCACCACATTCTTCAGGCCAAGGGCCACCGCTTCACCACCACCGAGCTTGTTGGTGGCGACGCCACGCTGGCGGCTCAGTTCCGCCACGGCAGCTTTGCCAACCTGTATCTTTCGCCCAAGGATTACCACCGCCTGCATATGCCCTGCGACGGCAGGCTCATGCGCATGATCTATGTGCCGGGCACGTTGTTCTCGGTGAACCCGACCACCGCACGTGGCGTGCCGAGATTGTTTGCCCGCAACGAGCGCGTGGTATGCGTATTCGAGTCGCCGGAGCATGGCCCATTCGTGATGGTGCTGGTCGGCGCCACCGTCGTCGGAAGCATGGCGACCGTCTGGCATGGCGTGGTCAACTCGAAACGCGGCAACCAGCTGTCCGAGTGGACCTATGCGGACCAGGACATCCTGCTGAAGAAGGGCGAGGAGATGGGCCGTTTCCTTCTTGGCTCGACGATCGTGATGCTGTTCAGGCAGGGCGCTATTGACTTCAACAAGGATTGGGCGCCGGAACGGCCGGTGCGCCTGGGCGAGTTGATGGGCAACCGCCTGGCCTGAATATCTTCGCCGCTTTCTGCGCATCGGCCCGTCAGGCCGGGCGCAGCGGCCCTGGCGATGATGACCTGACCCGCAGCCTCGGCTTCTTCATGCTGCCATCGATGAACTTGAGCCAGCATGCTCCCGAGCCGTAGGACGTCGGCCATAGGCACTGCTCCCTTTCATCGGCCACCGGCGGGCTGATCTGTCCGAGGCCGCAGCGCCGCGCGGCGGATCGTGGAGGTCAGGCGCTCCGCCGCCATACCTGATCCGCCAGCGCGGCAAGCCCTTCTGCACCCTTGCCCCGCCTCGCCGGGGCCCGCACAGGCCTGCAGTTGAGTGAATGGTGGCTCAACCGCCTTCAGCTGCTCGCAAAGCCTCGTCAACACGGGCAGCTCACGACCCGCGGTGACGATCCCGCTCACGGAGGCCACGCCCCGCGGGCATTTCGAACTCTGCTATTGGCTTACACGCTCCTTCGGCGTCCGTGGGGTTTCGTCGCGAGACGCGGCGGGAGGTGCCCCTTGCACCTTCTTCACCGTCTGCCCTTGCGGCCGCGCCTCCTGCCCGAAGCGCTGCGGCAGGCGCGCATTGCCCATCTGGACGCCGCAGAGCGGGTCAGGTCTCAGATCCCGCACCTCCCGGTTTCTCCACCACCCCTGCAACGTCCTGAGGAGTGCGCCACGAAGGCTGCAATGGGTGACCACGTGGCGGATATGGCGCGGAAAGCCGAAGCTGCTGAGGAAGCTGGCCGTACCCACGGAATGATAGCCATCCACATCGAAGGCAAGGCCGCGATCGAGCGCGAATTCCATGGCGTTCCAGAGAAGCAGCGCATTGGCGTCGCCGCCGGATCGCTCACGGTCGCGGTGCGGTACCAGATAGTAGAGGACGCCATGCCCCCAGACCAGCAGCACGCTCGCGGCGTCACGCCCCTGCGCGTCGGTGAGGCCGAGGATGATGGCCTGCCCACGGGCGGTGGAGGCGGCGAACAGCCGTTCCAGGACCTGGAAGTCATGGCTGTTCCGCCCTGCGGGATGGTGGCGATACGCGACATCGACGAAGCGGCCGAAATCGGCATGCTCATGCAGTTTCAGCCGGCGGTTGGCGGCACGGATGAGGCGGGCGGTTGAACGATCCGCGCGCTCCATGAGCTTGACGGGGTCAGCATCCGCTTCGACGCGAAAGGTGAATTGCTCGCTGACGGAGCATCCCGCGAGCGCGAAGGCGAAGGCAGTTTCATCCTCGCAGTCCAGCCGCAGGGAAAAGTGGTCATGCCTCGGCAGCTTGAGCATGATCTCTGCCGCGACGCGCCTGAGGTTCGCGCAGTGGCGGCTGGGCGTGGAAGGCGGCAGGCTGAGCACAGGTCCCAAAGTGCGGGTATACGGCGGCATGACCAGAGAGCGTATCCCCAGGGGCCGTTCTTTCCGCACGAAGCTCAGGGAAGCCACGTCCGATCCACCCCAATTGATGGCGATCGACTCCAGCGCCCCGCCTGAGGCGGCCTGAAGCCACCATGCTTCCTGAAAGACTGTCTTCCTGGAGCCTGATAACTCCACGGGAGTAATCACAAATAGACATCCCTCGTGAAAGACAAAACCTGGGACAGGGTAAACCTATGACGAGGACATTTCACCAAAATTATCCCATCGTAACTTTACCTCAGAGATTAACCTTTGAGTTTGATAATATTTATTCATCACGGGACGTGAAAACCCGGGTCTTTTCCTGAGCTATTGCGGAACATACTAAGCAACACGCCTATAACATTCATGTTATAAATGATCCTCCCGCATCCAGTGGCGAGCAGCGCGCCCGCGCAACCGCATGCCTGGCTGGCGACCGTCTCCGGAAATGCGGGGCCGCGAGACACGCCTGGCCTGGGTTCCCCTTTTGCCTGCGCGGGCTTCGTGCTCCATGACGGGCAAAGGAGCTACGGCCCTCCGCAACGGCCACTCCCGCTGATTTCTTGATTTAACAACGGTCGCCATAGCCGTTTTGGGGCCGATAAGCATTTATCACCATGATCGGCTGGCATCGGCGCCAACCGAGGCAAGTATTGGTTCATCTGAAACAGAGTGGCTTCATGAGTCTGAACCTGTCACGGGAAAGGCCGTAACATGCCAAGCGCATCTGCCTTGTTCGTCTTCCTTGGCGCGGCGCTGGTTCTGGCTGCGATGCCAGGGCCAGGCCTCCTGTACGTTGCCGGGCGGACGCTCGGTGGTGGGAAGAGGGATGGACTCGCCTCCAGCTATGGGTCAGCCCTCGGCGGCATGGTCCATGTGGCAGCAGGCGCGGTTGGCATCTCGGCCCTTATCATGGCGAGCGCGCAGGCATTCATGGCGCTCAAGCTGATAGGGGGAGCCTACCTCATCTATCTGGGCATTCAGACCTGGCGCTCGGCCGGTTCCTTCGCCGATCTGCGCGTGGAGCAAGATGCCCTCAATCCTTGGGCCGCCTTCCGTCAGGGCATCATCGTGGAAGCGACCAATCCCAAGACCGCTGCCTTCTTTCTCGCGCTGCTGCCACAGTTCATCGACCCGGCAAGGAGCGTGACGGCGCAGTTCCTGGTCCTGGGAACCATATCGATCGTCCTCAACACTGCCATGGCCGTACTGGTCTCATATTCGGTTGCCGGTCTCAGGGAACGTGCCTTGCGCAGCAGCACCCTGATCATCCGCCTGCGTCAGGCTTCTGGTGCCTTGCTCGGCGGGCTCGGCATCTGGCTGCTCCTTTCCCGCAAACCTGCGTGAGAGCGCCGGCAATATCCGCTCTCCATCCAGTCGTGGCCCGGGCGGCATAATAGGCTTCACTTAGCGTGCTGGCCGGTTCTGAGTGGCCTTCGCCACAACCGGCTTGGCGTCGCCATCGCGGCCTTTGCCGTCAGGCTCCCGAACTCAGCATGAGGCTTCATCCTTCCGGATAGTCCTGAGCCAGGCCTCTGCAGGATCGTCTTCCTCAACCTGGCGGCGACTGATCGGCTCTGGCCTGCGGCAATGTGAATGGTGCCTGCGGGCGCCTTCGCGCCGGGAGATTCGACCGGCTTGCCGGATTCGACTAAGCCCTACTTCATGTGTGGCATCGCTGGCTGGTACCGAAGATCTGGGCGCCCCGTTGATCGCAGGGCGATCACGGCGCAATGCGAGGCGATCCTGCATCGCGGCCCGGACCAGGACGGGTTGTTGGTGGAGGGCGACTTCGGCTTCGGCATGCGGCGCCTCAGCATCGTCGATCTGGCCGGCGGTCAGCAGCCCGTGATCTCCGAGGACGGCTGCCACGCCCTGACCTTCAACGGCGAGATCTATAACCATCTCGAGCTGAGACGGGAGCTGGAGGCGGCTGGCCACCGCTTTCGCAGCGTCAGCGACACGGAGACCATCCTGGTTGCCTGGCAGCAATGGGGCGATGCAGCCTGGGCCAGGCTCGAAGGCATGTTCGCCATTGCCCTGTGGGACCGTCCCCAGCGGCGGTTGACGCTGGTGCGAGACCCTCTCGGCATCAAGCCGCTCTACATCACGGAGCAGATGGGCGGCTTGGCTTACGCTTCCGAGATCAAGGCCCTGCTGCCACTGCCGGACCACGCCTTCAGCGTCGATCCGCATGCGGTGCACAGCTACTTCAGTTTCGGCCACGTACGCCCGCCGCAGTCGATCTACAGCCAAGTGCGGTCGCTGGCGCCGGGCCATCTGCTGACCATCGGCCCCGAGGGCGAATCCCGTAGCCGGGCCTACTGGAGCTTGCGCTTCCAGGAAGGGCCCCGCCAGAGCGAGGCGGATTGGATCGCGCAGTTCCGCGAGATCTGGCTGGCAACGGTGCGCCGCCACATGCAGGCGGATGTGCCGGTCGGAACCTTTCTTTCGGGCGGCGTGGATTCCTCCGCGGTGACGGCGGCCATGGCCCGCGTCACCGGGCAGCCTGTGAGAGCCTATACCATCGGCTTCCAGGAGGCGCGTTTCGACGAGACCGCCCATGCGCGCGATGTGGCGCGGCACCTGGGTTGCGAGCATATTGTTCGGGTGGTGGACCTGCAGGACGCACGGGACCTGCTGCCCCGCATCCAGCATTGCTATGACGAGCCTTTCGCCGATCCTGCCGCCGTGCCCAGCTGGTACCTGGCCGAGGCGGCATCGCAGGACCTGAAGGTGGTGCTGGCCGGCGATGGGGGAGACGAAATCTTCGCCGGCTATCGCCGCCATGCCAATGAAGCGCGGTCGCTTCGCAACGCATCCTGGCTGCCGGCATTGCGGCCGCTCTCCCGCGCATTGCAGGCGCTGCCGGACCTGCCGTCGCGCCAGGTCACGCGCCTGCGCCGGAGCCTCGACCGCCAGTGCGACATGGCGCGGCTTCCCGACGGCTATAGCCGCTTCTTCGCCCGCACCGAGATCGTCTCCGCCGCGCTTCGGGAAGCCATCTACCAGCCGTCATACCATGCGGAGCAAGCAAGCCGCGGCACCTTCACCAACCTTCGCGACGAGTTCTTCCCGGAGACTGGCGACGTCCCTGCCGATGGCATGGAGCAGTTCCTCCTGGCCGATACCTTGCTGCAGCTTCCGGGGCAGATGCTGACCAAGGTGGACCGCGCCAGCATGGCGCATTCACTGGAAGTGCGGGTGCCCTTCCTGTCCCACAAGCTGGTGGACTGGGCGGCGACCATGCCCATGTCGATGAAGCTAAGGGGCAACCTCGGCAAGTATGTTGTACGCAAGGCGGTGGAGCCATGGCTCCCACCCGGCTTGCTGGACAGGCCGAAGCAGGGCTTCAAGATGCCGCTGGCCCAGTGGTTCCGTGGGGAGTTTGGCCGTTACGCCCGGTCGGTCTGGCACGACAGCGGCGCCAGCCGGGCGGGCTATCTGGATTCGGCGGCTGTGGACCAGTTGTTCCGGCAGCACGCCACAGGGGCGCACGATCACAGCCGCATCCTGTATGCTATCGCGATCTTCGCCCTCTGGTGGCAAGGCCGAAGCACGGCCCGGCCTGAGTGGGCCGGTCGGGTGCCCTTCTGAAACGGAATGAGCCCAGGCGGCTCAGCGTCCCGTTCCCCTTGCTCGACGAACAGTAAGCCCCAGCCAATGCGTGCCGCGACCTGATGCCTGCCTATACCGGTGCAATCAGCCTTTACCGGCACCGCATGTTCTCGCGCATCACGGGGCGCGCAGCATCGTCCGGACGGCGGCTTCAACTGCGCGCGCTGCGGCGCTCGCCACAGGGGAAGTGATGCGGGCAACTATCACGATCTCCGATGGCGGCAGGCCGGGAGGACCGAGGCGTGGCCGTCACCTGGTCCGGGCCCTGCGGCCCCGGACAGCCATTCAGGGGGTCGCGCCGGAGCTTCCTGGCCGGCGGATGACCCTCACCTTTCTGCTGCTCCCACCCCCGCAGAACATCCGGTTACTTCTATCCGCCTCAAGCCCGGAGACCTCCACTCCCGCCGGCATCACGAGGCGCTCGAGCACTTCACCCGTTTCAGGATCGATGCGCCGGACGTCGCCCACCTCGTCCTGCCATGTGCCATGCCAGAGCTGGCCATCGACCCAGGTGACACCGGTGACAAAGCGGCTGGATTCCACGGTGCGGAGCACGGCGCCGGTTTCCGGGTCCACCTGATGGATCCTGCCGTCGTCATACTGGCCGATCCAGAGGGTCCCTTCCGCCCAGGCAAGCCCGGAAGCCCCGCCAAGGCCAGGCACCTCGACCGTGCCAAGCACCTCGCCGGTCTGCGGATCGATCTTCCGGATAACGGTGCCGGCGAGTTGAAACAGATGCCTGCCATCGAAGGCCGTACCCGCGTCCGCGGCGACGTCGAGCGTGCCGACAATCTCGCCGCTTTCAGGGTCAAGGGCGTTCAGCCTGTCACCGGAAGCGAACCAGACCCGCTGTCCGTCGAAGCTGACCCCGTGCACGGCGTCGACACCGGGAAAGGGTCCATATTCCCGGATGATCTCGGCAGGCTTCTGCTTCATGCTTCCCTTCTACCGCTGCACCGGCAGGGCCGGGAGTAACAAGCCTGTCGGGAAACCCGGCACCTTGGGTGCCAGCCAGCGGCAGGCCCGGCCACGGCCGAAGGATTCCACCTCGCCGGCTTTCGCCAGTGCTTCAAGCGCGCGCTGCACGCTGCGCGAACTCTTGCCGAGCGCCAGCGCCAGCGCCGAACTCGACCACGCCTCACCATCCGCAAGCAGCGCCAGCATCGCGGCGTGCTTCCCCTCGACAGGCGGCGCGATCACGGCGACCGCCCGCGCCTGGTGCGGCTTCAGCACGAAGCCCCGGTGTGTCGCGCTCAACCCGGCCAGTGGCCCGAGTGCGCTGCGGAGCCGCCCGATCTCCACGCGTAGCCGGGCGCGGTGCGATTCATCGGCTTGGCGCCCCTGGAAGGCCCGTGCGATCAGCGTTCCGCGCGGCACATCCCCGGGCCATGCCTCGCCGAGGGCGCGGGCAAGCGCGAAGAGCACCGGCCGGCCAGCGAGCGGCACAACCGTCTCCCCGGCGCGGAGGACATGGCGGCAGGCATCGACCACGAGCGCGCCTGAGGCCATCAAAGCCTCGACTTCGGCAAGTCCGAGCAGACGCTCCCCATCATGCGCGGCAAGGCGCGCGGCCGGGGCATCGAGCGCGCGCGAGGCCCGATCCGCTTCGGCCGCGAGGGCAGCGATCCCGGTCTCCCGCGCGGCGAGGGCGGCCCGGCGCAGCGCGGCCCGTGCCGGCTGCGTCCGCACCCGCCGCATGGCGATGCCGGCGGCAACGAGCCAGTATCCGGTTCGCGATACCTGTGGCAGCGCGCCGGCATCCACGGCATCGAGCATCCGCCCGGCCTCGTCCAGATGCCCGATCAGCAGGAGCCAGCGGGCCTGCAGATAGCCGGCATGCGCGGCATTGGCCCGGTCTCCTCGCGCTTCGAGCACGGCCCGCGCCGCGCGAAGGGCCTGCATGGACCCTCTCAGGTCACGCTGAACGAGCGCGATCTCGGCTTCGGCGAGGACGCAGCGCGCATGGGCCACCGCCTGGACGGGCCCGAAGGCGCGGGCGGCATTCCGCAGCAAATCCTTCGCACGCGTGAGGTCGCCGAGTTGCGCCATCGCGATGCCGCGCAGGGCGAGCGCTGCCGGGTCGCCGCGCAGCGCGATCCGCTTCAGCGCCGCCAGTGGATCGCCGGCCGCCAGCGCCTGGGCCGCGGCCGTGATCAGGGAATCCATGGGAATCCCGCCACACTTGTCACTCCCACCGCCGGGCATCTCCCCGCCAGGCTGGCTCATGACCAACGACGAGCGCCTGCTGCGGTGCGGCCGCGGTTCTGGCCAAGGCGCGGGCCGCTCGTTCCAGCCGGAGATGACAGCAGCCATGCATAAGCCCGTTGAGCATAACAGAACCGGCGAGGAGCTTGTCATGCGCATGCCGCCGGTCGTGTCACCGCAGGAGTGGGAAGCTGCGCGCCAGCAGATGCTGGTGAAGGAAAAGGCCTTCACCCGCGCCCGCGACGCGCTGGCCGCGGAACGCCGGCGGATGCCGTGGATGGCCGTCGAAGCAGCGTATGAATTTGAAGGCCCTCGCGGCAAGGCAAGCCTGCTCGACCTGTTCGAGGGTCGCCGGCAGTTGATCGTCTACCGCGCCTTCTTCGAGCCCGGCGTGTTCGGCTGGCCCGAGCATGCCTGCCGCGGCTGCTCCCTGGTGGCCGATCAGGTCAGCAACCTCGCGCATCTGAACGCCCGCGACACCACGCTGGCCTATGCCTCACGCGCGCCGCAGGCGGATATCGCGCGCCTGAAGGCGCGGATGGGTTGGGAGATGCCCTGGTACACCATCACCGACAGCTTTGACGCCGATTTCGGCGTCGATGAGTGGCACGGCCATAACGTGTTCTTCCGCGATGGCGAGCGTGTGTTTCGCACCTATTTCATCAACAACCGGGGCGATGAGGCGATGGGGACCACCTGGAGCTACCTCGACATCAGCCCGCTCGGCCGCCAGGAGACCTGGGAGGATTCGCCGGAAGGCTACCCGCAGAGCCCGCCGTACAAGTGGTGGAACTGGCACGACAACTACGCCGCGGAAGCCTCTCCCAACCTGAAATGGGCCGAGGTGTCGGACGCCAGCGAGGCCGCCTTACGCAACCCCGCCCCGGACGCCAGGCCGTGAGAGAGGCTCCTCCCACCCAAGCCACCGGAGGCTTCGGCGCCGAGGCCATGCACCGCACGGCCGAGTGGCTGCGCCTCGCGGCCACACCAACCTTTGCCGCCATGGCGCTGCTGACCGGTATTCTCGAGGGGGGAGGCATGGAAGCGCTTTGTGCGGCTGAGCCCAGGTTGTCGATCGGCGGAATGATGCCGATGTACCTGCTCATGAGCGCGCTGCATTCGCCGCCCTGGCTGGCGCTGATCTCCGGCCGCTGAGAGCAGGCGGGCGGGCAGGGCACGGCCACAGGAACCGTTCGGATCGGAGGCCAGAACCCGCGGCGAGCGGGTCCTGTGGCGAGTGAGCGGCTGGCGGATGCCGGCGTCCTTGTGATTGTCACTTGGGAGCAGGCATGCCCTGAGCCCCCTTCGATGACCCCGGGCCACCCCCGAGACGGGAACCATCGCCGCCGCGGGGGGTGGAGGCAGCAGTGGAACCGGCCCGGCAGGAGATTTTTGTGCAAGGTGCGGTTGCGCCGCCTTAGCACACCTGCAACCTTCTTCCGGAACGCACAACGAAGCAAAAAGCCGGAGGAAACCCCATGCATCGACGCTCGCTCTTGCAGGCAGCCGGAACGGCTGCGCTGTCCCTGGCCATGCCGGGCGTCTCGCGCGGCGCGGAGGCCCGCACGCTGCGCCATGTTCCGCATGTCGATCTGGCTTTCCTCGACCCGCACTGGACCACGGCCAACGTCACCCGCAACCACGGCTTCATGGTCTTCGACACGCTCTACGGGCAGGACGAGAACTACGCGGCGGCCCCGCAGATGGTGGAAGGCCATGTGGTCGAGAACGACGGCAAGCTCTGGACCCTGCGCCTGCGGGAGGGGCTGCTCTGGCACGATGGGGAGAAGGTGCTCGCCCGCGATTGCGTCGCCAGCATCCGCCGCTGGGCGCAGCGGGATGCCTTCGGCGGCGCCCTGATGCGCGCGACCGACGAGCTTTCGGCACCCGACGACCGGACCATCCGCTTCCGCCTCAAGAAGCCTTTCCCCCTGCTGCCCGACGCGCTGGGCAAGTCGCCGGTCTATATGCCGGCGATGATGCCGGAGCGCCTGGCCAGGACCGATGCCATGCAGCAGATCACGGAGATCGTCGGCAGCGGCCCCTTCCGCTACAAGGCCGACGAGCGGCTGCAGGGCTCACGCAACGTTTATGAGCGATTCACCGGCTACAAGCCGCGCGAGAATGGCACGCCCAGCGGCACGGCCGGCCCCAAGGTCGCCTATTTCGACCGCGTCGAATGGACCACCATCAGCGATGCCTCGACCGCCGCGGCGGCGCTGCAATCGGGCGAGCAGGATTGGTGGGAGCATGCCAACCACGACCTGCTGCCGGTGCTGCGGCGCAGCCGCAACATCAAGGTCGAGGTGGTGGACCCGGCCGGCATCCTGTCGATGATGCGGCCCAACCATCTCCAGCCGCCCTTCAATAACCCGGAGATCCGCCGCATCGTGATGCGGGCGATCGACCAGGAATCCTACATGCAGGCGATCGTCGGCGACGATCCCTCGATGTACCACACGCCCATCGGCGTCTTCTGCCCCGGCACCCCGATGGCGAGCGACGCGGGGCTGGAGCCGCTGCGCGGTGCGCGCGACTACGACAAGGTCAAGGCCGACCTCAAGGCCGCCGGCTACAAGGGCGAGAAGGTCGTGCTGCTGGTGCCGAGCGACTATGCTGTCATCAAGCCGCTCGGCGATGTCGCGGCCGACATGTTCACCAAGATCGGCATGAACGTCGAGTATATCTCGACCGACTGGGGCACGCTGCTGCAGCGCCGCACCAACAAGGGGCCGGTGGAGCAGGGCGGCTGGAGCTGCTTCGTGACCAACTGGAACGGCACGGACTGGATGACGCCGGCCACGCATATCGCCATGCGCGGCACCGGTGAGGCCGGCTATGCCGGCTGGTCCAGCAGCCCGCGCACGGAGGAACTCTACGAGGCCTGGTACGAGGCGGCCGACGATGCCGGGCGGGCACGAATCTGCCAGGACATCCAGCGGCAGTGCATGACGGACGTGCCCTTCTATCCGCTGGGGCAGATGCGGCAGCCCAGCGCGTGGCGCAGCAACATCACAGGCGTGCTCGGCGGCTTCGCCAAGTTCTGGAACGTCCGTCCGGCCTGAGCGGCCTGTCTGGGCCGGGCCGCGCGGGACAGGCCGCGCGGCGGTACGCATGCGATGGGAGGAGTGCCTGCGATGACGCAGCCGGATGAGATCTGCTATCTGTCGGCCACAGCCCTGGGCCAAGCCTATGCGGCGGGCGAGCTGTCGCCAGTGAAGGTCGCGGAGCGTCATCTGGCGCGCATCGAGGCGCTGGAACCGGCGCTGAACGCCTTCCAGCTTGTGGACCGGGAAGGCGCCCTTGACGCCGCCAGGGAGGCCACCGGGCGCTGGCGGCAGGGGGCGGCCCTTGGCCCGCTGGACGGCATTCCCGTCACGATCAAGGACAATGTGGACATGAAGGGATGGCCGACCCGCAATGGGTCGACCACCTCCCCGCCCACGCCTGCCCCCGAGGATGCCCCCGTGGTCGCGCGCCTGCGGGAGGCCGGGGCGGTCTTTCTCGGCAAGACCACGACGCCGGAATTCGCCTGGAAGGGCATCACGGACAGCCGGCTCAAGGGCTTCACGCGCAATCCATGGGCGCTCGACCGCTCGCCCGGCGGTTCCTCCGGCGGCGCCGCGGCGGCCCTGGCGGCCGGCATCGGCACGCTGGCCTATGGCAATGACGGCGGTGGCTCGATCCGCATCCCCGCGAGTTTCTGTGGCCTCTTCGGCCTCAAGCCCACCTTCGGGCGGGTGCCGCACCATCCGGTCGAGGGCGTCTTCGCGACGGTGAACTCGGGTGGTCCGCTCGCGCGCCATGTGGCCGATGCGGCGCTGGCCTTGCAGGTCATGGCGCGGCCGGACCGCCGCGACTGGTATGCCCTGCCGCAACCTGCCGAGGACTGGCTGGCCGGGCTGCGCCCACGGCTCCGGGGCCTGCGCTTCGCCTATGCCCCCAACCTCGGCGAGGTGGAGCCGGACCAGGAGATCCGCGCCTGCCTGGAGCAGGGCATCGCGCGCCTGCGGGAGGCCGGTGCCGTTGTCGAGGAGGTCGGGCCGGTCATCCCGCCCTTGCAGCCGGTGTTCCAGGATTTCTGGATGGCCGGCTTCGCGCATCTGCTGCGGGGCGTGCCGCAGGACCGCTGGGACGAACTCGACCCCGGCTTCCGCCAGGTGGCGGAGCGCGGCCTGGATGTGAGCGCCGAGCAACTGCTTGCCGGCGAAGTGGCGCGCGCGCGGCTGCACCGGCGCTTCGCGCAACTGCACGAGCGTTATGACCTGCTGCTCGCGCCGAGCACGCCGCATGCCGCGCCACCGGTCGAGACGGTGTACCACTCCGCGTCCTATGACCGCTGGCGCGATGGCGTGGCCTATACGCTGCCCTTCAACCTGACCGGGCAACCTGCCGCTTCCATCTGCTGTGGCGTCACGGGCGCGGGCCTGCCTGTCGGCCTGCAGGTCGCCGGGCCCAAGTACAGCGAGCGGCTGATCCTGGAAGCCTGCCTGGCGATTGAGGCTGTGCGGGAGGATCTGCCCCATCCGCATGTGCTGGAGAAGCTTGAGGCCACTGGCTGCTGAACCCGGCTGGATTGGGCCCCGGCCGGCGGCGCCTGTCAAAGCCGTTGTGCCGGCGGGGAAGGGTGCCCTGTCCCGGCCCCATCGCCGCCGGCCATGCCCTGGCAGGACTGCTGCGGCCATGAGCCGGGGCGCGGCTGCCCGTCACCGTCGCCCCGCCCTGCACAACCTGTCCACCCGGTGATCCACAGCTCTGTCCCCGCGAACTGGGGACAAGTCCAGGCCGCCGTGGTCCTGGCCGCGCGCATGGCCCGCGGCTCAGTCCCCCAGGGCCACCCCGTCGCGCCGCGGATCGGCCGCGCCTTCCCAGCCCTCCGCGACACGGCGAATCACTTGCAGGCCGGTATTCATCCCGCCCACCTTCGGCTTGTGGCCCATGGCGGCCAGTGCATCGGCGAGGTCGGCGGCCGGGGTGCCGGCTTCCAGCTCCTCCGCGCCGTTTTGGGCGCCAATGCGGGGGCGGGCCGTGGCGCGGTAGGCATCGGCATTCCAGGCCAGCAGCTCCACCAGGGCGACAGTGACCGAATCCACGATCCGCGCACCGCCGCCCGCGCCCAGCACCAGCTCCGGCGCGCCATCCGTGCCGAGCACGATCGTCGGCGCCATGGTGGTGATGGGGCGCTTGCCGCCCTCCAGCCGGTTGAAGGCGGGCGCCTCAGCCGGGCCGGGGTCGGTGGCGAAATTCGTCAGCCCGTTGTTTAAGGCGATGCCGGAGGCCAGCCGCTCCGCGCCGAAGTTCAGGTTGTTGGTGGTGGTGAAGGAGATGGCATTCCCGGCAGCATCCACAATCGAGACATGCGAGGTTCCCGCCAGCACCAGCGGGTCGGAGGAGGTGGGCAGCGCGCCGTGGCGTTCCAGCGGATTGCCCGGGCGGACCTGCTCCATGGCCCGGCCGGGCTGCACCTCCGCCGCGCGGCTGGCCAGGTAAGGCGGCGCCACAAGCTGCGCGGTGGGCACGGGAACCACGTCGGGGTCGCCCAGCCAGCGGCGGCGGTCCGCCAGGCCCAGGCGGCCGACTTCCAGGATCAGATGCGCCGCCTCGGCGGAATCGGGCGCCTTGCCGGCGATGCCCAGGCGCTCCAGCATGCCAAGCTGCTGCTGCACGGCCACGCCGCCCGAGGATGGCGGGGCAGCGGAGCAGACCTGCCGCCCGAAGGCGGTGCTGCACACGGGCTCGCGCCGCTTGGCCTCGTAATTCGCCAGATCCTGCGCCGTCATCCAGCCGGGCACGGGCTCGCGCGCCACGGCCTCCAGCACCGCGCGGCCGAGCGAGCCGCGATAAAGCGCATCCGGCCCTTCCTCCGCGATCTGGCGCAGCGCGGCGCCATGGGCGGGGTTGCGGACCACCGTGCCCTCCGGCAGCGGCTGGCCATCGGCGCCGAAGAACAGCGCGCGCATCTCCGCATCCCGCGCAATCTCTGCCGCGCGGGTCGCAAGCACCCGGTGCAGCACGGGCGACATGGCGGCGCCTTCCTCCGCCGCGCGGATCGCGGGGGCGAAGAGATCCCGCCAGGGCAGCCTGCCATGATCCGCATGAACCATGGCCAGCATCCGCAGCGTGCCCGGCACGCCCACCGAACGGCCGGAGCGCGCGACAGTGGCCACGCCGACGCGGGTGCCATCCGCATTCTCGATCAGGCGCGAAGTTGCGGCGGCGGGGGCCGAGGCGATGCCTTCATAGCCACTCATCCGCCGCGCGGCGGCATCCCAGTGCACCAGCAGCGCGCCCCCCAACAGGCCGGTGGCATGCGGCTCCACGACCGAGAGCACGGCCTGCGCCGCCACTGCGGCATCGGCGACCGAGCCGCCCGCGCGCAGCATGTCCAATCCCGCTTGCGATGCCAAAGGATGCGCGGAAGCCACCATCTGGCGCGCGGCGCGGCTGGGGCCTTCCGCTGCCTGCGGCTGGAGCGGGATAGCCGCCAGCAGGGCGGCAAGGACATAGGCCGGTTTCTGGTGCATGGACGCTCTCCTGTGGAAAGGCGCTGCCTCTACCCGCAAAGATATCGGCAAGCCATGGCTTCTCCGCCGGCCGGCTGGTGGCGGAGGCCGGCCATGCCCGCGCCATCGCGCGGCCAGCCCATGCTCTTGCCCGAGCTGATCATGATCTGTGCTCAACACGATGCATGTGGTGGGTATTTGAGCATCACGGTGCATGGAAGGGGCTGTGCCCGATCGGTCTGGGCTTGACGCTGCGCATGGCGGCTGGTTGCATTCGTGTCATCCAGCGAGGAGAGCGGCCATGCACCCGATCATCACCCACTGGGGCCCGTGCGCATGAGCACGGAGCTGCTGATCTCTGGCGGCCGGATCTTTCGCGGGCTGCGCGGTGGATTTGCTGAAGCGCTCGCGGTGCGCGACGGCCGTGTTGTTGCCGTGGGCACGGAAGAAGACGTGTCGCAGGCCGTGGGCGCCGCCGCGCGGCGCATCGACCTGGCTGGCCGCGTGGCGATGCCGGCGCTCAATGAAGCGCATATGCATCTCGCCGCTTTCGGGCTGACGCTGACCCAGGTGAACCTGCGCGCCGAGGAAGTGCGCACGCTGGACGAGGTGCTGAAGCGCGTCGGCGAGGCGGCGAAACGTGTCCCGAAGGGACAATGGATTTCCGGCCGTGGCTATGACCATGGCGAGCTGGATATCGGCCGCCATCCTCTGGCGGAGGAACTGGACCGCGTGGCGCCGGACAACCCGGTGTTCATTGTTCGCACCTGCGGCCATGTCGGCGTCGCCAATTCCATGGCGATGAAGCTGGCGGGCGTCAGCCACAACACGCCGAACCCCGAGGGCGGCGCCATCGAGCGCAAGAATGGCCGCCTGACCGGATTGTTCGCCGAGCGCGCTATGCGGATGATCAAGGAGGCCATGCCGGCCTGCACCGAAGCGCAACTGGTGGATGCGATCGACAAGGCCGGGCAGAAGCTGGCCAGCTACGGCTTCGCATCGGCCAGCGACATGAATATCGGCATGACGGCGGGCATGGCCGAAGTCGCCGCCTACCATCAGGCCGAGGCCGAGGGGCGGCTGCACCAGCGGATGTGGCAGGTGCTGTTCGGCAACCCCGAAGGAATCGCGCAGCAGGCCTGGGAGGCGGGCATCCGCCCCGGCATCGCCGCCGGCGCGACGGCCGAGAGCCTGCTGGCCTGGGGCGGCATGAAGGTCTTCGGCGATGGCTCCGCCGGCGGCCTGACCGCGGCCTTCTTCGACCCTTATCTGGAAAGCGCGGGCGGCGGCACGGGCATCTTCTGCTTCCCGGATGACGCGATGCACGAGATGCTGTCGCGCTACCATCGCCAGGGCTGGCAACTGGACATCCATGCCATTGGCGATGCCGCCATCGAGCAGGTGCTCTCCGGCATGGAGAAGGCGGATGCGCCGGACGCGCCCATCGCCGGCCGGCGGCACCGCATCGAGCATTGCGGCTTCCTGAACCGCAACCAGCGCCAGCGCATGCTGCGCCACGGCATCCTGCCGGTGCCGCAGCCTGTCTTCATGTATGAGTTCGGTGATCTCTACGTCACCAACCTGGGGCAGGAGCGTGCCGCCGCCGCCTATCCGATGGCGACCTGGCTGCATGAGGGTCACCACCCCGCCGCATCCTCGGACAGCCCGGTCTGCACGGTGGACCCTTTCCCCAATCTCTACACCATGGTCACGCGCAAGACGAACAAGGGCACTGTCCTGGGGGCCGAGGAAGTGCTGACCATGGAGGAAGCGGTGCATTGCTACACCTGGTGCGGCGCCTTCAGCCAGTTCGCCGAGGGTGAGCGCGGCACGCTGGAACCGGGGCAGCAGGCCGATATCGCCATCCTGTCCCGCGACATCTTCGCGGAGGCGCCGGAGGCGCTGTTCTCGACCCAGGCGGACATGACCTTCCGGGGCGGCCGGGCGATCTTCGACCGCCATGGCGAAGTGGCGGCGCTGTCGGCGGCGCTGTGCTGACGCCATGCTGCGCCACGTGGTGCAACGCCTGCTGCTGATCGCACCGGTCATGCTGGGCGTGCTCTTGATCGGCTTCCTGCTGATGCAGGTAGTACCAACGGACCCCGCCGTGGTGCGGGCGGGGCCCACCGCTACGGCGGATGTGGTGGCCGCCATCCGCCGCGACCTGGGGCTGGATCAGCCGATCTATGTGCAGTTCGCCATTTACCTGTGGCGGCTTTTGCAGGGTGATCTCGGCGTCTCCATCATCAACAACGTCCCGGTGACGCAGGAACTCGGCGCCACTATCGGGCCGACGCTGGAACTGATGTTCGCCTCCCTGTTCTGGTCCATCCCGGCCGGGATCGCGCTGGGCACGGTGGCCGCCTATTACCGCGGCACCCTGCTGGACCGCGCCATCACCGCGCTCTCCGTGGCGGGCGGCTCGGTGCCGGTGTTCTTTCTGGGGCTGGTGCTGATCTGGTTCGTCGGCTTCCAGTGGCAGCTGCTGCCCTTCACCGGGCGCGGCGGGCCGCTCTGGACGGTGGAAGGCTGGCAGGCCGTGGCGCTGCCGGCGCTGACGCTGGGCGGGGTCTTCATCGCCCCCGTGGCGCGCATGACCCGCACGGCGGTGCTGGACGTGCTGGGCGCCGAGCATGTGCGCACCGCCCGCGCCAAGGGGCTCACCGAGCGCGCCGTGGTGCTGCACCACGCGTTGCGCAACGCGCTGATCCCGGTGGTGACGCTGATCGGGCTGCAGATCGGCTTCCTCTTGGGCGGCGCGGTGGTGACGGAAACCGTGTTCTCCTGGCCCGGCGTCGGGCGGCTGGCTGTGGGCGCCATCCTGTCTTCGGATTTCCCGATGGCCCAGGGCACCATCATCGTGCTCTCGCTGGGCTTCATCCTCATCAACCTGGTGGTGGATCTGCTCTACGTGCTGCTTGATCCGCGCATGAGAGGGGCCTGAGCATGGCCAGCGCCACCACGGCCCCGGCCGCCGTCACGCCGCCCGTGCCCGCCCCGCGCCGCGCGCCGGGCA
>NZ_JACTUZ010000043.1 GCF_014490445.1 Pseudoroseomonas ludipueritiae | reverse complement strand
CGCCGCCGCCCTGGTGCCGGCGGCGCGCCGCCACTTCCCGGATGCCACCATCCTGGCCACCACCAGCCGCCGCACCGGGGCCGGGGCCACGGCGCGCATCGCCGCCGACCTCGCCGGCGGCCCGCACCGCCTGTTCCGCTGGGGCGATGCGGGGCCGAATCCCTATGCGGGCTTCCTGGCCTGGGCCGATGCGCTGATCGTGACGGCGGACAGCGTTTCCATGCTCTCCGAAGCCTGCGCCACCGGCAGGCCGGTGCTGATCGCGGGGGAGGCACCCGGCCGCCATGCCGCGCTGGCGGGAAGCCTCTGCGATGCTGGTTATGCCAGCCGCCTTTCCGCCCCCGGCCTGCCGCATCCGGCGGCGCCGCTGGATGAGAGTGCGCGCGTTGCCGCACGTCTGCGCGAGCTTGGCTTCGCCTGAGCCATTCCACCCGCTAAGGCCCGGCGGACCCTGGATCATGAGGACCGCCGTGACGCTGCGCCGCCGCAACATCTCCTGGCCCGCCCTTTCCGCGCTGGCCCTGGCCACCGTGCTGGGCAGCGCCGTCCAGGCTCAGGAATCCGACAAGGGCGGCATACGGCTCGGCGAGGTCACGCTGCGCCCTTATGTTTATGGCCAGTTCGATTTCGGCGAGACCTGGGGCGGCAAGCCCGATGCGCCCGCCGGCGGGATGCAGGCACGCCGCTTCCGCCTCGGCGGTTATGCGGATCTGCCGCATGATGTCACGGTTGGCCTTATCTGGGATTTTGGTGGGGAGGGCTTCGATGGCCCGCGCTGGGGCCATTCCCGCCTCTACGAAGCCTCGGTCGAATATTCCGGCCTGAAGCCCTTCAGCATCCGTGCCGGCGCCTTCGAGCCGACGCTGACCATGGAGGATACACAAAGCTCCGCCGATACGCTCTTCCTGGAAAAGGCGGCCATCGTGGACCTCGCCGGCGCCATCGTGGATGGCGGCCGCACCGGCGTGGAAATCCAGGCGCAGGGGGACCGCTACCTTGCCAGCCTCGCCTTCGCCGGCCCCCGCGTCGGCTATGGCGACGATGCGCGGGAGAGGGCGGTGATGGGCCGCGTCGCCGGGCTGGTGGTGCAGCAGGAGAACCTGGCCATCCACCTGGGCCTCGATGGCCTCTGGCGCTTCCGCACGCCGCAGGAGAACGGGCAGCGGCCGGGCATCGAGCTGTCCAATGCGCCGGAATACACGATCAGCCCGGAATCCTATCTCAGCACCGGTTTCATCGAGGCCAAGAGCATGGCCTCGGGCGGCATCGAGGCGGGCGTGGCCTCGGGGCCCTTCTGGGCCTCGGGCGAGTGGTACCGCATCGCGGTGGACCGCACGGACGGCAAGAACCCCTGGTTCGGCGGCTGGTACGCCCAGGCGGCCTGGATGCTCTTCGGCCCCCGGCGCCAATGGAGTTCGGAGGATGCCGCCTGGGCCGCGCCGAAGCCCGAGCCCTTCGATCCCTCCCGCGGCCAATGGGGCTCGCTGGAGCTGGGCGGGCGCTTCTCCCACGCCAATCTCCGCAGCGCCGATATCGATGGCGGGGAACAGGATGTCTGGTCCGCCAGCCTCGGCTGGTGGCCGCATGAGACGGTGCGGGCGCTGCTCCAGTACCAGAACGCCCGCATCAAGGGCGGCGAGGACCCGCACCGCTTTCAGGCGGTGACCCTGCGGCTGCAGTTCCAGCTGAACTAGCGGTGACGCTGCCGCCGATCTCGCGTGACTGGCCCTGGAAGATGGCGATGGTCTCGCCCGCCGGGTCGGTGATCCGCACTTCATAGACACCGCTGCGCCCGGCCTGCGCCACCTGCCGCCCATGGGCGGTGAGGGTAGTGCCGACCACGCCGGGCCGCAGATAAGTGATGCTGCAGGCCTGCCCCACCGTGCGGCGGTCGAAGCTGTTGCAGGCGAAGGCGAAGGCGCTGTCCGCCAGCGCGAAGAGGAAGCCGCCGTGGCAGGAGCCGTGGCCATTGGCCATGCGGGGCTCGATCTCCATGGCGATCTCGGCCTCTCCCGGCGCCACGCGCAGCAGGCGCATGCCAAGCCCCTGGGAGGCGGCATCGGTGCGCCACATCGCCTGGGCAGCGGCCTCGGCCAGGGCCTGGGGGTCGGTGATGTCGTTCATGCTGGTTCCTCCGGTGCCAGGGTGTCATTCACCGACCGAACGGTCAAATTATGCCGCCGCCTTTTCATGTGCCGCCGCCCCGTTACAAGAGATGGCATGAGCGCCACGCCCCTGCTGGAAATCCTGCGCCACCTGAACAGCGCGCCCTCGCGCACCTGGTCGGTGGTCATCACGGTCTTCGGCGATGCGGTGGTGCCGCGCGGCGGCGCCATCAGCTTGGCGACACTCACGGAAATCCTGGGCGCCATGGGCGTGGCGGAAGGGGCGGTGCGTACCGCCATGTCCCGCCTCTCCGCCGATGGCTGGCTGGAGCGCACGCGCCAGGGCCGCAACAGCTTCTACCAACTGGCGGCCAAGGGGGAGGCGACCTTCGCGGAAGCCGCCGCCCGCATCTACGCGCCGCATACCCCCGGCACGCCCGGCCGCTTCCGGCTGGTGCTGGCCGACCGGCCGGAGATGCGCGCCGCCCTGCAGCAGGCCGGCTTCGGGCAGGCGCAGCCCGGCCTCTGGGTGGCGCCGGAAGAGGTGCCCGTGCCCGCGGAAGCCAGCGGCGCCATTGCCCTGCTGGCCGAGGCCGATACCGCCGATGGCCACCGGCTGGCCGCGCAAAGCTGGCCGCTGGAGGCTCTGGCGGAAACCTATCGCCACTTCATCGCGGCCTTCGAACCGCTGGCGATGTGGCTGGAACAGGGCCATGCGCTGGAAGGGCTGGATGCGCTGACGGCGCGGGTGCTGCTGATCCACGAATACCGCCGCGCCGTGCTGCGCCACCCGCCGCTGGCACGCGCGCTGCTGCCGGTGGACTGGGCCGGAGATGCGGCGCGGGCACTTTGTGCCGGCCTTTACCGGGCGTTGCTACCGGCTTCGGAAGCTTGGCTGGATGCCCATGCCACCCGCGCCGAGGGCCCTCTGCCGCCTGCCGGGCGGACCCTGGACCTCCGCTTCCGGGACGCATGAAGCGTTACCGATTTTTCTTGGAATAAGGAAAAACTGTTATATATTCCTTCCCACGGGATCGCAGCCCGAGGGAGAAACGGCCATGTACACCCAGGCGCTGAACAGCCGCGACGACGCCCCCGCCGCCATCCGCCCCGCCGAGGAGCTGGAGCACGAAGCCCGCTTCCAGGCGCGCGTCGATGCCGAGGAGCGGATCGAGGCCAATGACTGGATGCCGGCCGCCTATCGCAAGACGCTGGTGCGGCAGATTTCCCAGCATGCGCATTCCGAGATCATCGGCATGCTGCCGGAAGGCAACTGGATCACCCGCGCGCCGTCGCTGCGCCGCAAGGCCGCGCTGCTGGCCAAGGTGCAGGATGAATGCGGCCACGGCCTGTATCTCTACGCCGCCGCCGAGACCCTGGGCGTGTCGCGGGAGGAGCTGACGGATCAGCTTCTGACCGGCAAGGCGAAGTATTCCTCCATCTTCAACTATCCGACCATGAGCTGGGCGGATATCGGCGCCATCGGCTGGCTGGTGGATGGCGCGGCGATCATGAACCAGATCCCGCTCTGCCGTTGCTCCTACGGCCCCTATGCCCGCGCCATGATCCGCGTCTGCAAGGAAGAAAGCTTCCACCAGCGCCAGGGCTACGAGATCATGCTGACGCTGTGCCGCGGCTCCGAGGAGCAGAAGGCCATGGCGCAGGATGCGCTGAACCGCTGGTGGTGGCCCTGCCTGATGATGTTCGGCCCGCCGGATGCCGCCAGCCAGCATTCCGACCAGTCCACCAAGTGGAAGATCAAGCGCTTCTCCAACGATGAGCTGCGCCAGAAGTTCGTGGATGCCACGGTGCCGCAGGCGCAGTTCCTGGGCCTGACGCTGCCGGACCCCGAGTTGCGCTTCGTGCCGGATGAGGGCGGCGACGGCACGACCGGCCACTGGCACTACGGCCAGATCGACTGGGACGAGTTCAAGCAGGTGATCGCCGGCAACGGCCCCTGCAACCGCGACCGCCTGGCCGCCCGCAACAAGGCCCATGCCGAGGGCGAGTGGGTGCGCGAGGCCGCCATGGCCCATGCCGCCAAGCGCCAGGCCCGCCAGCAGGCCGCCTGAGGGGAGACGAGATCATGACCAAGACCGTGACCCCGCTGTGGGAAGTTTTCATTCGCAGCCGCAATGGCTTGTCCCACAAGCATGTGGGCTCGCTGCACGCGGCGGATGCCACGCTGGCGCTCCAGGCGGCGCGCGACGTTTATACGCGGCGGGGCGAGGGGCTCTCGATCTGGGTGGTGCCCTCCAATGCCATCACCGCTTCTGACCCCGGCGAGAAGGGCATGATGTTCGAGCCCGCCGAGACCAAGATCTATCGCCATCCGACCTTCTACGAGGTGCCCGACGAAGTCGGGCATATGTGAGAGCGGGACGGGAGGGAACGGGAATGGCGACGAATACGATCCGGGTGAATGAAAGCCCGCTGGTGCTCTACTGCCTGCGCCGCGCCGACGATGCGTTGGTGATGGGCCACCGCCTCTCCGAATGGTGCGGGCGCGGCCCGGCGCTGGAAGAAGAGATGGCTCTCGCCAACATGGGCCTGGACCTGCTGGGCCAGGCGCGTTCCCTTTATACCTATGCGGCCGAGGTCGAGGCGGCGGGCAATGACGAGGACCGCTACGCCTATCTGCGCGACGCCCGCCAGTACCGCAACCTGCTGCTGGCCGAGCAGCCGAATGGCGATTTCGCCCGCACCATCCTGCGCCAGTTCTTCTACGCCGCCTTCGCGGACCCCTATTGGCGCGCGATGATGAAGTCCTCCGACCCCACGCTGGCCGCCATTGCCGCGAAGTCGGAGAAGGAAAGCGCCTACCACCTGCGCCACACCGCCGAATGGGTGATCCGCCTGGGCGATGGCACGGAGGAAAGCCATCGCCGCGCCGCCGAGGCCGTCGCGCATCTCTGGCCCTATACCGGCGAGATGTTCGAGACCGATGCCGCCGAGCAGGAGCTGATCGCCGCCGGCGTGGTGATGGACCCCGCTTCCTTCCGCGCCGAATGGGACAGGACGGTCTCCGAGATCCTGTCCGAGGCGACGCTGGAGAAGCCCGCGCAGGGCTGGATGCAGAAGGGCGGCCGCACCGGCCTGCATAGCGAACACCTGGGCCATATGCTGGCCGAGATGCAGGTGCTGCAGCGGACCCATCCCAACGCTACCTGGTGAGTGCCATGACGCAGACCGACGCGGCGCTGCGGCAGAAGGCCATCGAAGCCGCCAGCGCGGTGGTGGACCCGGAGATCCCGGTGCTGACCATCGCCGACCTGGGCGTGCTGCGGGATGTGGTGGTGGAGGGCGGGCATGTCCGCGTGGACATCACCCCCACCTATTCCGGCTGCCCGGCGATGAACATGATCGCGGTGGAGATCGACCTCGCGCTGTCCCGCGCGGGCATCGCGGACAAGGAAATCCGCACCGTGCTGGCGCCGGCCTGGACCACGGATTGGATGACCGAGGAAGGCCGCCGCAAGCTGCATGAATACGGCATCGCGCCGCCGCAGCCCGGCAGCGGCCGCCGCGCGCTGTTCGGCAAGGATGTGGTGACCTGCCCGCGATGCGGCTCGAACGACACGAGCCTGCTGGCAGAATTCGGCTCCACCTCCTGCAAGGCGCTGTGGCGCTGCGAAAGCTGCCGCGAGCCCTTCGACTATTTCAAATGTCATTGACGGAAGCTGCCATGTCCGCGACCCCCACGACGCCACGCTTCCACCGCCTGCGCATCGCCGACCTGAAGCGGGAGACGCGGGATGCCGTTTCCATCGCCTTCGACCTGCCGGGGGAGCTGCGCGACCTCTACGCTTTCGAGCCGGGCCAGTACCTGACCCTGCGGACCACCATGGACAACGAGGAAGTCCGCCGCTCCTACTCCATCTGCTCCGGCCCGCAGGATGGCGAGTTGCGGATCGCGGTGAAGCAGGTAGATGGCGGCGCCTTCTCCACCTGGGCCAATACCGAATTGCAGGCCGGCGACGAGCTGGACGTGATGACCCCCACCGGCCGCTTCGGCGTGGCGCCGGCGCCGGGCGAGGCGCGCATCCATGTCGGCTTCGCCGCGGGCTCCGGCATCACGCCGATCCTGTCCATCGTGCGCGGCGTGCTGGCGCGGGAGCCGCTGAGCCGCTTCTTCCTCTTCTACGGCAACCGCTCCGGCAGCGAGATGCTGTTCCGGGAGCAGTTGGAGGAATTGAAGGACCGCTTCCTGGGGCGGCTCTCGGTCTTCCATGTGCTGTCCAAGGAAGAACAGGACATCCCCATCCTGAACGGCCGCCTGGATGGCGAGAAGGTGCGCGTGCTGCTGCGCCACATGGTGCCCGCCGAGCAAGTGGACCACATTTTTGTTTGTGGCCCCACCGGCATGAGCGACGAGATCGAGGCCACGCTTCGCGAGATGGGCGTGCCGGAGGAGCGGGTGCATATCGAGCGCTTCGTCTCCGCCCTCGGCGGCAAGCCGCGCCCCAAGGTGGTGCCCAGCGCCGCCGAGGCGGAGGCGGCGCATCGCGTGGCCGATCTGATCGTGGACGGCAACCGCCGGCAGGTGAAGGTGGCGGAGGGCGAGGCCATCCTGGATGCCGCGCTGCGCGCCGGGCTGGACCTGCCCTATGCCTGCAAGGGCGGCATGTGCTCCACCTGCCGCGCCAAGGTGGTGGAGGGCACGGTGGAGATGGAGGTCAACTACTCGCTGGAGCCCTGGGAAACCAAGGCCGGCTTCGTGCTGACCTGCCAGGCCCGCCCGACCAGCGAGCATGTCGTCATCGACTACGACCAGATGTGAGGCTTCAGCGGCCGCGGAGCTGGCCGCGCAGCTTCTCTTCCTGCGCGGCCAGTTCCGGCGGCATGGCATCTCCGAAATCCTCAAGCTCGAAGAGCGGGCGGATTTCGATCTCGCTGGGGCCAGGCATGGGGTTGGGGCACCGCTTCGCCCATTCCATGGCCTCGGCCATGTCCTTGACCTCCCAGAGCCAGAAGCCCGCGACCAGTTCGCCGGTAGCCGGGAAGGGGCCATCGGTGACGGTGCGGCTTTCGCCATCGAAGGCCACCCGCTTGCCCTGGGATGAGGGCTTCAGGCCCTCACCGGCCAGGAGGAGGCCGGCCTTGGCCAGTTCCTCATTGTACTTGCCCATGGCTTCCAGCAGTTCGGGCGGCGGCATGGTGCCCGCCTCGCTGTCCTGAGTCGCCTTGACCAGAACCATGACACGCATCCTCGACCTCCTCGGCTTCAGGGGATCGATAGCCTGCCAGAATTATCCTGGGTAAAAAGAGGGCCGGCGCCGGCTCAACGGATTGTGGCCAGCCACCGGCCACGCGGCCCGCTTCTTTTCGCATTCCGCTGCGCTTCGGCCAGGGCACCATGGCGCGGTAGCGGCGCCATGGTGCCCTGGCCTGCGCCGGGCAATCTCAGCCCTGGTCCCGCCGGTCGATCACCCGCCGCATCTTGCCGACCGAGCGCTCGACACCGCCCGGCTGCTCGATCACGACCTTGGTCGAGATGCCGATGGTGTTCTTGATCTGCTCGATCAGCGCGCGGGCCTCCTGCTGCAGCCCCTCGCCGTCCCAGAGGCCGGCGCGGCATTCGGCGTGGATGGTCATGCAATCCATCCGCCCCTCCCGTGTCAGGCGGATCTGGAAATGACCGCTGCACCAGTCCTGCGCCAGCAGGGCTTCCTCGATCTGCGAGGGAAAGACATTGACGCCGCGCAGGATGATCATGTCGTCCGAACGGCCGGTGACCTTCTCCATCCGCCGCATGCCGGGGCGGGCGGTGCCGGGCAGCAGCCGCGTCAGGTCCCGCGTGCGGTAGCGGATGACGGGCTGGCCTTCCTTGGTGAGGGTGGTGAAGACCAGCTCGCCCATCTCGCCATCCGGCAGCACCGCGCCGGTATTGGGGTCGATCACCTCGGCGTAGAAATGGTCTTCCCAGATATGCAGGCCGTCCTTGGTCTCGACGCATTCCTGCGCCACACCCGGGCCCATGACTTCCGAGAGGCCGTAGATATCGACGGCCTGCATGTCGAAGGCCTGCTCGATCTCCTGCCGCATCGCATTGGTCCAGGGCTCGGCGCCGAAGATGCCGATCTTCAGCGAGGACTGGCGCGGGTCCAGCCCCTGGCGGCGGAACTCATCCATCAGCGCCAGCATGTAGCTGGGCGTGACCATGATGATCTCCGGCTTGAAGTCGTTGATGAGCTGCACCTGCCGCTCGGTCATGCCGCCCGACATCGGAATCACGGTGCAGCCCAGCCGCTCCGCGCCGTAATGCGCGCCGAGGCCGCCGGTGAAGAGGCCGTAGCCATAGGCCACATGCACCTTCATCCCCGGCCGGCCGCCGGCGGCATGGATGGAGCGCGCGACGAGGTCCGCCCAGTTGTCGATATCCCCCTGGGTATAGCCCACCACGATCGGCTTGCCCGTGGTGCCGGAGGAACCGTGGATGCGCGCGATCTTCTCCTGCGGCACCGCCAGCAGGCCGAAGGGATAATTGTCCCGCAGGTCTGTCTTCACCGTGAAGGGGAACTTCGCGATATCCGGCAGGTCCTTGAAGTCGTCCGGGCTGACCCCGGCGGCATCGAAGCTGCGGCGGTAATGCGGCACGTTGTCATAGGCATGCCGCAGCACCTTCGCCATCCGCTCGCGCTGCAGCGCGCGGATCTCCTCGCGCGATGCACGCTCCACCGCGTGCAGCACAGAACTCTGCTCCAGGGTCGTCGCGCTCATCTCTGGGGTTTCCTCGCTTGGTTCGTTGCTAGGCGTCGCGCTGGCCGAAGCGGGGCGGGCGCTTCTCCAGGAAGGCCCGCACGCCCTCGGCATAGTCGGGGGAGCGGCCGGCCTCGCGTTGCAGGTCTCGCTCCATGTCCAGTTGCTGGTCGAGCGTATGGCCGGGGGAGGCTTCCAGCGCCTGCTTCACGCGGCCCAGCCCCTCGGTGGACTGCGCGGCCAGCTTCGCCACCAGCGCCTCGGATTCCGCCACAAGCTGGTCGTCGGGCACCGCCTTCCAGATCATGCCCCATTCCGCCGCCGTGGTGGCGGGCAGGGGATCGGCGGTGAACATCAGCGCACGGGCCCGCGCCTCGCCGATCAGGCGCGGCAGCAGGAAAGTGCCTCCCGAATCCGGCACAAGTGCGATTTTGGAAAAGGACTGGATGAAGCGCGCCGATTGCGCCGCCAGCACGATGTCGCAGGCAATGGCGATATTCGCCCCAGCACCCGCGGCCACGCCATTGACGGCGCAGACCACCGGCTTCGGCAGGGCGCGGATGCGGCGGATCAGCGGGTTGTAGAAGCGATCCAGCGTGTTGCCGAGGTCCGGAGGGCCACCGGCGCCCGGCTTGCGGTCACTCAGGTCCTGGCCGGCGCAGAAGCCACGGCCTTCGCCAGTCAGCAGCAGCGCACGGCAATCTTCCGCTTCGGCGGCCTCGCCCAACGCGGCGTAGAGCGCGGTGTGCAGCGCCTCATTGAAGCTGTTCAACTTGTCCGGGCGGTTGAGCACCAGCTTCCACCAGCCGTCGCGCTTCTCCACCCGCAGAACCTGTTCCATGCCATTTCCTCTCATCGTGGCTGCTGGACCATGGATGGTCTCTTGGCTCGCCCGCAAGTCGGCTCGCGAATTCATCCTTGCATTGACCGTCCGGACGGTCAAATAATTTCCCGCGCCCAGAAGCCGGCAATCTGGCCGGGCGTGGAGGTGGGTGGTTTGCCGATTGCCGGTCTGGCCATACCTTGCCCGCGCTTGATGGGAGAAAGCTTGCCATGGACCAGTCCAACACCGCCGTCACGATCAGCCGCGAGGGCGCCGTCGCGCTGGTGCGGATCGATTTCGCGCCGGTCAATGCGCTCTCCCGCCCCGTGCGGCAGGGGCTGCTGGAAGCGGCGCGCGAACTGGCGGCGGATGCCTCGGTGCGGGGCGTGGTGCTGCATGGTGGCCCGGGCCGCTTCATCGCCGGCGCCGACATCAAGGAAATGGATCTGCCGCTGGATGAACCCATCCTGCCGGATGTGATCGCGGCGATCGAAGCCATTCCGCAGCCGGTGGTCGCGGCCATCGACGGCGTGGCGCTGGGCGGCGGCTTGGAAGTGGCCATGGCCTGCGACCTGCGCATCGCGACGCCCAAGGCCAGCGTCGGGCTGGTGGAAACGCGCCTTGGCATCCTGCCCGGCTCCGGCGGCACGCAACGGCTGCCGCGCCTCGTGGGCACCGCCAAGGCCATCGAGCTGATCGGCGAAGCCAAGGTCCTGCGCGCGCCGGAGGCCGTGAACCTCGGCATCCTCGACGGCATCGTGGAAGATGAATTGCTGGCCGAGGCCGTGCGGCTGGCGCCGGGCGCCGCCAAGCGCGTGGTTTCCGCCCTGCCGATCCCGGCGCGGAACGAGGCGGCCGAGGAAGCCGCCGCGCAGGCCGCGATCAAGAAGGGCAAGGGCGTGCCCGCCGTGGCCGTGGTGGTCGGCCTGCTGCGGGAAACCGCCGCCATGGACTTCCCCGCTGGCCTGAAGCGGGAACGCGAACTCTTCCTGCCGCTGCGCGCCAGCGCCGAGGCCGCCGCGCTGCGCCACCTCTTCCTGGCCGAGCGGGAGGCCGCCCGCGTGCCGGGGTTGGAAGGCGTGAAGCCGCGCGCATTCGCCCATGTCGCGGTGATCGGCGGCGGCACCATGGGCAGCGGCATCGCCATGGCGGTGGCCGATGCCGGGCTGACGGCCACAGTGATCGAGCGTGACGAGGCTGCCGCCGCGACCTGCGCCAGCCGGCTGCGGGATGCCTATGCCAAGCAGGCCAAGTCCGGCCGCCTGACGGATGCCGTGGCCGCCGAGCGCACCGCCCGCATCACCCCCACCGCCGATTGGAACGCGCTGGCCGAGGCCGACCTGATCATCGAGGCTGCCTTCGAGGACATGGCGGTGAAGGAAGACATCTTCCGCCGCCTGGATGCCGTGGCCAAGCCGGGTGCCGTGCTGGCCACCAATACCTCCTACCTCAACCCCGATGAGATCGCCGCCTTCACCAAGCGGCCGCAGGATGTGCTGGGGCTGCATTTCTTCGCCCCCGCGAACATCATGAAGCTGCTGGAAGTGGTGCGCTGTGCCGAGACGGCGCCGGATGTGCTGGCCACCGGCCTGGCCTTCGGCAAGAAGCTGGGCAAGCTGCCCATCGTTTCCGGCGTTTGCGAGGGCTTCATCGGCAACCGCATCTATGCCGTCTATCGCCGCCACGCCGAGTACCTGGTGGAGGATGGCGCCAGCCCGCGCGAGGTGGATGCGGCGCTGGAATCCTATGGCTTCGCCATGGGCCTCTTCGCGGTGGGCGACATGTCCGGCCTGGATATCGCCTGGGCCATGCGCAAGCGCCGCGCCGCGACGCGCGACCCGGGCGAGCGCTATGTCGCCATCGCCGATCGGCTCTGCGAGGCCGGGCGCCTTGGCCGCAAGACCGGTTCGGGCTGGTACAACTATGCCAGTGGCAAGGCGGAGCCCGACCCGGCGGTGGATGCCATCATCGCCGCCGAGCGCCAGGCCGCCGGCGTCACGCCGCGCGCCTTCACGCCAGAGCAGATCCAGAACCGCCTTCTGGCGGTGATGGCCAACGAGGCTGCGAAGATCCTGGAAGAAGGCATCAGCCTGCGGCCTTCCGATATCGATCTCGTCTTCACCAATGGCTACGGCTTCCCGCGCCTGAAGGGCGGGCCGCTGTTTGCCGCCGACCAGCTTGGCCTGCGCGCCGTGCTGGCCGAGGTGGAGGCGGCGGCCAAGGCCGGCGGCGTGGGCTCCGAGCCCGCGGCGCTGCTGCGCGAACTGGCCGAAGCCAACACCACCTTCAAGGAATGGCAGCGCGGGCGCGCCACGCCCGGCTGACCTGAGCACAGGATGGAAACACCATGGTCCTGACACTGCAAAGCTTCGCCGAGAACCGCTGGGTCGCCCCCGGCGCCGGCGCGGTCGAGATCCCCAGCGCGGTGGATGGCCGCGTGATGGCGACCGCATCCTCGGCGGGCGTGGATTTCGGGGCCATGGTGCGCTTCGGGCGCAAGGTGGGCGGTCCGGCGTTGCGGATGCTGACCTTCCACCAGCGCGCGGAGATGCTGAAGCGCCTGGCGGTCTACCTGACCGAGCGGAAGGAAGCGCTCTATGAGCTTTCCTTCGACACCGGTGCCACGCGGCGGGATAGCTGGATCGATATCGACGGCGGCATCGGCACGCTCTTCGCCTATGCCTCCCGTGGCCGGAAGGAATTGCCGAGCGAGCGCTTCGTGTTGGACGGCGCCTTTGAGCCGCTGTCCAGGAACGGCAGCTTCGTCGGCGCGCATATCCTGACGCCGCTGCATGGCGTGGCCGTGCATGTGAATGCTTTCAACTTCCCCTGCTGGGGCATGCTGGAGAAGCTGGCACCGACCATCCTGGCCGGCGTTCCTGTCATCACCAAGCCGGCGACGGCCACGGCCTATGTGGCCCATGCCATGGTGGCCATGATCGTCGAATCCGGCATCCTGCCGCCGGGCGCGCTGCAGTTCGTGGCGGGTTCCACCGGCGACCTGCTGGACCACCTGACCGGGCAGGACGTGGTGTCCTTCACCGGTTCCGCCACCACCTCCGGCAAGCTGCGCGACCATCCGACCGTTTCGCGTGAGGCGGTGCGCTTCATCGCGGAGCGGGATTCACTGAACGCCGCCATCCTCGGCAGCGACGTGACGCCGGAAAGCCCGGAATTCGACCTCTTCGTCAAGGAAGTGGCGCGGGAGATGACGGCCAAGGCGGGCCAGAAATGCACCGCCATCCGCCGCGTCATCGTGCCGCGCGACCGCGTGGAAGCGGTGCGGGATGCGCTGGCGGCGCGGCTGGGCAAGGTCGCCATCGGTAATCCGCGTGACGAGAAGGTTGGCATGGGCCCACTGGCCAGCCAGGGCCAGCGGCGCGACGTGCGCGAGAACATCGCCAAGCTGGCGACGGAATCTGAGATCGTCTTCGGTGACCCGCTGCATTGCGCGGTGGTGGATGCCAATGCCAATGCCGGTGCCTTCCTCTCGCCCGTGCTGCTGCATTGCGCCAACCCGATCCGCGCGGAGCGGGTGAACCATGTCGAGGCCTTCGGCCCCGTCTCCACCCTGCTGCCCTATGACGACCTGGACCAGGCCATCGAGTTGGCGCAGCGGGGGGAGGGCAGCCTCGTCGCCTCCGCCTTCTCCTACGATGCCGATGTGACGGAGCAGTTGGTGATGGGCCTGGCGCCCTTCCACGGCCGGCTCTACCTGGTGGACCGGGACAGCGCCAAGGAAGCCACCGGCCATGGCTCGCCGCTGCCGCCGCTGGTGCATGGCGGCCCTGGGCGCGCCGGCGGTGGCGAGGAAATGGGCGGGCTGCGCGGCGTGTATCACTACATGCAGCGCACGGCGCTCCAGGGCTCGCCCGCCAAGCTGACCGCGCTGACCAAGACCTGGGGGCAGGGTGCGCCGACCCGCACGGAAGGCCCGCATCCCTTCCGCAAGAACTTCGACGAGATCAGCATCGGCGACACGGTGGAAACCCCGGCGCGCACCATCAGCCTCGAGGATATCGAGCACTTCGCCAATTTCACCGGCGATACCTTCTACGCCCATATGGACGAGGAAGCGGCCAAGGCGAACCCCTTCTTCCCCGGCCGGGTGGCGCATGGCTACCTGATCCTGAGCTTCGCCGCCGGGCTTTTCGTGGACCCGGCGCCGGGGCCGCTGCTGGCGAATTACGGGCTGGAGCGGCTGCGTTTCCTGAAGCCGGTCTCGCCCGGCGATTCCATCCGCGTGCGGCTGACAGTGAAGACCAAGCGCGCCGCCCGCATGCCGGATTACGGCGAGGTGCGCTGGGATGCCGAGGTCTTCAACCAGAACAACGAGACCGTGGCGCAATACGACGTGCTGACCATGAGCGCGCGCCCGGCCTGACGGCTCAGCACAGGGCGCGCAGGCCAGCGCGGAGGTCCTCGGCCTGTCCGGGCAGGCCGGCCTCCACGGCGCCATGCACCGCGCGCCAGACCGGTACGGCACGGGCGAGTCGGGCTTCGCCCTCCGGGGTCAGGGCCAGAAGGCGGCCGCGCCGGTCGGCGGGGTCAGTGGTCACCGCCACCAGCCCATCCCGCTGCAACGGCTTCAGCGCCGCCGTCAGGGTGGTGCGGTCCATTGCCAGCAACTGCGCCACGGGCCGCATCGGCGCCGGCTGCGGCCGGTTCAGCGCCATCAGCAAGGAAAATTGACCACTGGTCAGGCCGAAGGGCCTTAGCGCCTCATCGAACCGCCGGGCCAAGGCGCGCGCCGCCCTTTGCACATGCAGGCAGAGGCAGGTGTCGCGCACCTCCAGGGTGGTTTCGAACGGAACAGGCTTTGACATGCGGCCAAATAGGTTGATATCAACTCTGTACACCAACCGGAGGAAATGCACCATGTCCTACGTGGATGGCTTCGTTATTGCCGTGCCTGCCGCGAACAAGGAGGTTTTTCGCCGCCACGCGGCGGAGGCGGCGCCGATCTTCAAGGAATTCGGCGCCACCCGTGTGGTGGAATGCTGGGGTGACGATGTGCCGGACGGCAAGATCACCGACTTCCGTGGCGCCGTGAAGGCGCAGGACGGGGAGGTCGTGGTCTTTAGCTGGGTCGAATATCCGTCCAAGGAAGTACGTGACGCGGCGATGGCCAAGTTGATGTCCGACCCGCGAATGCAGGCGATGCATGACATGCCCTTCGACGGCAAGCGCATGATCATGGGCGGCTTCACACCTATCTTGGATGCCTGAAGGCGCGTGGGCGGCCCGGCCCCGGGCGGCACCTTGTGCCGCGAGGGTGCCGGGTGCCGCTACAGCGGCAGCGCCGAGGTATTCTTCACCTCCCGCAAGGCGAAATGCGATGAGATGTGTTGCACCGCCGGGTTGGTGAAGACCACCTCCTGCAGGAAGCGCTCGTAATGCGCCGCATCCCGCACCACGACGCGGATGATGTAGTCGGCGCTGCCGGTCATGGAAAAGCACTGCTGCACTTCCGGCCGTTCCACGATGGCCTTTTCGAAGTCCTGCAACGCGTCGCGGTTGTGCTTGGCCAGGGTGACATTGGCATAAACCGTCTGGCCATAACCCAGCTTCGCCGGGTCCAGCCGCGCCACGTACTCCAAAATCACGCCGGCATCCTGTAGCGCCTTCAGCCGCCGCCAGGTGGGGGAGGTGGAAAGGCCGATCCTGTCCGCTAGTTCCTGCACACTCTGGCGCGCGTTCTTTTGCAGCGCAGCGAGAATCGCGCGTTCGAACTGATCCAGATCGACACTCTGCGCCACCGCCCGAATCCTCCCGAAAAGGCGAGGCATGGATATGCCGCATTCGCCGCTTTGGCGATGGCATTATGCCTGCAACTGCCCAACCTGAGCAAAAACAGAAACGGTTTTGCCCCTGCGCCAGGCCTAGGCTGATGCCAACGCACTGCCGGCTGAAGCCGCCTCGATAACAGGGAAACGGACCATGGGATCGCTTGCCCTTTCCAAGCCATCGTCGCCCGCGCGCAGCAATGTGCCGGACCCTGCCGTGGACTGGCGCCGGGTTGCCTACCTGCTGCATGTCTCCCGCGCCCTGGATGCGCTGGAGGAAAAGACCCTCGTCCCCGAGAAGAAGGTTCTCTACCAGTTCTCGGCCCGTGGGCATGACATGGCGCAGATCCTGCTGGGCCTTGGCCTGACGGAGCGGCATGACGCCGCCTGCGGCTATTACCGCTCCCGCCCCATGCTGCTGGCACTGGGGGTGGAGATCGAGGAAGCGCTGGGTTCCTCCATGGCCCGTGCCGGCGGCTATTCGGACGGGCGGGATATCGGCGTCGTCTTCAACTATCCCAATCCACAGGGCGCCTCGGCACTGCCGATGTGCGGCGGCGTCGGCGCGCAATACACGCCCACCGTCGGCTGGGCACAGGCGATGGAATACCACCGCACCGTGCTGAAGGACCCGGCCTATGCCCGCGCCATCGGCGTGGTGCTGGGCGGCGATGCCTCGGTGGCCACCAACGGCTTCTGGGCGGCGCTGACGGCGGCGACGACGCAGAAGCTGCCGGTCCTCTTCTATATCGAGGACAATGGCTACGGCATTTCCGTGCCCTCCAGCTTCCAGACGCCGGGCGCCAATATCGCGGCCAACCTGGCTTCCTTTGGCGGGCTGCATGTCCTTTCTGGCGATGGCACCGACCCCGCCACGGCGGCCGCCCTGGTGCGGGAAGCGCAGGAGCATGTGCGCGACCGCCAAGGCCCCTGCCTGCTGCGTCTGACCGTGCCGCGCCTGCAAGGCCATTCCTTCCAGGACACCCAGACCTACAAGTCCCCCGCCACGGTGGAAGCGGAATGGGCGCGCGACCCGCTGCCCAAGCTGCGTGACTTCCTGGTGCCCGCCGTGATGGGCGAGGCCGAATGGGATGCGGTGGCCGCCGAGGCCCAGGTCGCCGTCGAGACCGCCCGCGCCGCTGCCGAGCAGCGCCCGGTGGCCGAGCCCGAGAGCGTGCTGCGCCATGTCTTCTCGGAAGCGGAGCCGCAGGTGATGGGCGGCCTCCGCGCCGCCGGCATCACGCCGCCCCCCGGCAGCGACGTGCCGAAGCCGGAAGGCGCGCGCATCAACATGGTCACCGCCATCCGCCGCACGCTGGAACATGAGCTGGCGGTCAATCCGCGCGTGCTGCTGTTTGGCGAGGATATCGGCCCCAAGGGCGGCGTGCATGCCGTGACCCTGGGCCTGCAGGAGAAGTTCGGCGCCAGCCGCGTCTTCGACACCAGCCTGTCGGAGGAAGGCATTGTTGGCCGCGCCGTCGGCATGGCCATGGCCGGGCTGATGCCGGTGCCGGAAATCCAGTTCCGCAAATACGCGGACCCGGCGGTGGAGCAGATCAACGACTGCGGCACCATGCGCTGGCGCACCAACAACCGCTTCGCCGCGCCCATGGTGCTGCGGATGCCGGTGGGCTTCTTCAAGTGCGGCGACCCCTGGCACAGCCAGACCAACGAGGTGCAGTTCGTCCATTCGCCGGGCTGGAAGGTCGCCGTGCCCTCCAATGCCGAGGATGCGGTGGGCCTGCTGCGCGGTGCCCTGCGCGGCGACGACCCGGTGATGTTCCTGGAACACCGCGCCATGCTGGATGCCGCCTGGGCGCGCCGGCCTTACCCGGGCGACGACTATGTGCTGCCCTTCGGCAAGGCGCGCATCACCATGCCAGGCACTAAGCTGACGATCGTCACCTGGGGCGCCATGGTGGAGCGTTGCGAGGAAGCGGCGCGCGCCAGCGGCCATTCCGTCGAGGTGATCGACCTCCGCACCCTGATGCCCTGGGACAAGGATGCGGTGCTGGAATCGGTGACGCGCACCCATCGCTGCCTGATCGTGCATGAGGACCTGCGCACCGCCGGCTTCGGCGCCGAGATCGCCGCCGTGGTGGCGGATGAGGCCTTCATGGAACTGGATGCCCCCGTGGCACGCCTGACCATGCCGGATATCCCCAGCCCGCATAACCCGGTGCTGCTGAACCATGTGGTGCCATCGGTGCAGCGCATCCGCGACAAGATCGACGCGCTGGTGAGCTTCTGATCATGGAGACGATGACGCTCACGGAAATCCTGTCGCCCATCGCGCAGGAAGGCACCACCGCCGCTATCCGAACCTGGTTCAAGCAGGTGGGCGAGATGGTGCGGGAAGGCGAGCCGCTGGTGGAACTGGAGACCGACAAGGTCGCCATGGAAGTGGCCGCCCCCGCCACCGGCCGCCTCGCCGCCATCCTGATCGCCCAGGGCGATGTGGAGCCCGGCGCGCTGCTCGGTCATATCGAGCCGGGGGAGGGCACCACCGCCGCCGCGCCCGCTGAGCGCCCCCGCCCCCCGGAAGTGCATGCGGAACCGGAGCTGCGTCTCTCGCCCGCCGTGCGCAAGCTGGTCAGCGAAAGCGGCATCGACCCCGCCAGCGTGCCCGGCACCGGCAAGGGCGGCCGCATCACGCGGGACGATGTGGTGCAGGCGTTGGAGCAGCGGGCGCAACCCACCGCCCCACCGCCTTTAGCGCCGAAGCCTTCGCCGATGGCGCAGGCACCTTCCGGCTCGCGGTCCAGCATCATCCCCCACAGCCCCATGCGCCGGCGCATCGCGGAGCATATGGCGCATTCGGTGGCGGTGGCGCCGCATGTGACGGCGGTCTTCGAGGCCGACCTTTCCGCCATCATCGCCCACCGCGCCGCGAAGAAGGCTGAATTCGCCGCCCAGGGCGTGAACCTGACCTTCACCGCCTACTTCGTCAGTGCCTGCGTGGAAGCCATGAAGGTGGCGCCTACGGTGAACAGCCGCTGGCACGAGGAGCACCTGGAGGTCTTCTCCTCGGTGAACATCGGCATCGGCACCGCGCTGGGCGACCAGGGGCTGATCGTGCCGGTGATCCATGAGGCGCAGTCGCTCTCGCTGCTCGGCATCGCGCAGCGGCTTCAGGAAGTGACGCAGCGCGCCCGCGCCAGCAAGCTGGCACCGGAAGACGTGCGCGGCGGCACCTTCACCATCTCCAACCACGGGGTCTCGGGCTCGCTGGTGGCGACGCCGATCATCATCAACCAGCCGCAATCCGCCATCCTGGGCATCGGCAAGCTGGAGAAGCGCGTGGTGGTGCGGGAGGTCGGCGGCAGCGATGCCATGCTGATCCGGCCGATGTGCTACGTCTCGCTGACCATCGACCACCGCGTCATCGACGGCGCGCAGACCAATGCCTGGCTGACACGCTTCGTCGAGGTGCTGGAGAACTGGCCGGCGCCCTGAGGCGCCGGCACAAGCCGCCTACTGCTTCTGGATGCCGGCCTGGGTGACGACCTGCTGCCACTTCGCCACCTCGGCCCGCACGAAATTCTGCGCCTCCTCCGGCGTGCTGCCGACGGGGGTGGCGCCCAGCGCGGCCATCCGCTCCTTCACCGATTCCTCCTTCAACTGCGCTGCGGCATCGGTGGCGATCTTCTGCGCCACCGGCCCTGGCAGCCCGGCGGGGCCGATGATGGCGCCCCAGGTGGAAGCCTCGAAGCCGGGGAAGCCGCTTTCCGCCACGGTTGGCAGGTCCGGCAGCACCGGCACACGCTGGGCGGCGGTGGTGGCGAGCGCTTTCAGCTTGCCCGCCTGCACATGGCCCAACACCGCCGGCAGCGTGTCGAACATCACATCCACCCGGCGGCCGATCAGGTCCGGATGCGCGGCGGTGGAGCCACGATAAGGCACATTGGTCATGGCCGCGCCGACCTGATGCGCGAACATCTCCGCCGCCAGATGCACCGCGCCGCCGGTATTGGCGAAGGTGATCTCGCCCGGCTTTGCCTTCACCATCTTGGCCAGGTCCTGCACCGAATTGGCGGCGAAGTCCGGCGCCGCCACCAGCACCAGCGGCACGGAATAGATGATGCTGAGGACGGAGAAGTCCTTCAGCGTGTCGAAGGGCGTGGTGTAGAGCGCCGCATTCACCGCGTGGTTCACGGAAACGAAGCCCAGCGTGGTGCCATCCGCCGGCGCCTTGGCCACGGCATCGCTGCCGACGATGCCATTGGCGCCCGTGCGGTTCTCCACCACCACCGACTGCTTCCACAGCGGCGTCAGCTTCTCCGCGATCAGGCGCGCCGCGATATCGGAGGCCCCGCCGGGGCTATAGGGCACGATGATGCGCACGGTCTGGCTGGGGAAGGGCGCCTGGGCCTGTGCCGGCAGGGCGCGCGCCGCCATCAGGGCAAGGGGGGAGAGAAGGGCCGTGCGGCGGGTCGTGCTCATCGGCTTGAACCTTTTTTGGCTTGGACATCCTGCGGCCACCAGAGGTCGCCGCCCGCACAGTCTCCCCGCAGCTCCCCAAAAACTGCAATAGCACTTCGCGCCGCTTGTCTGACAACTGCGCGAGAGAGCGGCGCCGCGATCCTCCCGCCGCCTTCCTGGCTCAGACAGAGACGGCGGAGCGAACGCCCAGATAGGATTCGATGATGCGCCGGTCGGCCTGGAGCATGCCCGGCTCGCCCTCCATCATCACGCGGCCATTCTCCAGCACATAGCCGTAGTCCGCGATGCGCAGCGCCGCGCGGGCATTCTGCTCCACCAGCAGGATGGAGGTGCCGGCATCGCGCAGATTGGCGGCGGTCTGCAAAATCTCCCGCACGATCAGCGGCGCGAGGCCGAGGCTGGGTTCATCCAGCATCAGCAGGCGCGGCTCGCCCATCAGGGCGCGGGCCATGGCCAGCATCTGCCGCTCCCCGCCCGAAAGCGTGCCGGCCAGTTGCTTCCGCCGCTCCTTCAGGCGCGGAAACAGGGCGAACATCTCGTTCAGCAGCGGCTCCGCGCTGCCCTTGTGGCGCAGGCGGAAGCGGCCGAGGCGGAGATTGTCCTCCACCGTCATGGAGGAAAACAGCTCGCGCTTTTCCGGCACCAGGGAAAGGCCGTCATTCACGCGCGCTTCCACGCTTTCCCCGCGCAGGTCGCGCCCGGCGAAAGTGACGGTGCCGCTGGCCGGCACCACGCCCATGATGGCATTCAGCAGCGAGGACTTCCCCGCGCCATTCGGCCCCAGGATGGTGACGATGCTGCCCTTGGGCACCTCGATGGAAACATCGGACACCGCCAGGATGGCATCATAGGTGACGGTGGCGTTGCGGACGCTGAGGATCGTCATGCCGCGCTTCCCAGATAAGCTTCGATGACCGCGGGATTGTCCTGGATTTCCTTGGGGCGGCCCTGCGCCAGTTCCGCGCCGAAATTCATCACCACCAGCCGGTCGGTCAGGTTCATCACGAAATCCATGTCGTGCTCGACCAGCAGGATAGTCATGCCCTCCGCCCGCAGCTTGTCCAGCAGTTTTGCCAATGCGGCCTTTTCCAGGTGGCGCAAACCGGCGGCGGGCTCGTCCAGCAGCAGCAGCACGGGGTCGAGGCACAGCGCGCGGGCGATTTCCACCAGCCGCTGCTGGCCCAGCGACAGCTCATCCGCCACCAGATGCGCGCAATGCGCCAGCCCGACGCGGTGCAACTGCTGCCAGGCGAGGGCGAAGATCCTGGCTTCCTCCGCCCGGTCCAGCTTCAGCGCGGCGCGCAGGGGGCCGGAGGCGGCGCGCAGATGCGCGCCCAGCGCGACATTGTCCAGCACCGTCATGCCATGCACCAGCTTCACATGCTGGAAGGTGCGGGCGACGCCGCGCGTGGCGATATGGCGCGCGGCGCGGCCGCATATTTCCTCGCCCAGGAAAGCCACGCTGCCCTTGGTGGCGGAAAGCACGCCAGTCAGCAGGTTGAAGGTGGTGCTCTTGCCGGCGCCATTGGGCCCGATCAGCCCGACCACCTCGCCGGCCGAGAGATGGAAGCCGACATCATTCACCGCCACCAGCCCGCCGAACTGCTTGCGCAGCGCGGTGGCGCGCAGGATCTCGGCGCCGCGCTCCGGCTGCGGGCGCGGCGGCAGCACCTGGGCCTCGCTGGGCTCGGGCACCGGCGGCTTCCCGGCCTGGGGCAGCAGGCGGTTGGCCAGCTTGGCCAGATGCGGCCAGATGCCGCGCGGCGAGAATTGCAGCAGCAGGATCAGCAGCGCGCCGAAGACGATGATCTCGAAATTGCCCTGAGCATTCAGCAGCGAGGGCAGCAGCGTCTGCAACTGGTCGCGCAGCAGCGTGACAATGGCGGCGCCCAGGAAGGCACCGCCGATGTTGTGCACCCCGCCAGCCACGGCCATGAGCAGGTAGTCGATGCTCATGTTGATGCCGAAGGGGGAGGGGTTCACCGCGCGTTGCAGATGCGCGTAGAGCCAGCCGGAAAGCCCCGCCAGCACGCCGGCATAGACAAAGGCCAGGATGCGCGCCTGGAAGGTGTTCACGCCAAAGGATTCCGCAGCCAGCGCGCCGCCGCGCAGCGCCCGCATGGCGCGGCCGGGGCGGGAGTTCAGCAGGTTGCGCGTCAGCAGGATGGCCAGCACCACGCAGGCCAGCACCAGGAAATAGAAGTTGCGCGTATCGCCGAAGTCGATGCCCGCCAGCGTGATGGGCGGGATGCCGCTGATGCCGTCGTTGCGGTGGAAGAAGTCCAGGTTGCCGACGAGGTAGAAGAAGGAGACGTTCCAGGCGATGGTCGCGATGGCGAGGTAATGCCCCTTCAGCCGCAGCGTCACCGCGCCGATGGCCCAGGCCAGCCCGCCGGAGACCAGCAGCGCCACCGGCAGCGTCAGCCAGGGGGAAAGCCCGTAGCGGGTGGTCAGGATGGCGGTGGTATAGGCGCCGAAGCCGACGAACATGGCCTGCCCGAAGGAGGTCAGCCCCGCCACGCCCACCAGCACCACCAGGCCCAGGGCCACAAGGCCGGAAAGGCCGATATAGCTCAGCAGCGTCACCCAGAAGGGCGGGAAGGCCGGCAGCAGCGGCGCCAGGATGGCGATGGCCAGCGCCGCGCCCGCGGCCATGCGGTGCAGGGGGGCCATCTTATTCCTCCTCGTCCAGCGCCACGGGCGTGCGGAAGGAGCGCCAGAGCAGCACGGGAATGATGATCATGAAGACCAGCACTTCCTTGAAGGCGCTGGCATGGAAGGAGGCGAAGCTTTCCACCAGCCCGATCAGGATCGCGCTGGCGGCGGCCAGCGGATAGCTGACAAGCCCCCCGATGACGGCGGCGACGAAGCCCTTCAGCGCGATCAGGAAGCCGGTGTCGTAGTAGATGGTGGTGATGGCCGAGATCAGGATGCCGGCCAGCGCGCCGATCACCGCCGCCAGGGTGAAGGCCACATGGCCGCAGAGCGCCGGGGAGATGGCGACCAGCCGCGCGCCCAGCCGGTTGACGGCGGTGGCGCGCAGCGACTTGCCCAGCAGCGTATTCTCGAAGAACAGGAAGAGCGCGACGATCAGCGCCAGTGTCACCACCACGATCGCCACCGACTGCCCGGTGATGAAGAGCGGCCCGATTTCCATCGTGGCATCGGAAAGGCTGGAGGTACGCGAGCCCTCGGCACCGAAGAAGACCAGCCCCAGCCCCTGCAAGGCCAGGTGCAGCGCGACAGAGACGATCAGCAGCACCAGCACCGTGGCATCGGCCATGGGGCGGTAGACGATGTCATAGAGATAGGGCCCCATCGGCGTCACGATGGCCAGCGCCAGGATGATCTTGGCCAGCAGCGGCGCGTCCCAGGCCAGGCTGGCCCAGGCCAGCACGGCAACAATCACCGGCAGCAGCAGCGAGGTGCCGAGCTGCAGTGCGATGGACTTCGCCGTGGCATGGCGGCGGGAGGCCCAGAGCCGGCAGGCCGCCGAGGCCGCGCCGAGGATCAGCAGCAACCAGACCGTGCCCGGCAGCGTGCCGGCCTCCAGCGCCGCCAGCGTCAGCGCCCCGAAGGAGACGAATTCGCCGATCGGCACCAGGATGACGCGGGTGACGGTGAAGACGATCACCAGCGCCAGGGCCAGCAACCCATAGATGGCGCCGTTGACGACGCCATCCTGCACGAGCACGAGAAGAATCGAGAGATCCACGGCCAATCCCCGGCGATGGTCGGTGGGTCGTTACTGCGGCAGGGCCTGCCACTTGCCGTCCTTGATGACGGCCATGACGCGCGCGTTCTGGTCCTGGCCGACGTGGTCGGTGGTGGACATGGTGGCGGTGCCATTGACGTAGACGACGCCCTTCAGCCCCTCCAGCGCATCGCGCAGCGCGGTGCGGAATTCCGGCGTGCCGGGCTGCGCCGTCTTCAGCGCCACGGGGATGGCGTTCTGCAGCAGGATGCCGGCGTCATAGGCGTAGGAGCCGAAGGCGGAGACGCTGCCGGCGCCATGCGCGGCCTCATAGGCATCGCGGTACTGGCGGGCGATGGCGCGGGAGGGATGCGTCTCCGGCAACTGGTCCGCCACCACCACGGGGCCGACGGGCAGGATGGTGCCTTCCACATCCTTGCCGCCGACGCGGAGGAAATCGGAATTCGCCACGCCATGCGTCTGGTACATCGCGCCGCGGAAGCCGCGCTCGCGCAGCGTCTTGGCCGGCAGCGCGGCCGGCGTGCCGGCGGAGATGATGAAGACCGCGTCCGGGCGGCCCGAGGTGACCTTCAGCACCTGGCCGGTGACGCTGGTATCGGTGCGGGCATAGCGCTCATCGGCCACCACGGCGATGTTCCGCTGCTCCAGCAACGGCTTGAAGATGCCCAGCCAACCGTCGCCATAGGAATCGCTGACGCTGACCAGCGCCAGCCGCTTCACGCCCGCCTTGGCCATGTGGTCGGCGACGGCGGTGGCCATCAGCGCGTCGTTCTGGGCAGTCTTGAAGACCCAGCGGCGCTTGTCATCGACCGGCGTCACGATGGCCGCCGATCCGGCCAGGGAGATGGTCGGCACCTTCTGCTCCGCCGCCACTTCCACCATGGCGATGGAGGCGGGGGTGACGGTGGAGCCGATCACGGCATCGACGCGGTTGTCGGTGATCAGCTTGCGCATGTTGGTGACGGCGCGGGTGGTGTCGGAACCATCGTCCAGCACGATCCATTCCACGGGCTGGCCGCCGAATTCCTTGGGCAGCAGGCGGATGGAACGGCCTTCTGGAATGCCGAGGGAAGCGCCGGGCCCGGTTTCGGACAGCACCACGCCGACCCGCACGGGTTCGGCGGCGTTCACCGCGGTGGTCAGGCCGAGCGCCAGCATCAGGCCGGCGGCGAGGTTCCGCATCGACTTCTCCCTTCTTGGACGCCGGGAACTTCAGATGTTCCCTGTAGAGGCTGCTTGGCCCCAGCCTGACACTATCCCTCGGGATGATGTCGCGGCCAGGACGGACGTGCCGGAAGAATTGACCAGCCGGTCGGTCAAATCAAGCGCTTTCCGGGTGCCGGGTGGGGTTGCTTTCGCCAACCGATCGGTCGCTTAATCCGCCCTCAGGGAAACGTCACTTGGCGCCGGAAGAGGTGGGCATGGCTCGGACGCGGGCGGAAGATTACGACGAGAAGCGGCGCCAGATCCTGAAGACCTCCGCGCGGCTCTTCGCGCGGCATGGCTTCACCGGCACCTCCATCACCATGGTCGCCAAGGCCTGCGGCGCTTCCAAGGCGCTGCTCTACCATTACTACGAATCCAAGGAGGAGGTGCTCTTCGACATCCTGCACCTGCACCTGGAAACGCTGGTGGAGACGGTGGAACGCGCCTTCGCCTCCACCGACGAGCCGCGCGAGCGGCTGCATGCCCTTTCCGCCGCGCTGCTCGAGACCTACCGGGACGCGGATGCGGAGCACCAGATCCAGATCGCGAACCTCCAGCTTCTGCCGCAGGACAGGCAGGATGTGCTGCGGGCGCTGGAGCGCCGCATCGTCGCCGTCTTCGCCGAGGCCATCGCGGCGGCGGTGCCTTCCGCCGGGCAAAGCCGGACGCTGCTGAAGCCGCTGACCATGTCGCTCTTCGGCATGCTGAACTGGAGCTACCTGTGGTTCCGCGACGGCCGTGGCATGGCGCGGGAAGCCTATGCCCGGTTGGCGACCGAGCTGATCCTCTCGGGCGCCGAGCGTGCCATGGCCGGGCTGGAACCGGAGGCGGCGGCGCCGGCACGCCGCCCCCAGCGCCTCACCCGCGCCTGACGCCCCAGAAGACGAAGGTGCCCTGCACCACGTCCCGGATGTCGCTGCGCCAGGCGCTGTCCTGGAAATACTGGCCGGTAGGCAGGTAGACCACATCCTCCAGCGCCGCGCGCTGCAACTGGCCGGCGATCTTCTGCTGCGCCGGCAGGTCCGGCGCCTCCAGCCAGGCGGCGCGCAGGTCCTCGACACGCTGGCTGCTGGGCCAGCCGAACCAGGCCTTGTCGCCATTGGCGCGCAGCGTCTGCTGCACCATCGGGTTCAGCATGTCCACGCCGTTCCAGGTGGTGTGGAACATGTTCCAGCCGCCCTTGGCGGGCGGTTCCTTGCTGGCGCGCCGCTGCACCACTGTGCCCCAGTCCGCCACCACGAAATCCACCTCCATGCCCAGCTTGGTCAGCAGGTCGCGCCCGACCTCGCCCAGGGCCGCCAGCAGCGGGTTGTCGCTGGCCGACATCAGCACGACCTTCTCGCCCTTGTAGCCGGCTTCCTTCAGCGCCTTGCGGGCCGCCTCCAGGTCGCGCGGCTCCCGCACCAGTTCCAGCCCCTCGGTGCTGGCCATGGCCGTGTCGGGCGTGAAGAGGCCGACATCGATGCCCATCATCTTCGGGTCGGTGCCCGCCGCCGCCGTCATGAAATCGGCCTGGGAGGACGCCATCAGCACCGCGCGGCGGATGGCCGGATTGTTGAAGGGCGGATGCAGGTGGTTGAAGACGCCGGTGCCCATGCCGCCGGTGGTCACCACCCGCCCCACCGCCACGCCGCGGGCGCGCCGCAGCACCGGCAGCAGGTCGTTGGGCGGGTTCTCCCACCAGTCCACCTCGCCATTGCTCAGGGCGGAGGCAGCGGTGCCGGGGTCCGGCATCACGGCGTATTCGACGCGGTCGAAATGCACCACCTTGGGGCCGGCGGCATGCTCCGGCCGGCCCTGGCGCGGCACGTAATCCGGGTTGCGCTCATAGACCACGCGGGCGCCCACCACCCGCTCATCCGCCTTCCAGCGATAGGGGCCGGAGCCGACCAGTTCCGTGATGGGCTTGAAGGGGTCCCCATTGGCCAGGCGCTCCGGCATGATCACCAGCGCCGGCGGGCCGAGCTTTGCGAGTGTCTCCAGCATCAGCCCATAAGGCTTGGTCAGGCGGATGGTGAAGACGCGGTCCTCGGGCGCCGCCATCTCGGCCGTGCGGGCAACCAGCGCCTGGCCCAGCGTATCCCGCGCCGCCCAGCGCTTGATGGAAGCGATGCAGTCGCGGCCGCGCACCGGCTCACCATCGTGGAACTTCAGCCCTTCCCGCAGCCGGAAGGTCCAGCGCAAGCCGTTGTCCTCGACAGTATGGCTTTCCACCATCTGCGGCTGCGGCACCAGCCTGTCGTCCAGGCCGTAAAGCTGGTCCCAGACCATCAGCGCGTGGTGGCGGGTGATATAGGCCGTGGTCATCACCGGGTCGGTGACCGTGACATCGGCCTGTGGCACGAATCTCAGCACCCGGCTGGTGCTGGCCGCGATGGCGGGGCGCGCCAGCCGCGGCGCGGTGAGGGGAATGGCGGGAAGGCTGGCGGCCAGGGCGGCGCCCTTGAGCAGGTCACGTCGCAGCATAAAATCGTCTCCCGGCGAAGGATGAGCGAGACCAGCTGAGTGACAGGCGCTTCCGCGCTTCTGGATTCGGAGCAGACCAGGGAATTCCCTGTCGTTGCAAGACCGATTCACAAGTCCAGGCTGTGGCGGCGCGGTCACAGTGCCATGCTTCTGCCGCATTCGCGCAACCAGCTCCGCCACGCTTCCGTTTTTGCCCCCGGCAGCGAAAGGCCAAACAGATGTTGAAGCGTCAGGCGCGCAAGAGCTGGTGGCTGATCCGGCAGACAGTTCTTGGCTTCATCGAGGATGAGGCGCTGAGCCGGGGGGCGGCCATTGCCTTCTATACCGTCACCTCCCTGGCGCCGGTGCTGATCATCGCCATCGCCATCGCCGGACTGGCCTTTGGGGAAGAAGCGGCGCGGGGCGCGCTGGAATCGCAACTGGGGGGGCTGATGGGGCAGGCCGGGGCGGAGGTGGTGCAGGGCATCATCCGCAGCGCCTCCAACCCCACCAGCGGCAAGCTGGCCAGCCTGATCGGCATCGTCACCCTGATCATCACCGCCTCCGGCGTCTTCGGTGAAATCCAGGCCAGCCTGAACAAGATCTGGAAGGCGGAGGTCACGGACGTCACCATCTCCTCCCTGCTGCGGGCCAGGGCGCTGTCGCTGGGGCTGGTGGCCACCATGGGCTTCCTGCTGCTGGTATCGCTGGTGATCAGCGCGCTGCTTTCCGGGCTGCGGGAGATACTGGACATCTACCTCCCCGGCATCGCCATGGTCATCCGCATCGCGAATCTCCTGATCTCGCTGGGCCTGATCACGGTGCTCTTCGCCGCCATCTACAAGATCCTTCCCGACCGCAAGCTGGAATGGAAGGACGTGATCGTGGGCGCCCTGGTCACCGCCCTGCTGTTCAACCTGGGCAAGACGCTGATCGGCCTCTACCTCGGCCGCAGCGCCATCGGCTCCACCTACGGGGCGGCGGGATCGGTGGTCATCGTGCTGCTCTGGATCTATTATTCCGCGCAGATCTTCCTGCTGGGCGCCGAATTCACCAAGGCCTATGCCATGTGGCGCGATGCGGGCGGCTGGAACCTGTCCGAGGACCCGCGCGCGCTCAACTACGCCCGGGCCAGCCGGAAGGCCAAGCCCGACGCGCCGGAACGGCCCCCATTGAACCTGCCGCACCTGATGTGAGGTGCGGCGGCGGCGCAGGCATGGCAGAGAGGCGCCGCTATGATGTTCCTGAAGCACGACCCATGAGCCGCCGTCAGAAGCGCGGCGCCACGCCCTGGATTGTCCTCATCGCTGCGGTGGCCGGCCTGCTTGGCAGCGGCCAGATCACCGAAGCCAAGCTGGAGCGCGTGCTGCGCGCCGTCTGGGGCGTCCTGGGGCAGGAGGAGCAGCCGCAGCGCGGCACCTCCCGCCGCCCGCGCGGCGATACCGAGCCGCTCAGCGGCCTCGCCCGCATCATCGATGGCGATACGCTGGACCTGGGGCCGACCCGCATCCGCCTGCGTGGCATCGACGCGCTGGAAAGCGACCAGCGCTGCACCTCCCGCAGCCAGGGCGGCTTCGACTGCGGCAAGCAGGCACGCGATGCGCTGGTGGCGCTGATCGGCGGCGCCGATATCACCTGCGTGCCCGATGGCAGCGAGACCTATGGCCGCATCGTCGCCACCTGCAGCGTGCCGCGCCGAAGTGGCAGCGGCACCGTGGAATTGAATGCGGCCATGGTGCGCACCGGCTTCGCCTTCGACTGCCCCCGCTTCTCCAAAGGCGCCTATGCCGATGAGGAGAAGGCCGCCAAGGCCGCCCAAAGCGGCGCCTGGTCCGGGCGCTTCGAGTATCCCTGGGAGTTCCGGGGCCGCGACAACGCCTGCGGGCGCGATTGATGCGGCTGCGGCTGCCCGGGCTGGTGCATCGCCGCTGGCTGAAGCGGCTGGGGCTGGCCTTCCTGCTCGGGCCGCCGCTGCTGATCCTGTTCTTCCGCTTCGTGCCGGTGCCGGTGACGCCGCTGATGCTGCTGCGGGCGGCGCAGGGCTATGGCCTCTCCAAGGACTGGGTGGCCTATGAGCGGATCGACCCCGCCCTGGCGCGCAGCGTCATCGCGGCGGAAGACAATCTCTTCTGCCGCCAATGGCTGGGCTTCGACTTCGAGCAGTTGCGCGGCCAGGTGGAGGCGGCGCTGGAAGGGGAGCGCCCGCGCGGCGCCAGCACCATCACCATGCAGGTGGCCAAGAACCTGTTTCTCTGGCCGGGGCGGGACCCGCTGCGGAAGGTGCTGGAAGCCTGGCTGACGCCGCACGTAGCGTTGCTCTGGCCGCGCCGGCGGGTGCTGGAGGTTTATCTCAACATCGTCGAGTTCGGCCCCGGCATCTATGGCGCGGAGGCGGCCTCCCAGGCTTTCTTCAAGCGCCCGGCCGCGCGGCTGACAGCGGCGCAGGCGGCGCGGCTGGCGGTGGTGCTGCCGAACCCCCTGGAATGGTCGGCGGCTTCACCCGGCCCCTACGTGCAGGGCCGGGCGGAACTGATCCGCCGCCGCACGGGGCAGTTGGGCGATCTGCTGGACTGCGCCGGCTGAAGGCGCGGCTCAGCCGCCCCGGCCGGCGTCGAAGCCCAGGAAGCCCACATCCGGGCGCGCGGCGCCACCATCGGCGCGCGGCAGCG
>NZ_JACTUZ010000042.1 GCF_014490445.1 Pseudoroseomonas ludipueritiae | reverse complement strand
CGGCGGCGGCGGCGGCGGCGGCGAGCGTGCGCCGGCCCGTCAGCCGCAGCGCAGCAGCGGCTGGGATGCGCCGAAGGGCGGCGGCAGCGACCTGGACGACGACATCCCCTTCTAAAGCCTGGGCCGCATCCATCATGCCGGATTAGCGTTGAGCCTCTGTCAGGAATGGCAGGGGCCACGCCCGTTTGCCTAAGGCACAGGAACCGTTTCCGCCGTGATCCTTTCCCGTGAACGCATCCGCCTGGGCGCGAGCCCGGGAGATAAGGAGGCTGCCATCCGGCAGGCCGCGCAGCTTCTCGTCGAAACCGGCGCCATCGAGCCCGGCTATGCCGAGAGCATGCTGCGGCGGGAGGGCGAGGCGGATACCTTCCTTGGCAATGGCATCGCCATCCCGCACGGGCAGCGGGGCGACCGCGGCATGATCGCCCAGACCGGCATCGCCGTGCTGCAGGTGCCAGGCGGCGTGCGCTGGAACGGCGATGACATCGTCTACCTCGTGGTGGCCATCGCGGCGCAGGGGGACGAGCACATCGCCGTGCTGCGCCGCCTGACGGAAGTGCTGGGCGAGGAACAACTCGCGCGGCATCTGGCCACCACCGCCGACGCGGCCGATATCCTGCGCGCATTGGACCCGGAGGCGCCGCTGCCACAGGCCGGGTCAGTCATGGCAGCCATGGCCGGGGGCGGGCTGAGCGCCGAGGTGCAGGCCCCGGCCGCGGCAGGGCTTCATGCCCGCCCGGCGCGAGCCGTGACGCAGCTCGCGAAGAGCTTCCGCTCCACCATCACGCTGGCTTTTGAGGGGCGCCGGGCGGATGCGCGCAGCATGATCGCATTGCTGCAACTGGGCGCCGGCCCAGGGGCGAAGCTGACCTTGACCGCCAATGGCCCGGATGCGGCGGCGGCCATGGTGGCGCTGCGGGCGGCCTTCGCCGAAGGACTGGGCGATGACGATGCCGAGCCAGCCGGGCCGGTGGATGCGCCCCCGCCCGTGCCGTCCCAGCCATTGCCGGCCGGGCCCGGTACCATCGCTGGCCTGCCTGCCAGCCCGGGTGTCGCTGTCGGCGTGCTGCACCGCTTCCGCTCGGAAGCGGCTGGCTTCGCCGAGACCGCCGCCGATGCCGCTGCCGAAACCGCCGCGCTCGATGCCGCCCTAGCCGCTACCCGGTCCGAGTTGCAGGACGTGGCGCGGGAGATGACATCGCGCATCGGCGCGAAGCATGCCGAGATCTTCGCCGCCCATGCCGAGTTCCTGGACGACCCAGAGCTGGTGGCGGAAGCCCATGCCGCCATTGCCCGGGGCGCTTCCGCCCCCGCCGCCTGGCGGGATGCCACTGAAGCACGCGCCGCCGCGCTCGCCAGCGTGGGGGATGCCCTGCTCGCCGCGCGTGCCATCGACCTGAAGGATGTGGCCCGCCGCGTGCTGCGCCAGATCGCCGGGCCGGGGCAGGAGGCTGTGGCGCTGCCGGACCGTGCGGTGGTGACGGCGGAGGATCTGACGCCCTCGGAAACCGCTAATCTGGACCCGACGAAAGTGGTGGGGATGGTCACGGCCGCGGGCGGGCCCACGGCGCATACCGCCATCCTGGCCCGTGCCATGGGCATTCCGGCTGTTGTCGCGGCCGGCGCGGCGGTGCTGGCGCTGCCGGATGGTACCCCGGTGGTGCTGGACGGCGACCGGGGCCATTTGCACCCGAATCCCGATGACATGGCCCTCTCCGCCGCCGAGGCCGCCATGGCGCGCGGCAAGGACCGGGCGGCCGCCGCGCGGCAGGCGGCCTTCCGCCCGGCCGTGACACGGGATGGCCACCGCATCGAGGTCGCCGCCAATGTGCGCCGGCCGGAGGAAGCCCTGGATGCCGTCGCCGCCGGAGCGGAGGGCACAGGGCTGGTGCGAAGCGAGTTCCTGTTCCACGACCGGGCCGAGCCACCTTCGGAGGAGGAGCAATTCGATCTCTACCGCCGCCTGGCGGAAGGCTTCGGCGGGCTGCCGGTGGTGCTGCGCACCCTGGATGCCGGTGGCGACAAACCGCTGCGCTTCGTGAAGCACCCGGTGGAAGCCAATCCCTTTCTGGGCTTGCGTGGGCTGCGGCTTTCGCTGGCGGAGCCGGAACTCTTCCGCACCCAGGTGCGCGCGGCGCTGCGGGCGGCGCGGCATGGCGACATCAAGCTGATGCTGCCCATGGTGGATGGGCTGGATGACCTGCGCGCGGCCCGTGTGCTGATCGAGAAGGAACGCGCCGCGCTGGATGCCCCCAGGATCGAAGTGGGCATCATGGTGGAAGTGCCTTCGGCTGCCGTGATGGCTGACCAGTTGGCGGAAGAGGCGGATTTCTTCTCCATCGGCACGAACGACCTGACGCAATACACCCTGGCTGTGGACCGCCTGCATCCCACCATGGGCGCGCGGTCCGATGCGCTGGATCCAGGCGTGCTGCGCTTGATCGACATGACAGTGCGCGCCGCCCATGCGCGCGACCGCTGGGTCGGCGTCTGCGGCAACATGGCGGCCGACGCAATGGCGGCGCCGATCCTGCTGGGGCTGGGGGTGGATGAACTCTCCGTCTCCATCCCTAATGTGGCGGCGCTGAAGGCGCAGATCCGGGCATTGAGCATGGCCAAGGCCGCCCAGGTGGCGCGGCAGGCGTTGAGCTGTGGCACGGCGGCCGAGGTTCGCATGCTGCCTGGCCTGCTGGAACTCGCCGATGCCGCCTGATGCCGCCACACCGCGCATCGCCACGGTGACGCTGAGCCCCGCACTGGACCTGACGATCCGGATGCCCCGGCTGCAGGCGGGCGAGGTGAACCGCACTGGCCCGGCCGAGCTGCGGCCGGCAGGGAAGGGCGTGAATGTCGCGGTGATGCTCTCGGTGCTGGGGGAGCCTTCCCTGGCTGCCGCGTTACTGGGCGAGGGCGATGTCGCCGCTTTCGAGGCTTTCCTGCGGCCTTTCGGCATTGCCAGTGAATTCGTGCCGCTGCCGGGCCGATGCCGCATCAACGTCAAGTTGGTGGAAACCGAAGCAGGGCAGGTGACAGACATCAACCCGGCTGGGCCACAGGCTTCCGGTGAAGCCTTGCGGCAAATTGCGGCGCGCCTGGCAGCCCGTGCGCCAGAGATCGTGGTGATGTCGGGCAGCCTGCCACCCGGGCTGCCGGTGGATGCCTGGGCCTCGCTGATGCAGGCGCTTGCCGCCGATGGCCGCAAGCTGCTGCTGGATACCAGCGGCCCCGCCCTGGAAGCCGCGCTGCCGGCCGGCCCGGCCCTGCTGAAGCCGAATCGCGCGGAACTCTCTGCCTTGCTGGGCCGGCCTCTGCCGGATCGTGCTGCCCTGATAGAGGGAGCACTGGAACTGCGGGCCCGGGGTGTCGAGCAGGTGGTGGTCTCCGATGGCGGCGCCGGTGCGCTCTTTGTCCTGCCGGACGCAACGCTCTGGGCCCGCCCGCCGAAGGTGGCGCTGACCACCACGGTGGGGGCGGGCGATGCCATGGTGGCGGGGCTCACCGCCGCCCTGGCCCGGGGGCTGGATGCCGAGGGCACGGCCCGGCTGGCCACCGGCTGCGCCGCCGCCGCTGTGTCCCGCGATGTCGGCGCGGCCGGGGGCGGGGTGCCGCTCCTGTCCGAGATCGAGCGGCTCGCCGCTGCGGCTGAGGTCACGCCGCTATGAGCATTCGTGCCCGTTCCACGCCTCCCGCCATGGATCACGCCGATGTCCGTTGAACCGTCTTCCGGCACGCCCCGGCTGCTCGGCGTCATTCGCCATCCTGCCAGTGCGCCCCATGCCGCCATGGCGGCCGAGGCGCTGCGCGACGCCGCCCGGCGCGCCGGCGTCGCGCTGGCCCTGGACACCGGTAACGAACCGGCGCCAGCCGGTGAAGTGGATGCCGTGCTGCTGGTGGGCGAGGCCCCTGAACCGGGGCAGCAGGGGCGTCCAGTTACGACAGTCACGGTCATTGATGCCATTCGCCGGCCGGAGCAGGTGCTTCGCCGCGCCTTGTCCCTCCCCGAAGTGGCCCCTCCCGAGCCTGCGGTTACGGTCCTTTCCACAACACCTTCGCCTGTGGTGCCACCCGAAGCGCCAGCAGCGTCGGCGGTGCCTGCGGGAGGCAAGAAGCTGGTAGCCATCACGGCCTGCCCCACCGGCATCGCCCATACCTTCATGGCGGCGGCCGCGCTGGAGAAAGGCGCGGCCAGGCTTGGCCACAGCATGCGGGTGGAAACCCAGGGCTCGGTTGGCGCCAAGAATGCCCTGACGCCCGAGGAGATCGCGGCTGCCGATGCGGTGGTGATCGCGGCCGATACCGGGGTGGATACCTCCCGCTTCGCGGGCAAGCGCCTGATCACGGTTGGCACGGGCGATGCGTTGAAGGATGCGTCGGGCTTGATCAACCGCGCCCTGGCCGCGGCACCGCTGGCAGGGGCTGCCCAGGCTTCCGGTGCACCGGCTCCGGCCAAGGCGACCCAGGCGCCCGGCGTCTACAAGCACCTGATGACCGGCGTGTCCTACATGATTCCGCTGGTGACAGCCGGCGGGCTTTGCATCGCGCTCTCCTTTGCCTTCGGTATCGAGGCTTTCAAGGTGCAGGGAAGCCTCCCAGCGGCCCTGTTCCAGATCGGCGCGCAATCGGCCCTGGCACTGATGGTGCCGGTGCTGGCGGCTTTCATTGCCTTCTCCATCGCCGATCGTCCCGGGCTGGCGCCGGGTTTCGTTGGCGGCGCGCTGGCCAATGCGGTGGGCGCGGGCTTTCTCGGGGGTATCGCGGCGGGCTTCCTGGCCGGTTACGTGGCGCGCTTCCTGCGCGACAGGCTGCCTTTCCCGGAGAGCCTGGAAGGGCTGAAGCCGGTGCTGGTCATCCCGCTTCTGGCCTCGCTGGTCACCGGCCTGCTGATGATCTACGTGCTGGGGACACCCATCGCGGCCGCCCTGGCCTGGCTGACGCAGTTCCTCCAGGGCATGGGTACTTCCAATGCCGTGCTGCTCGGCCTGCTGCTGGGGGCGATGATGGCAGCCGACATGGGCGGGCCGGTGAACAAGGCGGCCTATGCCTTCGGGGTCGGCCTGCTGGGGACGGAGACCTTCGCGCCCATGGCGGCCATCATGGCGGCCGGCATGACCCCGCCGCTGGGCGTTGCCCTGGCCACCTTCATCGCCCGCAACCGCTTCAGCCAGGAGGAGCGGGATGCCGGCAAGGCGGCGGCCGTTCTCGGAGCGGCCTTCATCACCGAGGGCGCCATTCCCTTCGCCGCGAAGGACCCGGTCCGGGTCATCCCCGCGCTGGTCGCTGGCTCGGCCCTGGCCGGGGGCTTGTCGATGTGGCTGGGCTGCACCCTGCGGGCGCCGCATGGCGGCATCTTCGTGGTCGGCATCCCGGGCGCGGTGGGCAATCCGCTCGGCTATCTGGTGGCCATCGTGGCTGGTGCGGTGGTCACCGGACTGGTTCTGGCGGTGCTCAAGCGCGGCTCGCCGGTGGCCGAGGTCCAGGCCTGAGCTGGGCATTCCTGGGCCAGGGCACGGATTTGGCTCCGGGCAGCGGCCATAGTATAAAGCAGGACGATTCCGGGAGGAGGCGGGAGGGGTTCGTCCCTCCCGGCCTCCATGCCCGCTGCCAATAGGAAGACTAAGTGAGCGACAGCGACAACGGCTCCGTCCCGCCGGAAGACAGCATCCCGTCGCCCGAAGGCCAGATGCCGATCGCGATCGAGGAGGAGATGCGCAGCTCCTACCTCGCTTACGCGATGAGCGTGATCGTCTCCCGCGCCCTGCCGGATGCGCGGGACGGGTTGAAGCCGGTGCACCGGCGCATCCTGTTCTCGATGAACGAGAACGGCTTCACCAACGACAAGCCCTACAAGAAGTCGGCCCGCGTCGTCGGCGACGTGATGGGTAAGTATCACCCGCACGGCGACAGCGCGATCTATGACGCCATGGTCCGCATGGCGCAGACCTTCTCGCTGCGCGTGCCGCTGATCGATGGCCAGGGCAATTTCGGCTCCATGGACGGCGATCCGCCGGCGGCCATGCGCTACACCGAGGCCCGCCTCGCCAAGTCCGCGACGGCCCTGCTGGAGGGGATCGACGAGGATACGATCGATTTCCAGCCCAACTACGACGAAAGCGCGGATGAGCCGCGCGTGCTGCCGGCTGCCTTCCCCAACCTGCTGGTGAATGGCGCCAACGGCATCGCCGTCGGCATGGCGACGAACATCCCGCCGCACAACCCGAACGAAGTCATCGACGCGACGCTGAAGCTGATCGCGGAGCCGGACACGTCGCTGGATGATTTGATGAAGATCATCCCCGGGCCGGATTTCCCGACGGGCGCGCTGATCATCGGCCGCAGCGGCATCCGCTCCGCCTTCGAGACAGGGCGCGGTTCCATCGTGCTGCGCGCCCGCGCCGAGGTGGAGGAGATGCGCGGCGGCCGCGGCTGCATCGCGATCTCCGAGATCCCGTATCAGGTCAACAAGTCCTCGCTGATCGAGCGCATCGCCGACCTCGTGCGCACCAAGCAGCTTGAGGGCATCAGCGACCTGCGGGACGAGAGCGACCGCTCCGGCCTGCGCATCGTGATCGAGCTGAAGAAGGATGCGACGCCGGAGGTGGTGCTGAACCACCTCTATCGCTACACGCAGCTTCAGACCTCCGTCGCCGTCAACATGCTGGCGCTGGATGAGGGCCGCCCCGTGCAGATGGGGCTGATCCACGCGCTGAAGGCCTTCATCAAGTTCCGTGAGGAAGTGATCCTCCGCCGCTCCCGCTTCCGGCTGGGCAAGGCACGGGACCGCGGGCACCTGCTGATCGGCCTGTCCATCGCCGTCGCGAATATCGACGAGGTCATCAAGCTGATCCGCGAGAGCAGCGATGCCGCAGCCGCGCGGGCCGCACTGATGGCGCGGGACTGGCCAGCGGGCGACATCGCGCCGCTGCTGGCGCTGGTGGACGATGCCGGCAACCAGGTGGTCAACGAAACCGTCCGCCTGACGGAAGCCCAGGCGCGTGGCATCCTGGAACTGCGCCTGCACCGCCTGACCGGGCTGGAGCAGGAGAAGATCACCGCCGAGCTGGACGAGGTCGCCGGCCGCATCCGCGAGCTGCTGGAAATCCTCTCTTCCCATCCGCGCCGCATGGAGTTGATGAGCGAGGAGCTGCTCGCCGTGCGCGGCCAGATCGCCTCCTCCCGCCTTTCCGAGATCGTGGACGGCATTGCCGACCAGGATGACGAGAGCCTGGTGGAGCCCGGCCTGATGGTCGTGACCCTGACGCGCGATGGCTACGTGAAGCGCACGCCGCTGGACGTGTTCCGCGCCCAGAACCGGGGCGGTCGCGGACGCAGCGCGGCGGGGACGCGGCAGGACGACGTGGTGGTGCGCTCCTTCAACGCGCATACCCACCAGTGGGTGCTGTTCTTCACCAGCCGGGGCATCGCCTTCCGGGAGAAGGTCTGGAAGCTGCCGGAGGCTGGGCCCACCGCGCGTGGCCGCTCGCTCCGTCAGTTGCTGCAGTTGCAGGAGAAGGAAGGCGTCACCGCCGTGCTGCCGCTGCCGCAGGACGAAAGCCTGTGGGAGAACCTGCACCTGGTCTTCGCCACGGCGCAGGGCAATGTGCGCCGCAACCGGCTCTCCGACTTCAAGAACGTCCGCTCCTCCGGCCTCATCGCCATGAAGCTGGACGAGGGCGACAGCCTGATCGGCGTCTCGACCTGCCGCGAGGGCGACGACGTGCTGCTGGCGACCCGCCAGGGCCGCGCCATCCGCTTCATCGCCGATGTTGAAACGCTACGCGTCTTCGCGGGGCGCGACTCCACGGGCGTACGGGGCATCAAGCTGGGCCAGCAGGGAGATGAGGTAATCGCCCTGTCCGTGCTGCGCCATGTCGAGGCCACGCCGGATGAGCGTGCCGCCTACCTGAAGCTGGCGGCCCAGAAGCGCCGCAACGGCAGCGACGAGGCCGAATCCCCGGCGGAGATCGAGGAGGAAACCGAGGCTTCCGGCGACATCGCCCTGCCGGCCGAGAAGGCGGCGGAGATGGAGGATGCCGAGGAAATCCTGCTGACGGTCACGGACGGCGGCTTCGGCAAGCGCAGCTCGGCCTATGAGTACCGCGTCTCCGGCCGTGGCGGGCAGGGCATCGCCAATATCACGCTGACCCAGCGCACGGGCCGCGAGGTGGTGACCACCTTCCCGGTGCGCAGCGGCGATGACGTGATGCTGGTGACCGACAATGGCCGCCTGATCCGCATGCCGGTGGACCAGGTCCGCATCACCGGCCGCTCCTCCATGGGCGTCACGCTGCTGCGCCTCAATGACGGTGAGCGGGTGACCTCCTGCTTCACCGTGGTTGAGGAGCAGGGCGTGGATGAGGCGGACAGCACCGATGGCTGAGCCGCACCCGCGCCTGAGGGCAGGGGTCTACCCCGGCACCTTCGACCCGGTGACCAATGGGCACCTGGACATCATCCACCGGGCCGCGCGCATCCTGGACCGGCTGGTGATCGGCGTGGCCAAGAACATCGGCAAGGGACCGCTTTTTCCGCTGGAGGAGCGGGTGGAGCTGGTGCGTGCCGAGGCTGAGATTATCGCGGCGCAGACCGGCACCATCATCGAAGTCGTGCCCTTCGAAAGCCTGCTGGTCTCCTTCGCGCGCGAGGTTGACGCGCAGGTGATCGTCCGCGGGCTGCGCGCCGTGACCGATTTCGACTACGAATTCCAAATGGCGGGCATGAACCGCCGGCTGGACCCGGAGATCGAATTGCTCTTCCTGATGGCCAGCGAAGGCAACCATTTCATCTCCTCCCGTTTCGTGAAGGAGATCGCGCGGCTGGGAGGTGACATCTCCACCTTCGTGCCGCGCCTCACGTTGCAACGCACGCTGGAGCGTGTGCGGCAGCACCCAGGAGAATGAACACGCGCATGCAGCGACGCACTCTTCTCGCCAGCACCATCGCCGCCACGGGGATCATGATGACCGATACCAACGACGCCGCCGCCCAGGGCACGGTCGACAAGGAAAACACGCTCTACCTCGACCTGAAGGATGGCCGCGTCACCATCCAGCTGCTGCCCGAGCTGGCGCCGAAGCATGTGGAGCGCATCAAGACCCTGGTGCGCCAGGGCTTCTATGACGGCACGCCCTTCCACCGCGTGATCGAGGGCTTCATGGCCCAGGGCGGTGACCCGACTGGCACCGGCACGGGTGGCAGCCAGCTTCCCGATCTTCCCGCCGAGTTCAGCCCGCCGGCCAAGGCGCGCTACCTGCGCGGCACCTGCGGCATGGCACGCACGATGAACCCGAACTCGGCCAACAGCCAGTTCTTCATCATGTTTGCTCCGGCGCCGAGCCTGGATGGCCAGTACACCATCTGGGGCCGCGTGACCTCCGGCATGGACGTGGTAGACAAGATCAAGCGCGGCCAGGGCAGCAGCGGCATGGTGCCGGCGCCCGCCGATAAGCTGATCAAGGCGCAGATCGCCGCCGACGCCGCCTGAGGCTTTTCTGAAGCCTCCGGCTTGACAGAAGGCCGATGCGAGGGTTTCTCCCCCGCATCGGCCTGCTTCATTTGTGCCCGTAGCTCAGCCGGTAGAGCACGTGACTTTTAATCATGGGGTCCTGGGTTCGAGTCCCAGCGGGCACATTCCCTTTGCATTCCCGCCATCAGGCCGCAACGCTCGCGCCTCACCTCCATTATCACCGTAACCCGCCAGTGATGGCGCGCTCGGTGGAGGTTCGCGATGGGTTGGGACTGGCTACCCTCAGCGCTTGATCTGGCGCGGTTTCAGTTCGCCTTCACCGTCTCCTTCCACTTCCTGTTTCCGGCCTTCACCATCGGGCTCGCCAGCTTCCTGGCGGTGCTGGAAGGGCTGTGGCTCTACACGGGCCGCCCGCATTACCTCGACCTCTTCCGCTACTGGCTGAAGGTCTTCGCGATTGCCTTCGCCATGGGCGTCGTCTCCGGCGTGGTGATGTCCTACCAGTTCGGCACCAACTGGGCCCGCTTCTCGGACCATGTCGGCAATGTCCTCGGCCCGATCATGGCCTATGAGGTGCTGACGGCTTTTTTCCTGGAAGCCGGCTTCCTCGGCATCATGCTCTTTGGGCTGGAGCGGGTCGGGAAGAAGCTGCACTTCCTGGCGACGCTGCTGGTGGCCGCCGGAACGCTCTTCTCCTCCTTCTGGATCCTGTCGGCCAATTCCTGGATGCACACGCCGGCCGGCTACAGCGTCGCCCCCGATGGCCGCTTCATGCCAGAGGACTGGTGGGCGACTGTCTTCAACCCATCCTTCCCCTTCCGCCTGGCGCATACCGTCACCGCCGCCTACCTGACCACGGCCTTCATTGTCGGCGGCGTGGCGGCCTTCCACCTGTTGCGGGATGAGCGGAACCAGCGCACGCGCACCATGTTCTCCATGGCCATGTGGATGGCCGCCATCGTGGCGCCGATCCAGATCTTCATCGGCGACATGCATGGCCTGAACACGTTGGAGCACCAGCCGCAGAAGGTCGCCGCCATGGAGGGGCACTGGGAACGGCAGCGTGGCGCACCGCTGATCGTGCTGGGCCAGCCTGACATGGAGGCGGAGGAGACACGGGTGCTCTTCGAGATCCCGCGCCTTTCAGCCTTGATCCTGACCCATGAATGGAATGGCGAGACCCCGGGGCTGAAGGATGTGCCGCCCGACCAGCGCCCGACCAATGTGCCGCTGGTCTTCTGGTCCTTCCGCATCATGGTGGCCATCGGCACGCTGATGGCGCTGCTGGGTCTGGTATCGCTCTGGCTGCGCTGGCGCGGGCGGCTCTACACCACGCCGCTCTTTCACCGGGCGGCCGTTGCCATGGGGCCGGCCGGGTTGATCGCCGTCACCGCCGGCTGGATCACCACGGAAGCCGGGCGCCAGCCCTTCACCGTCTATAACCTGCTGCGTACGGCCGACAGCGTTTCTCCGCTTGAGGCGCCGGCGGTGGGTGCCTCGCTGCTGGGTTTCATCCTGGTGTATTTCATCGTCTTCGGCGCCGGCACCCTCTATATCTTCAAGCTCTTTTCCCATCCGCCGCATGAGGCTGAGCACGGCCCGGAGGATGCCGAGCCCATCCGCACGGCCGGTATTACCCCGGGCCCACCGCAGCTGCACCGCCGGGGCGAAGCCGACCCGCGGCCAGCCCAGCAGCGCCATTGAGGAAGGCCAGGACGATGGAAGAATCCCTGCCGCTCATCTGGGCCATCATCATCGCCGCCGCTGTGTTCCTCTATGTCTGCATGGACGGCTTCGATCTTGGCCTTGGCATCCTCTTTCCATGGTTCCAGGAGAAGGAGGAGCGGGATGTCATGGTGAATTCCGTGGCGCCGGTTTGGGATGGCAACGAGACATGGCTGGTGATGGGGGGAGGCGGGCTCTTCGCGGTCTTTCCGCTGGCCTATGCCACCATCCTCCCCGCGCTCTACATGCCGCTGATCCTGATGCTGCTGGCGCTCATCTTCCGTGGCGTCTCCTTCGAGATGCGCTTCAAGGCAGGGACCACGAGCGGCCAGACCTGGTGGGACCGTGCCTTTAGCTGGGGCAGCTACCTCGCCACGTTCTGCCAGGGCATTGCCCTGGGCGCGCTGGTGCAGGGCATCAAGGTGGAGAACCGCAGCTATGCCGGCGGCTGGTGGGACTGGCTGACCCCGTTCTCGCTGCTGACGGGCTTGGCGCTGGTGATCGGCTATGGGCTGCTCGGCGCCTGCTGGCTGATCTGGCGCAGTGAGGGTGATATCGCCGCCAAGGCGCGGCGCGTGGCGCGGGTGCTGGGCTTCGCGACGCTGGGCTGCATCGCCCTGGTCAGTCTGATCATGCCCTTCCTGCAACCTGCCTTCTACGAGCGCTGGTTCACCATGCCCTGGATGCTGCGCGCCGCCCCCGTGCCGCTGCTGGTCCTGTTGCTGGCCTGGCTCTTCTTCCGCGCCTTGCCGGCGACCGCGGCGCGGGAGGCCGCCGCGCCCCATGATCCCACCGGCCGCAGCTTCCGCTGGCGCGATGGCGTGCCTTTCCTTTGCGTGCTCGGCTGGTTCTTCCTCTCCTATACCGGGCTGGGCATCAGCCTCTGGCCCAACATCGTGCCGCCGGACATCACCATCTGGGAGGCGGCGGCCTCACCAGGCTCTCTGCTCTTCCTGCTGGTCGGCGCCGCGATCCTGATCCCGATCATTCTATGTTATACCGGCTATACCTACTGGCTCTTCCGCGGGAAGGTCCGGATCGGAGAGGGTTATCACTGATGCGTCGCCTGGGCTGGTTTCTGCTGCTTTGGCTGGTGGGCGTGGCCACGGTCGGCATGGTGGCCAGCCTGATCCGGCTGGTGATGCATGTGCCTTAGGTGGCTGGCGGCGCGGCGGCAGGAAGGCTAAGCACGGCGGCGACATGCCGCCCCTGCTCACCATCGTCGTGCCCTGCTTCAACGAGGCCGAGAACGTCATCCCCATGGCCGAGCGGCTTGAAGCCGCGCTGCAAGGCATCGCGTGGGAAGTCATCTTCGTCGATGACGACAGCCCCGATGGCACGTCTGCCATCGCGCGCCGGCTGGCGGAGCAGGATGCCCGTGTGCGCTGCATCCGCCGCATCGGCCGCCGCGGCCTCGCCTCCGCCTGTATCGAAGGGATGATGGCCTCCTCCGCGCCCTATGTCGCGGTGATCGACGGCGACCTCCAGCACGACGAGACCATCCTGCCGAAGATGCTGGAAGCGTTGCGCTCCGGCCGCGCCGATGTCGCCATCGGAAGCCGCCATGTGGCGGGCGGGGAGGCGGCGGAAGGCTTTTCCCCCCTGCGCCAGCGGATCAGCGAAGGAGGCACGGCCCTGGCCCGGGCCATGCTACCGGTACGCGTGGAAGACCCCATGAGCGGCTTTTTCATGCTGCCGCGTCCGATTTTCGAGGAACTGGCGCCCCGCCTGACCGGGCGCGGCTTCAAGATCCTGGTGGATATCCTGCTCTCGGCCGGCCGCAAGCTCCGGGTGGAGGAAGTGCCCTATACCTTCCGCCCCCGTGTGGCCGGCGATTCCAAGCTGGATACCGCCGTGCTGCTGGAGTTCCTGGCCCTGCTGCTGGACAAGGCGCTGGGCGGCCTGCTGCCGTTGCGCTTCATGTCCTTCGCGCTGGTGGGTGGCTTCGGCATCCTGGTGCATCTGGCTGTGCTGGGCGTCGCCATCCGTTTCATGCCCTTCATCAATGCCCAGTGGGTGGCGACCTTCGTGGCCATGACGGCCAATTTCTGGCTGAACAACCGCATCACCTACCGCGACGTGAGGCTGCGCGGGCCGAAGCTCTGGCGCGGGCTCATCCTCTTCTATGTCGTCTGCGGGCTGGGTGCCGCCGCCAATGTCGGCGTTGCCGGCCTGCTGCTGCGGGACGAGCTGGCGCAGTGGCGATGGGCCGGCGCCGCCGGCGCCCTGCTGACCGGCGTGTGGAACTACGCGGTTTCGGCGACCCTGGTATGGCGCGCGCGATGAGCAATCCCTGGGTGGTGGCGCTGCTGGCGCTGACTGCCTTGCGCCTCGTGGCGGCGGTGCTGCTGCCGGTCTCGCCGGATGAGGCCTATTACTGGGTCTGGGGCCGTGCCCTGGCGGCCGGCTACTACGACCATCCTCCCATGGTGGCACTCTGGACTGCCGCCGGCACCGCCCTGATGGGCGACACGGCCCTGGGCATCCGCTTGCTGGGGCCGCTTGGCGTCGCGGCGGCCTCCATCCTGCTGGCACGCGCGGCGGAGGCCCTTTTCCCCGGCCGCTCCGCCGGCCCTTGGGCGGCAGCAATGCTCAACGCGACGCTGCTGTTTTCCGCCGGCGCCGTGCTGGTTACGCCAGACACGCCGCTGCTGGTTTTCTGGTGCGCCGCGCTCTGGGCGGCTGCGGAACTTCACCGCAGCGGGGATGGGCGCTGGTGGCTGGTCTTCGGCTTTCTGGCCGGACTGGCGCTGTTGTCGAAATACACGGCGCTGCTGCTGGGTATCGGTGTTGTCCTGTGGCTGCTGGCGGAACCGCGGATGCGGCACTGGCTGCTACGCTGGCAACTCTGGGCCGGCGGTGCCATTGCCCTGCTGTGCTTTGCGCCGGTTATCTGGTGGAATTCGCAACATGCCTGGGTCAGTTTCGCCAAGCAGGGCGGGCGCGCCGGCAGCACCAGCACCGGCTCCGCCCTTCGCTACCTTGGCGAGCTGATCGGCGGGCAGGCCGCCCTGGCCACGCCGTTGATCTTCCTGTTCTGCATTGTCGGCACGGCAATGGCCTGCCGTGCCTGGGTCAGGCAGCGCAGCAGCGCCGCCGGCCTTCTGGTGTGCCTGACGGTACCCTCGGCGCTGCTCTTCCTGTGGCAGGCTACGGGCAGCCGGGTCCAGGGCAACTGGCCTGCCATTCTTTATCCCTCCGCCTGCATCGCGGCTGCGGCCTTCCTGGGCTCCGGCTGGCGGCGCTGGAAACAGGCTGGTCTTGCTTTCGGCTTTGTGGTGGCGGTGGCCGCCTTGGTGCAGGCAGCCTTCTCACCTATCCCGCTACCGCGACGGAATGATCCGACCCTTGCCAGGCTGGGCGGGTGGCCTGCCCTGGCGGCGGGCGTGGAGCAGGCACGGCGCGCCCAGGGCGCGCAATTCGTCGCCGCCGAGGAATACGGCCTGGCCAGCGAGTTGGCGCTGCATCTCCCCCCTGGCACGCCGGTGATCGCGCTGGGCGATCGGTGGGATCTTTTCGATCTGCCATCCCCGGCCACCGGCCAGGTGGGCCTGCTGGTCCGCAGTGAGCGCCGCAGCGGGGCGCCACTTTGGCCAGCGGCCCAGCCGGCAGGCGAGGTGGTGCGGGCACGAGATGGCATCGAGGCTGAACGCTACAGGCTGCACACCGTGCGCGTGGAAGGGGCAGAGCCGCCTCTCGCAGTTTTGCCGTCTCGTCGCTGAAGGTAACGGGCCCTGGCGCTGGAACCATGCTGCCCTACATGCTGCAAGATAGGCCAGGGAGCATGGCGATGCCTGTTCATATCCGTCGCGGCTGGGAATTGCCTGAGGCCGCCGTCACGCCTGAGCACTTCGTGCTGGGCCGCCGCAAGGCCGCGCTGGGCCTTGGCACGATTCTGGCAGCGGGGGCGCTGGGCCGCTCCGCTCTGGCGCAGGATGCCGCCGGCTTGGCGGCCATGCGCAACCCCCGCTTCGAGCCGGGCCGTGCGCTGACGCCGGAGAAGGATGCCACCAACTACAATAACTATTACGAATTCGGCACCAGCAAGAACATCGCCTCGGCTGCCCAGCGGCTGCCGCAGAGCCCATGGACCCTCAAGTTCGATGGCTTGGTGGAGAAGGAGCAGGAGATCGGGCTCGATGATCTTCTGAAACGCGTCAGCCTGGAGGAGCGGGTGCTGCGGCACCGCTGCGTCGAAGCCTGGGCCATGACAGTGCCCTGGACGGGTTTTCCGGTGTCCCAATTGCTCAAGATCGCCGCGCCGCTCTCCAGCGCCAGATACGTGGTCTTCGAGACGGCAGCGGACCGCTCGGTTATGCCGGGGCTGCGGCAGAGTTGGTACCCCTGGCCATACAAGGAAGGCTGCACCATCGCCGAGGCGGGCAACGAGCTGTGCTTCATGGCCGTGGGCCTCTACGGCAAGGCAGTGCCACCGCAGAATGGCGGGCCAATGCGGGTGCTCTTTCCCTGGAAGTACGGCTTCAAGTCGGCCAAGGCGATCAGGCGCATCACCTTCACGGACAAGCGGCCGGTCAGCTTCTGGGAAAAGCTGCAAAGCTCGGAATACGGCTTCTGGGCCAATGTGAACCCGGAGGTGCCGCATCCGCGCTGGAGCCAGGCACGGGAGCGCCTTCTTGGCAGTGGAGAGCAGGTGCCCACCAAGCTCTTCAACGGCTATGGCGAATTCGTCTCGTCCCTCTACACCGACGTAAAGGGTGAGAACCTTTACCTCTGAAAGCGCATAACCGGTTGCCTTTCAGAGCCGGCGCTGCTCATCCAGGCGGCGCCGGCCTTCCGAGATGACCCTCAGCGCTTCCGACCAAAGCCCGAGTTGCGGCAGCTCAGTGGGGGAGAACCAGCGCGCGTCCGTCACGTCATCCCCCGCGACGGGTTCACCCGAGAGCCATTCACCCGCGTAGTCGATGATCGTGTAGTGGAAGCGGGTGCGCCCTTCCGGATCGCTGTCCAATGCATCCACCACACCGGCCAGGACCAGCGGCCCGACCTCGATCCCAGCTTCCTCCCGCAACTCACGCCGGGCGGTTTCCTCTGCCGGCTCGCCAAGCGCCTGGGCGCCGCCGGGCACGGACCATTCGCCCATGCGAGGTGGCTTGCCCCGGCGCACCAGCAGGACATCCTCGCCGCGGAAGGCGACGAGGCCGATGCCGATCCACGGACGCTCGGGATACTCCCGCCCGCTCATCTCGCGGGCGCCGCCGGTGCCTCGGCAGGCGGCGCCTCAGCCTTGCGCATGTCCTGCAGCCGGGGCAGCAGCGCCTTGATCTTCCATTCCGCCACCTTGTAGGCCCAGCCGCGCCAGCGGGCATTCAGCCGCGCCGCCTCATCGTCCCCGGCGGCGGCAAGGCGGACCCAGATGGCTTCGCCGTCCTGGTAGCCTGAGGCGGTGATTGCCAGGTTGTCCGTGAGCGTGAATCGGGTCTCGCCAAGTGGCTGGCCCGGCGCGGCGGCCTCCTTGCGTACATCCGTCAGCGTCAGGAACTCGAAGGCGCGGCCAACCTCATCGGCGCTCCCTTCTTCCAACGGCGGCGTCTGTGCCGGACTGGTGACGGTGAGGACGCCATCCGGGCCTTCCCCGCGCGTCAGCACCAGCGGCGCTTCTCCCAGCCGCGTGGCTTCCACCTTCAGCACCCGCTCCCGCGCGATATTGGCGATGTCGCGGTCGATCCAGAGCTGAGGATCGGCATCCAATGGCAGGCGCCCTTCCGCAAGCCACGCCTGGGTCTCGGCCGGGCGGCGGACATAAACGCTTTCCGGCACGCCGCCCTGGGTGCGCATGCGGCGGCGACCGACCACCAGTTCGGCGATCGGGTCGCCCTTGCTGTCCAACACCCGCAGCAGGGCGGCGGTGCTATTGGCTGCGGCGGGGTCTTCCAAGCCCAGCCGGTCCAGCATGGCGGCATCATTGGTCCGGCGCTCGGTCAGGCGCAGTTCCGTCAGGCCCACCAGCAACTCACGCACCTTCTCCGGCCGCACCGGGTAGTCCTGCATATCCGGCAGCACCCAGGCCTCGGCATCACGCTTGGCCACGGCCACGGATTTGCCGCCTTGGCGCACCTCGATACGTGCGGCGCCCGTCAGCCTGCCGGCAAGGTTCTGGAACATCAGCGGCGCGCTGCTGGTCTCCGCAGGCGCGCCCGGGCCACGGGGGCCAAGCACGATGGCAGCCGCGGCAGCCACCACGGCGGTGCCGCCCAGCAGCAAGAGGGGACGACGTTGCATCACTGCTCCTCCCTTCAGGCCCGCGCCGCGCTGCGGCGGCGCAGCCGCACCACCGCCAGGCCGATGGCGAAGAGGGTCAACAAGGCCGGCACCAGCGCGATGTTCAAGATGCGCAGCATGTTCTCCAACCGCTCGATATCCCGCCGCAGTTCCAGTTGAACATTACGAAGCTGGCCACGCGTGGCGACGATCTCGGCCCGTGCCCGGTCGATCTCGGCCCGCTGTTCCGGCGTGATGACGGCATTCTGCGCCTGATTGCGCTCGCCGCTGCCCGGCGTGCCCTGGCGCAGCTCGCGCAGCCTGCGTTCCGTGACTTCGAGGCGCTGGGTCAGGGCCTGCTCGGTCTGACGGTAGCGGGCTTCGGCATTGCGGCGGATGTCCTCCACCACGCCAAAGGGCCGCAGGGATTCACCACGTGAGCGCAGCCCGATCAGTGCATCGCCACCCGCCAGGGTATCCGCGAGGTTGGAGATCAGCGCACCATTGTCGCTGAAGGGCGTGGCGACCTGCTGGCCGAAGAAGTCCTGCGTGCGGACCCAGAAGCGGTCTTCCAGCAGGTCGCTGTCATTGGCGACAACCAGGTTGGCCGGGCCATCGCTGCGGGCGCGATGCGCGGGGAAGTCGGCGGGGCGGTCGGCGCCCTCGGGGGGCGGCGGCGGACCGTCGGGGAAGGCACTGGCCAGGATGCCGCGGGCCCGGGCCATCAGCACGCGCCGCGTCCCGTCGGGCTTGAAGCCGGCCAGGATCTGCGACGGGTTCGGGTTTTCCTTCACCGCCTTGGCGTCAACCAGCATGGCTTCGGGGCTGCTGGTCAGCAGCGGGGTCATCTCGATGCCGGCGCCTTCCTTTCTCCGCACCTCGCCGGCGGAGGCGAAGGTCACCTGCTGCAGGTCCGCCGTCGCTACATCCGAGTGGTTGAGCGAATCCCCGGTGACATTGAACCAGGCGAGGTAATCCACCGCCTGCACCCGATCCGTGGGCGCGGCACGCACCCGCCAGGCACCGCGCAGGTCGAGCACCACCTTGTCGGTTGGTGTCTCGATGCCCCAGGCATTCAGCAGGCGGTCGAGGTTGGAGGAGGTCTCGGAAGGCGGCTGGCCGTTGGCGCCGGGGCGGCTGCCCTGGCCCTCGCTATGCGGGTCGGTCAGCACGAAGAGCTTGCCGCCGCGCATCACGAACTGGTCGATGGCATAGAGCGTGGCGTCCGGGAGCCCCTGCGGCTGCGCGACCATCAGCACCTGGATATCGGGATCGATCACCTGGGCGTTGCCCGCCACGTCCTTCACCGTGAAGAACTGGCGGAGTTGGTTAGCCACGGCATAAGGCTGTCCGCCGCCGGGCAGGCGCATCATCATGGCGCGCGGGTCGCCGTTCAGCGGCAGGGCGGAGAGCATGCCCATGACCGGCCGCTTCGGGCTGGAAAGGTCATAGACCAGCCGGGTCAGGTCGTACTCCAGGAAGCGCTCGCGGTCCGGCTGGATGAAAGGCAGCACCCGCTCGTCATCCAGCAGGTTGGTGCCGGCCAGGCCGAAGTAGACCTGCTCCCCGGATTGATCGAGCGGCACGCCCTGGATGCCATAGGCGAGGGCGCGGTCCTCGGTCTCGCTGAAGGGCTCGGGGTCCAGGTATTCGAGCTTCACCTTGCCGTCGGAAAGTGCGGCATATTCCTCCAGCATCTCCCGCACACGGTCGGCATAGGCACCATAGACCGGCACCTGGCTGCCCAGGCTGCGCGTGTAGAAAAGCCGCAGCGTGATGGGGTCCTTCAGCCCCGCCAAGACCTGCTTCGTGCCTTCCGAGAGAGTGTAGAGGCGCTGTTCCGTCAGATCGAGCCGGGCATTCGGCAGCAGCCGCTCCGCCAGGACATTGACGCTGACAGCCAGTACGGCGGCGGCGGCCAGCCCGCCGGCCGAGGTGAGCAGGCGGCGGGAGCCAGGGCGTGCGGCGGTATGCGTGGTCTCGCTCATGGCCTCAATCCGCCTTGCGATGGTCGACGATCACGGCATTGGCGAAAAGCCAGAAGCCGATGAAGCTGGCGAAGAACACCAGATCCGGCACCGAGACGATGCCGCGCGAGAAGCCGCCCAGCCGGTCGTTGATCGAGAGCCCGCGCGCGATTTCCGCCAGCACCGGCATGCGGGCGGAGAGGAATTCCGTCACCACCGGGCTGCCGGCGGCGGTGAAGAGGAAGCAGATGGCCACGGTGAGGACGAAGGCGATGACCTGGTTCTTCGTCAGGGCCGAGATGGCCGCGCCAACCGCCAGGAAAGCGCCAGCCACCAGCAGGCAGCCCGCATAGCCGGCGGCGATAACGCCGTTATCCGGGTTACCGAGGTAATTGACCGTGATCACCAGCGGGAAGGTCAACAGCAGCGCAATGGCGCAGAAGGCCCAGGCCGCCAGGAACTTGCCCAGCACCGCCTGCCATTGCGCCAGCGGCAGGGTCAGCAGGAGCTCGATGGTGCCGAGGCGCCGTTCCTCCGCCCAGAGGCGCATGGTGATGGCCGGCACCAGGAACAGGAAGAGCCAGGGCACGAAGCCGAAGAAGGGCGAGAGATCCGCCGTGCCGCGTGCGAAGAAATTGCCGAGCGTAAAGGTCAGCGCGCCGGACATCACCAGAAAGATGACGATGAAGACATAGGCAACGGGCGTGGCGAAATAGCCCGCCAGCTCGCGCCGGGCGACGGTGAGTGTGGCGCCCATCACGCCTTCTCCTTCGGCATGGTCAGGTCGCGGAAGACGGCGTCGAGCGAGGGGCCGCGATGCGCCAGCTCCGCCGGCGTCGCATCGGCCAGCACGGTGCCGCGCGCGATGATGATGGCGCGGGTGCAGATGGCGGAGACTTCCTCCAGCAGGTGCGTGGAGATGATGATGGCTTTTTCCGGCGCCATCTGCGTGATCAGCCTGCGGACCTCATGCTTCTGGTTGGGGTCGAGGCCGTCCGTAGGCTCGTCCAGCACCAGCACTGGCGGGTCGTGCAACAGCGACTGCGCAAGGCCGACGCGGCGCTTGAAACCCTTGGACAGCGTCTCGATGGGCTGGAGCCTGACGCCTTCGAGCGTCGTCAGGCTCATGGCATGGGCCACGCGGTCGCGCATCTCACTGCCACGATAGCCGCGCAGGCGCGCGGTGAAGCCCAGGAAGCCCTCCACCGTCATCTCTGGATAGGTGGGGGCGCCTTCCGGCAGGTACCCCAGGTGGCGCTTGGCGGCGACCGGATTGTCCACCACGTCCTCACCGCAGATGCGGGCGGTGCCGCTGCTGGGGGTCACGAAACCTGCCAGCATCTTCATGGTGGTAGATTTGCCGGCGCCGTTAGGGCCGAGGAAGCCCAGCACCTCGCCCTTGGCGACCCGGAAGGATACGTCATCAACGGCAGTAAAGGCGCCGAAGCGTTTGCTGAGGCGGTCGATCTCGATCAGGTCAGGCAAGCCGCGAAACCCCTGCACAGAAAAAAGGCGCTTGGCGGGTTTAAACCGGGGCAGGGCCTTTGCAACCCCCCGGGCCGTATCGAAGCGTCTCAGCCGGCGGCGAGCGGCGCCAGGGTCAGGTCATGGCCGAAGATCTGCAGCAGCAATCTCGCCGCCTGGCCACGGGGCGAGGATAGCCCCGGGTCCTTCTGCAGCAACAATTCGGCATCCTTGTGCGCCATCTTGATCAGCCCGCCATGGCGCTGTGGGTCCACCAGCCGCCGGCCGATATGCCCGGCCTGCCGCACCCCCAGCGCATCGCCGCCGCCGCGATATTCCAGGTCGGCATCGGCGATGACGAAGCCGTCCTCGGTATCCCGCAGCACGGCAAGGCGGCGCTGTTCGGATTCGTTCAACTCGGCGGAAGGCAGCAGCAGGCAAAAGGACTGCGCCGCGCCACGCCCGACGCGCCCGCGCAACTGGTGCAGGGCAGCGAGGCCGAAACGCTCGGCCTGCTCGATGATCATGATGGTGGCCTCGGGCACGTCGACACCGACCTCCACCACCGTGGTAGCCACCAGAAGCTGCGCGCGCCCGGCGGCGAAGTCCTGCAGTGCGGCTTCCCGCACATCGAGCTTCTGGGCGCCATGCGCCAGCCGCACCTTGTCGCCGAAGATGGCAGCGAGTTCGGCATAGGTGGTTTCGGCCGCGACATTGTCGTGGCGCTCGCCTTCCTCCACGGCGCGGACCACCCAGTAAGCGCGGTGGCCCTGCGCGAAGGCGGCGCGCAGCCGGGCCGTCAATTCCTCCCGCCGGTCGCGGCTGATGATGCGGGTGACGATGGGCTGCCGCCCGGCGGGGCGGTCGGCAAGGCGGCTGGTGGCCATCTCGCCCCATTGGGTCAGCAGAAGGGTGCGAGGGATGGGCGTGGCTGTCATCACCAGCACATCGGTGGTGCCCTTTTCCGTCAGCGCCAGCCGCTGGGCGACGCCGAAGCGGTGCTGCTCGTCCACCACCACCAAGCCAAGGTCGTGGAAGACCACGCCATCCTCGATCAGCGCATGGGTGCCGACCACGAGGGGGATGGAGCCATTGGCCAGCCCGGCCAGCACCCGCTTACGCTCCTTGCCCTTCACGGAGCCTGCCAGCAGCACGCATTCCACGCCCGCCGCCCCCGCCAGCTTCTGGAAGGTGCGGAGGTGCTGGCGGGCCAGCAGTTCGGTGGGCGCCATCAGGGCCGCCTGGGCACCGGCCTCGACGGCGCGCAGCATGGCCAGCAATGCGACCAGCGTCTTGCCGGCGCCGACATCGCCCTGCAGCAGCCGCAACATGCGGGTGGGGGAGGCGAGATCGGCATCGATCTCGGACAGGGCGCCGTTCTGCGCCGGAGTGGGCGGGAAGCCGAAGGCAGCCAGGGCCGCTTGCCGCAGGCGGCCATCGCCCACCAGTCGGCGGCCCGGACGGCGCATCACGGTTCGCCGCACCAGGCCGATGGCGATCTGCCCCGCCAGAAGCTCGTCATAGGCGAGGCGGTCGCGAGGGGTGTCCTCCGGCGGCTCAGTGGGGGCCTGGAGCAGGCAGAGGGCTTCATCGAAGCTGGGCCAGCGGCGGCGGTCCATGAGTGCGCCGCCATGCCATTCCGGCAACACCGGCAGCGTGCCCAGTGCCGCCGTCATGGCCTTGGCGACATCTTTCTGGCCCAGCCCCTTCACCAGCGGCCAGACCGGCTGCACGCCGGGGATGGCGTCGGGTGGGCTGATGTAATCCGGCGCGTCCATCTGCCAGCGGTCCCGGAACAGCTTCATCTTGCCCGAGACCCGCCGCTCGGCGCCCTCCGGGAAGTGCCGCTCCAGCCAGGCGCCCAGCCAGCGCTGCCGACCGAAATAGATCAGGTCCAGCGCGCCCACCGGGGAATCGCACTGCACCACCCATGGCTGGGACGGACCACGCGGAGGGGAGACGCGATGCGCGCGCACGGGCAGGGTGGCGACCTCGCCCTCTCGCGGGTTAGAATTACGCCGGTCCTGGTAGCGTTCCGGAAGATGGAACAACAGGTCGATCACACGTCCGCCTTCCACGGCCTGGGCGAGGCGCTTCACCTTTTCCTCAGGCAGGGGCAGGCTGGACAGCGGCGCGAAAAGCGCCATGTTCCGATCTTGTTCCGCCGCTTGGGCTGACACGATTCCCATCGCCCTCTATATGCCAGCCTCAAGAGGCGCCGACATGTCTGAACCTGATAATTCCTCCACCGAACTTTCCCCCCGCCGCCGGCGCCTGCTCTTCCGGGCGCATCACCGCGGCACCAAGGAAGCCGACCTGATGATCGGCACCTTCGTGGCCAACAACATCGCTGCCTTCACCGAGGCGGAACTGGATGAGCTGGAGGGCGTTCTGGACCTGTTGGATGTGGACCTGACCGAATGGCTCACCGGCCGCAGCCCCATTCCTGCGGAGGTCATGACACCCATGCTGGCTCGAATGAAGGAAGAATGCTCCCGCCCCGGGGCCGGCGTGCCTGAGGCCGCGCGCCGCGCATGACGGCGCTCACCGTCCACGGCGCTCCGGAAGGCTTCGACGCCCTGCTGCTGGCCCGCCGGCGGGCCGAGGTGAAGGGTCATGTGCTGCACGTCTGCCGCGACGATGCCCGAATGGCCCGGATGCAGGAAGGGCTGGAATTCTTCGCCCCCGGCGTCGAGGTGCTGCGCTTCCCCGCCTGGGACAGCCTGCCTTACGACCGTGTGTCTCCCAACGGCGAGTTGGTGGCCGAACGCGTCGCCACCCTGACACGCCTGCTGGAGCCGGGCAGCCGCCCGCGCATCGTGCTGACCACGGTCAATGCCCTGGTGCAGCGGGTGCCGCCGGCCGAGACCTTCGAGAATGCCACGCTGCACCTGAAGAAGGGCGGGCGGATCGGGCCCGAGAAGCTGGCGGGCTTCCTGGAAGCCAATGGCTATGGCCGCGCCGCCACGGTGATGGAGCCGGGCGAGTATTCCGTGCGCGGCGGCATCGTGGACCTCTACCCGGCCGGGGAGCCGGAGCCGGTGCGGCTCGATCTCTTCGGTGACGAGATCGAAAGCCTGCGCCGCTTCTCGCCCGAGACCCAGCGCAGCGGGCAGGAGATCAAGGAACTCTGGCTGCGTCCGGTGGGCGAGGTCTTTCTCGACGAAGCCTCCATCGCACGCTTCCGCAGCGGCTACCGTGACCTTTTCGGCCCGGCTGCGGGGGATGACCCGCTTTACGTCTCCATCTCGGCCGGCCGGCGCCATCCTGGCATGGAGAACTGGGCCGGGCTCTTCCATGAGCAGATGGCGACGCTGCTCGACTATATCCCCGGCGCCTCCGTCAGCCTCGACCATCAGGCCGAGGATGCACTGGAAGCCCGGCTGGAGATGATCGAGGACCACTACCAGGCCCGCAAGGGCCCGGGCCGGGACGGGGAGGTGCCTTATCGCCCGGTACCGCCGGGACGGCTTTACCTCGACCGCCGTGGCTGGGATGCCATGCTCTCCGGCGGGACGCTGCTGCGCTTCGATCCTTTCCCCAAGGCCGATGGTGCCGAAGGGATTGAGGCGGGCGGCCATCCCGGGCGGCTCTATGCCGAGGTCCGCACCTCTGGCGAGAATGTCTTCGCGGCCTATCGGGAACAGGCGGAATCCCAGGCCAGGTCAGGCCTGCGCCCGGTTCTGGCGGCCTGGACCAAAGGCTCGCGCGAGCGGCTGGCCAATCTGCTGCGCGAAAACAAGGTGCCTGCCCAGCCGGTGGATGACTGGGCCGCTGCCCGCAAGCTGCCGGCCGGCGTGGTCGCGCTGGCGGTCTATGGCGTGGAGCGGGGCTTCATTGGTCCAGCCGGTGAACCGGCGCTGTCCATTGCCCTGACTGGCGAGCAGGATCTGCTGGGCGAGCGCATTGCGCGCCCACCGCGCCGCCGCAAGCGGGCCGACCAGTTCATCGCCGATGCCACGGAGATCGCGGAAGGCGACCTGGTGGTGCACCAGGACCATGGCATCGGGCGCTACGACGGGCTTTCCGCCATCGAGGTGTCCGGTGCGCCGCATGACTGCCTGCGGCTGATCTACGACGGTGGGGACAAGCTGTTCCTGCCCGTCGAGAACATCGAGCTTCTCTCCCGCTTCGGCAGCGACAGCGCCGGCGTGGCGCTGGACAAGCTGGGCGGAGCTTCCTGGCAGAACCGCAAGGCCAAGGCCAAGCAGCGCATCGCCGACATGGCGGGCCAGTTGATCCGCGTGGCGGCGGAGCGGCAGATGAAGGAGGCGCCGCTGGCCACGCCGCCGGAAGGCGCCTGGGACGAATTCTGCGCCCGCTTCCCCTTCGCCGAGACGGACGACCAGTTGCGCGCCATCGGCGACGTGCTGGAGGACCTCGCCTCCGGCCGCCCGATGGACCGGCTGATCTGCGGCGATGTCGGCTTCGGCAAGACCGAGGTGGCGCTGCGCGCCGCCTTCGTGGTCGCCATGACGGGCGCGCAGGTGGCGGTGGTGGTGCCGACCACGCTGCTGTCCCGCCAGCACTTCCGCACCTTCTCCGCCCGCTTCGCGGGGCTGCCGATCAAGGTGGCGCAGCTTTCCCGCATGGTGACGGCCAAGGAAGCGCAGCAGGTGAAGGCGGGGCTGGCGGATGGCTCCATCAACATCGTCGTCGGCACCCATGCGCTGCTGGCCAAGGGTATCGAATTCGCCGACCTCGGCATGGTGATCGTGGACGAGGAGCAGCATTTCGGCGTCTCCCACAAGGAGCGCCTGAAGTCGCTGAAGGCCGATGTCCATGTGCTGACGCTGACGGCCACGCCTATTCCACGCACCTTGCAACTGGCCCTGACCGGCGTGCGGGAGATGAGCGTCATCGCCACCCCGCCGGTCGACCGGCTGGCGGTGCGCACCTTCATCATGCCCTTCGATGCCGTGGTGGCGCGCGAGGCCATCCAGCGCGAGCGCTTCCGCGGCGGCCAGGTCTTCTGCGTGGTGCCGCGCCTGGAGGACCTGCCGAAGATGGCCTCCCGCCTGGCCGAGATCGTGCCGGAGGCACGGACGGTGCAGGCCCATGGCCGCCTCTCGCCCACTGAGCTTGAGCGGGTGATGACCGAGTTCGGCGACGGCAAGTACGACATCCTGCTGGCGACCAATATTGTCGAAAGCGGGCTGGACATGCCGGCGGTGAATACGCTGATCATCTATCGCGCCGATATGTTCGGCCTCGCCCAGCTCTATCAGCTTCGCGGGCGTGTCGGGCGCGGCAAGCAGCGTGGCTATGCCTACCTGACCTGGCCTGCCGCCCAGCGCCTGTCGGTCGCCGCCGAGAAGCGGCTGGCGGTGATGCAGACCCTGGATAACCTTGGCGCCGGCTTCACCCTGGCGAGCCATGACCTGGACATCCGCGGCGCCGGCAATCTGCTGGGCGACGAGCAGTCCGGCCATGTGCGGGAGGTGGGTATCGAGCTGTACCAGCAGATGCTGGAGGAAGCCGTCGCCAACCTAAAGGCCGGGCAGGGGCGGCGTGGCGAGGCCGAGGATCGCGACTGGACGCCGCAGATCAACCTTGGCCTGCCGGTGCTGATACCTGAGGCCTATGTGGCCGACCTGCCGGTGCGGCTGGGCCTTTATCGCCGCATCGGCGCTCTGGCGGGCGAGGCGGAGGTGGAGGCCATGGCCGCCGAGCTGACCGACCGCTTCGGCCCACTGCCGCCTGAAGTCGAAAACCTGCTTCAGGTGGTGCTTATCAAGCACCACTGCCGCCAAGCCGGGGTGGAGAAGCTGGATGCTGGGCCGAAGGGCATCGTGGTGACCTTCCGCCGCAACAACTTCGCCAATCCCGCCGGGCTGGTGAACTGGGTGACGGCGCAGAAGGGGCTGGTGAAGCTGCGGCCGGACCATAAGCTGGCCATGGTGCGGGAGATGGACCTGCCAACGCGGGTGAGGGCGGCGAAGGACATGCTGGCCTCGCTGGCCAAGGTGGCAGGGCAGGTGCGGAAGGCGGCCTGAGCGCCTTCAGAACTCCGCCGCTTCAGCCAGGGCCACGTCCATCAGCCGCTCCAGCACTTCTGGCTCCTGGGCGCCGGCGATGGCGTGGCCGCCACTGTCTCCATGGCGGCCGGACATGACGAAGCAGGGCACGCCATTGATGCCGAGGCGGTGCGCCCGCAGGTTCTCGGCATGCACCGCATCCGCTTCCAGGCCGCTGGTCAGGAAGCGCCAGGCGGCCTCGCGCTCCAGGCCCGCCAGAACGGCCAGCCGCACCAGCACCGAAGGGTCGCCGATGTCGTGCCCCTGGGTGAAATGCGCCTCGAAGAGCAGGTCCACCACAATATCCGCCAGGCCATGCTGCGCGGCGTAGCGGACCAGCCGGTGGGCATCGACGGAAGGGGGCACGCGGCGCATCAGGTCGAAGCGGAAGGTGATGCCTTCGGCCTTGCCCAGCTCGGTCATGGTGCTGTGCAGCCGGCGGGCCCGTTCCTCGCCACCAAACTTTCGCAGCATGTAATCCTGCCGCTGCATGCCGGCAGGCCCCGCATCGGGGTTCAGCAGGAAGGGGCGCCAGCGCAACTCGGCATGGATGTCCGGCCGGCGGCGCAGCGCGCGCCGCAGGCGACGGATGCCGAGGAAGCACCAGGGGCAGACAAGATCGAAAACAATCTCGATCTCGAGCTGCCCGGCGGGGGGAGAAAGCAGGTTCACGCTGCCCATCATACCGCCAGCCGGGCCTCGTTGCAGGTCTTCTTGCCAGAAAGCGTCACCGCCGAGTCGGAATGTTAAGAATCAGCCTTGTAGGGATGAATCCTGACTCCTAGTTTGAGCGATCTGGACCAGGGTATTGTCAACGCGTCATGATGGCGGGCTCGCATATCGCGCTAGGGGCGGCGGCATGGTTCGCCGCCGCACCGCGGTTGGGCCTGCCCGCGCTGGACCCTTTCTCACTCGGGCTGGCGGTGCTGGGATCGCTGCTGCCCGATATCGACCATCCCAAGTCATGGGTGGGCAAGCGGGTTTGGCCTGTCTCCTGGCTTTGCGCCAAGCTCTTCGGCCATCGCGGCATGACTCATTCGCTTATCGCCGTCGCCGGCTGCGCCGCGCTGCTGCTCCATGGACACCTGCCGCTATCCATCGCGGCACCCCTGGTGGTCGGATATCTTTCGCATCTGGTTGCGGATCTGCTGACGCCGGGCGGGCTGCGGCTGGCATGGCCCATGAAGGGGGTGTGGTCGCTGCCGCTCTGCCGCACCGGCTCGGCCTTCGAGCCGCTGGTGGTGGCGCTGATGCTGTCCTGGTCCTGGGGCGCGACCAAGGAGCAGTTCGACCCACAGGCGGGGCTGCGCGCAGTAGGGGTCTGCCGGATTCTGGGGCCTGAACTGCCGTCACTTTGCGGCCCGGAGGCCTCGCCAAGGCCGCAGGCCAACCGGACAGGGCTGGCATGGCTGCGGGATAGCTTTCCGCCCGTCATCAGCCGATGACGCCGCGATTGGCGGATGGGGTGGGATTCGAACCCACGGTAGAGTTACCCCTACGGCGGTTTTCAAGACCGCTGCCTTAAACCACTCGGCCACCCATCCAGTTTGCCGAAGCCAAGCGGCACCTTGTGCGTAACGCCACTACGGCCAGAAGGAAAGTGCATGCACGCTAAAGTCACGGCCCTGTTGTCAGCCATTTTTGTGTTGAGCGCCCCAATGGGCGCCATGGCGCAGGGTTCAGCCAGCAACGAAGCGGTCGCACCCTCCATTGCGCCGGACCAGGCGCCGCCGCCCGATCCCTATGGCACCTTCACCTTCTCGATCGAGAACGACCTCTTCGGTGGTGGGACGGACCGCTACTATACCAATGGCTTCCAGTTCGCCTGGCGCTCGCCCTCGGCGGACCTGCCATCGCCGCTGGCCTGGGTCAACGACCGGTTGGAATGGGTGCTGGGCCCCGGAACGCTGCGGTGGGGTGTTTCCTTCGGCCAGAGCATCTATACGCCGCAAGATACCTACCGGCGCAACCCCGATCCCACTGACCGCCCTTATGCGGGCTATCTGTACGGCTCCGTCAGCCTCAGCCGCACCACGGAGCTGACGTCCCGGGTGATGGAACTGCAGCTCGGTGTGGTCGGCCCTTCGGCCCTGGGTGAATTCGTCCAGAACAACTACCACGACATCTTCAACATCAAGAACACCGAGGGCTGGGATTACCAGCTGAAGGACGAGCCGGCCGTTACCTTGCTCTATGAGCAGAAGCGCCGGGTTCCGTTGGGTAGCTTCAGCGGCATCGACACCGAGGTCATTCCCTCTGCCACCTTGAGCCTGGGCAATGTGCAGACCTATGCCGGTGTTGGCGGCACCTTCCGCATCGGGCAGGGGTTGGATGCTGATTTCGGCCCGCCGCGCATCCGGCCGGCGCTGTCCGGCTCAAGCTGGGTGCAGCCGCGCCAAGGCTTCGAATGGTATCTCTTCGCTGGCGTGGAAGGGCGTGCCATCGCCCGCGACATCTTCCTGGACGGCAATACCTGGCGGGACAGCCGCAGCGTGGACAAGCGCCCCTTCGTGGCTGATTTCCAGGTTGGTGCTGCCATTGTCTGGCAGGGGGTGCGCTTCGCGCTGACCCAGGTCTGGCGTTCGGAGGAATTCTACGGCCAGAACGGTCGGCAGAAGTTCGGCTCCCTCAGCGTGTCCTTCCGCTTCTGAGGCGGGCAAGGCCTTGTGTGAAAGGCCAAGGTTGTCCGGCCGGCGCAGGGCGTGGCATTCCTGCCGCCATGCTGAAGCGCCGTAGCCTGATCGCCCGATTCGGTGCCGCCACCCTGCTGGCCAGCAGTGGGGTGGCCCATGCGTCGCCACCTTCGTTCCAGGATTTTCTGGAGAGCGTGTCGGCCGAGGCGCGGCGGAACGGGGTGTCGCCAGCAACCTTGCAGCGGGCCTTCAGCCCGATCCGGCCCAATGACAAGGTGCTGGAACTGGATCGCAGGCAGCCGGAATTCACCCTCACCTGGGACCAGTATCGTGACGGTCGCGTCTCGCAGCAGCGGATAGACCGCGGCCGCCAAGCCTTCGCCGACAACCGGGCGCTGCTGGATGCCATAGCCTCCCGCTACAAAGTTAGCCCACGCGTTGTCGTGGCTGTCTGGGGGCTGGAGACGAACTATGGCGGCTTCACCGGCAATTTCAACGTCATAGAGGCATTGGCGACCTTGGCCTGGGAAGGGCGCCGGGCTGAGTTCTTCCGCAAGGAGTTGCTGGCTGCGCTGCGCATCCTGGAGAAGGGCGACGTGGCGCCGGAGCGGATGCTCGGCAGCTATGCCGGTGCCATGGGCCACCCGCAGTTCATGCCGACCAGTTTTGAGAGGCTGGCGGTGGATTTTGACGAAGATGGCCGCCGCGACATCTGGGGCACCCGTGCCGATGCTCTGGCCTCCATCGCCAATTACCTGGCCCGCCATGGCTGGCAGGAGGATGAGCGCTGGGGCAGGGAGGTGCGGCTACCCGCCGGCTTCGACCCCGCCATCGCCGGGCGCAACAACCGCCGGCCGCTGCGGGACTGGGCCAGCATGGGCGTCACCGCCGCCGATGGTACGGCCCTGCCGGCGCTGGACATAGATACCGCCCTCCTGTTACCGGGCGGGGCAGGCGGCCAGGCCTTCGCGGTTTATGGGAACTTCAATGTCATCCGGCGCTACAACCCTTCCGATTATTATGCACTGGTGATCGGCTTGCTGTCCGACCGCGTGGCATGAAGAGCCCATTGCACCCGCTGGCCCTGCTGCTGCCTTTGCTGCTGGCCTGCACACCGCCGCCTCCGGCCCCGAAGCCGCAGCCCCGCTACACCATCGGGCAGCCTTACGAGATGGACGGCGTCTGGTCCTATCCGCGCGAGGACTTCGCCTTGCGCGAGACAGGCCTCGCGACCGTCGTGCCGGACCCACGGCCCGGACGCGTCACTGCGGATGGTGAGATCTATGACCCCGTGCTGCTGACCGCTGCCCATCGCACGCTGCAACTGCCTGCCATTCTGCTGGTGACCAACCTGGAGAATGGGTTGTCGCTGCGCGTCCGTGTCAATGACCGTGGCCCGGCCCAGCCGGGACGGGTGGTGGCCCTGTCCCGCCGCGCGGCGGAACTGCTGGGTGTCTCGGCGGGCGGCACGCAGGTCGCCATTGCGGTCGACCCCGATCTTTCCCGCTCCCTCAGCGCCGGCCTGCCGCAGCCGGAGGCGCCACGTATCGCCATCGAAACCGCCCCGCGCGAGGCAGTGCAGGCCGAGAGCCTGGCGCCGCCGCCGGGCACTCAGGCGGCGGAGCGGGTGCGCCAGGGCCGGGGGCCCGCGACAGTGGCCGCCGTCGCGGTGGAGCCGG
>NZ_JACTUZ010000041.1 GCF_014490445.1 Pseudoroseomonas ludipueritiae | reverse complement strand
CTCATAACCTGAAGGTCACAGGTTCAAATCCTGTCCCCGCATCCAGAAACGTCTCCCCCCTGTGTAGAAACACAGGGGATTTTTGTTTTTGCTTCGTTTAGACCCCAGCAGATCGTCTCCGGTGCAGGAGATGTGTCATGGCTGCTGTTCCCAGAACCGGAACCAGCAAGTTCGCAAACGGCACCAACGATAGAGCCGCGAGAGCAGCACCAACAGCAAGCACCGACCACCGCATCCGGTGCCTGAGCTGATGTGACTGCTCAACGCTCATGCGCCGCTGCGCAACACCATCGAACAGGCCAAATCCAAGCGAAACTGCCGCCACGGCCCAAAAAGCTACAGCGCCAAGCGGTGGTAAGAAGAAGGCGAGGGGCATGATCAGGAGTGTCAGGCCCAGCATCTTCAGGCCGAGCTTCAATCCCGCCCAGATCTGCTGGTGCAGTCCAGAACCTTCGGCAGGCGTTAGAGAAGGGTAGTGGCGGTGCTCCACAGCTGCTGCCACCTCGTCCAAGAACAGGCCCGCAATGGCGAGTGCGACCGGCACGAAGAGCCAGACTGCGGAGATCAGCACCAGCAAGCCACCAAACAGCCCTGCTACTGTGGCAAGCCAGCCTTCTCCTCCGACCAGGGAGGCAACTCCCCAATCGGCCAGCCCGATCAGCGCCAGGAAAGCCAGCAATGCCCCGCCTAATCCCTTCAGCAATGGCCAGCGAAAGGCGGGGTCAGTAATCTGCTGGAACGGCAGCAGCAGGCTGGCTGGAACGGCGCGCATGGTCTCTCCTCGGTTGCCATGTCCGAGATGGTTCCGCCAAGTCCGCGTCGCCAGTAGTGCCTTGTTGAAGAAGCGCTCGCGCTGCTATCGCGGCTGCACTCCAAACCGAGACGTCAGCCTTGCCACGGCGCCTGGCCTGCAATGATGCAACGGCTACGACAGGTTGTTGTTCTCGCCAGCCGCTTTACCGCCACGCCGTTCCAGTGAAGCTCTCAGGTCAGCTCTGAGCCGACCCGCGGCTACGGGGGCGAGAAGGTTCCAACCCGCTGAGCGTGCGATGCACAGTCGTCAGCAAAGTGGAAAGCTGCGTCGCGTCAACCTGATGTCCGCGCGCATAGCCTTTGGCGATGGTCTGCATAGCCGCCACTACGGCTGAGGAGCCGCCGGAGAGGGGGCGCGCCGCCACTTCCCTGACAGGTTCAACTGCCGCGGGTTCCGCCGCCACCTCCGGCATCTCAGCAGCCGGCGCTGCTTCCTCCACTTCCGGCGCTGCGGCAGCCTGAGGAGCTTCCTCGTCCACCTGCTCAACAACCGACGGCTTGGCAGGGGCAACTGCCTGTCGCTGCTTCATCGCCTCCGCGATACGCGCCATCAGCGTGCCTGCGGTCTCGTAGAAGCCATCGGCACGGGTGGCGAGATAAGGCTTCCCGCCAATCTGGAAAACCCGCCGCTGCATGGCAAACTGCCGCACCTGGGCCTCGGTGGCTTCCACGAAGTGGCACCCCTGTGCTTCGGCGGCTTTGACCTGTTCATCCGTCAGTTGCACGGCACCACCATCCTGATTCGCCACCTTCACCGTTCTTAACGCCTGGCGGCGGGGAGCGGTAGCGCCGCTGCGATCGCCGGCGCCGCGTCCCACGGGAAAGGCTCGGCAATGGTGGCGGCCAGATGCTCGATCAGCGCGCGTAGCTTGGCGGGCATGGCCGGTGTCTCGGGATAGACGATGTGGATGCTATCCGGCACCGGCACCCAGCCGGGGACAGCCACCGGCACCAACTCGCCTGCAGCCACGGCGGGACCCACCATGAAGGTCGGCAGGAGCGTCAGGCCCAGCCCGGCGCGGGCGGCATCCAGCAATGCCTCGCCGCTATTGGCGGTGAGACGCCCTCGCAGCGCGACCGAGCGATGCTGCGCCAGCCGGCGCTCGCCGCCCTCGCATGGCATGAAGCGCCAGATATGGCCGGAAGGTGCATTGGCATAGCCAAGGCAGGCGTGCGCTGGCAGGGCTTCCAGCGTGTCCGGCAGCCCAGCCCTGGCGAGATACTCGGCGGAGCCGCAGAGCACCCGGTGGCTGGTGCCCAGCCGCCGCGTCCGCATTGAGGAATCACCCAGGCGCCCGATCCGCACCGCTAGGTCATAGCCGCCAGCCAGCAGATCCACATGCCTGTCGTCCAGATCCAGCGAGACCTCGATCTGCTCATAGCGGCGCATGAAGCTGGCGATGGCGGGCCCCAGGTGCCGGGTGCCGAAGCTCATCGGGCCTGCGATGCGAATGCTGCCGCGCAGTGTGCCGGACTGCGCCGAGACATCGTCCACCAGCCCCTCCAATTGCGCCAGCAGGGGACGGGCGCGGGCATAGAGCAAGGCCCCCGCCTCGGTTGGCGAGACATGCCTTGGAGCCCTGTTCAGCAGCTTGGCACCAAGCCGCGCCTCCAGCCCGGCCACCCGCTTGCTGACCACCGATTTCGCGAGGCCCAGCCGCAGCGCGGCAGCCGTCAGCGTGCCGCTATCCACCACCTGCACAAAGGTCGCCAGATCCTCGGTATCGAGCCGCATCGTTCGCGATTATCGAACATGGCGTTCCTGATCAAGCGCTTGTTGTCCTTGCGGCGCGAACGCAATTTCCTCCTCAGCAAATCTCCATTGAGGAAGCTCGCGATGACCAAGGTTCTGGTTCTCTACTACTCCAGCTACGGCCATATCGAAGCCATGGCGCAGGCCGTGGCGGAGGGTGCCCGCTCCGTTCCCGGCACCGAGGTCGTGGTGAAGCGCGTGCCCGAACTGGTGCCGGAGGAGATCGCCAAGGGTGCGCACTTCAAGCTCGACCAAGCTGCGCCCGTGGCCACGGTGAATGAGCTGGCGGATTACGATGCCATTGTCATCGGCACGCCAACACGCTTCGGGCGCATGGCCTCGCAGATGGCGAACTTCCTGGATCAGGCCGGTGGCTTGTGGTTCCAGGACAAGCTGGTCGGCAAGGTAGGCTCGGTCTTCACCTCCACCGCCAGCCAGCACGGCGGCCAGGAAACGACGCTCACCTCCACCATCGTCAACCTGCTGCATTTCGGCATGACGATCGTCGGCCTGCCCTATACCGAGAAGCGGCAGATGGACAATTCGCAGATCACCGGCGGCTCCCCCTACGGCGCCACCACCATCGCCAATGGCGACGGCTCCCGCCAGCCGACCGAGGCGGAACTGGGCATGGCGGCCAGCCAGGGCCGGCATGTGGCCGAAGTGGCCGGCGCGCTGGTGCGCGGCCGCGCCTGAGACCGGCAACGGCTGGAAGGGAAAGGAACAAGCCGATGCAGCTTCGTGGCATTCATCACCTGACGGCCGTTTCGGCGGACGCCCGGGGCAACCACGACTTCTATACCCGCATCCTGGGCATGCGGATGGTGAAGAAGACCGTCAACCAGGACGATGTCAGCGCCTACCACCTGTTCTATGCGGATGGGCAGGCGAGCCCCGGCACCGACCTGACCTTCTTTGACTGGCCGGCGCCGCGTGAGCGGCGTGGCGGCAGCAGCGTGGTGCGCACCGGGCTGCGCGTGAACGGCGCCGCCGCCCTCGACTACTGGGCCGCGCGCCTAGCCGAGCACAAGGTGCCGCATGGCAAGGTGGCCGAGGTCGATGGCCGGCTGGAACTGCCCTTCGAGGACTTCGAAGGCCAGCGCCTCGCCCTGGTGGATGATGGCGGCGCCGGCCCCGCCCATCCGTGGGAGCGCAGCCCGGTTCCGGCCGAGCACCAGATCCGCGGCCTCGGCCCCATCACCATGAGCGTCGGCCGCGCCGAGTATTCCCACGCCTTCGCCACGGAGGTCATGGCCATGCGCCTGGACCGGGTGGTGGAAGGGGCGGACGGCATCGCCACCCACGTCTACGCCATGGGGGAGGGAGGCCCGGCGGCCGAGCTGCATATGCGCGTGGAGCCCAACCTCCCGCGTCACCAGCCAGGGGCGGGCAGCGTGCACCATGTGGCCTTCCGTGTGCGGGATGACGAGTATAGCTACTGGGTCAAGCGCTTCGAGACCCTGGGCCTGCGCTCCAGCGGACCGGTGGATCGCTACTACTTCCGCAGCCTCTACGTGCGGGAACCCTCGGGCATCCTCTACGAGATCGCCACCGACGGGCCAGGCTTCGCGACGGACGAGCCGATGGAAGCCCTGGGCGAGCGGCTGGCGCTGCCGCCCTTCCTGGAACCGCGCCGGGCGGAGATCGAAGCCGGGCTGAAGCCGCTTCAGACCGGGTCGTAGCGGGCGCAGAATTCCGCCGCCCCCAGGCGGCGGAAGTCCCGCATCGCTTCCTTCAGCCGCTCGTGTGGCCAGTCCCACCAGGCGATGCGGCCCAGTGCCGCGATGATCTCCGGCGGAAAGCGGTAGCGCAGCACACGCCCCGGTACGCCGACAACAATGGCGAAGGGCGGCACGTCCTTGGTGACCACGGCACCGGCACCGATGGCGGCCCCGTCACCGATGCTGACGCCGGGCAGCACGATGGCCCCATGCCCGATCCATACGTCATGCCCCAGCGTGACGTGGTGGTCCCGCCGCCACTGGAACAATTCCGCATCATCCTCCCCCAGCCCATAGGCGGAGGAGCGATAGGTGAAATGGCTCAGCGCCACCCGCTCCAGCGGATGGTTGCCAGGGTTGATGCGGACATGGGAGGCGATGGAACAGAAGCGGCCCAGCGTGGCGTAGATGATGTCGCTGTCGTTCACGACATAGCTGTAATCGCCGAAGCGGCTTTCCACCACGCTGCTGCGGGCGCCCACCTCGCACCAGGCGCCAAGCTGGCTGTCCCGCACCCGGGCCTCCGGGTGGATGAAGGGCTCAAGTCCCAGGCGCTTGCTGGCTGTGGCGGGGTCTATGTGAAGTGGCTGCGGCATGGCCGGCAGCCTGCGGCGGCACCACCCGGGGCGGCAAGGGGGCGGCCGCGGATGTCACGGAACGGACATCCGCGACGCCACGGCCGCTACTTCTTGGGCTGGATATTCACCGGGCCCTTGGGCCCATCGGCAATGCCCATGCCCGTATTCGGCCCGTTGCCCGAACCACCGCCCTTGTAGTCCTTGTTGGGGTCCAGGCCCTTGGCATTCGGGTCGTTCTGGTCCTCGGTGATGTTGTGCGGGCCGACGCTGTCAGGCCGGCCGCTGGAGGGGCCGCGGCCCCAGTTCTTGTAGCCTTCCTTCATCGCGTCATCGGTCATCGGGAAATCCTCCTGCCGAACTAATCCGGGCAGGCGGGCGAGGTTGCAGTGCCCGCCGGACCCAGCGGCTCCCGTTCAGTCGATCACCGCCGCGCAGCCATCGGTCGGCGCGGCTGCCACATCACCCACAACCGGCACGATCCGCAGCGCGGCGGAACCCACACGGCAGGGCGCCGCCGCCAGCCCACAGTCGGCGAGTGTCAGACAGGACAGCATCAGCAAGGCCTTTCGCATCCGCTTTGCCTCCAACCTGTGCCGCTGGCCAGCTTCTCATGGCTCACCAGGGCAGGCGCATGAAATTCGCGGCACCGGAGGCGCGGGAGATCAGCGCCCGCATGTCCGGGTTGCTGTGGCCCTGCTCATCGGTCAGTGCGTCCATGGGGCAGAAATACTCGTGCGCCTGGGGCATCTGGGTGCGGGCGAAGCCGTCATACTGCCGCGACTTCAGGCCATAGAGCACCCGCACATCCCGCACCGGCAGCACCAGGGGTACCACAGGTTCCGTCTTCAGCAGGCGAATCGTCTTCCAGCGCGGCAAAGGCTCCCCCGCCGCGACAGGAGCGATGAGCCAGGGCACCGGGCACACCGCCAGCAGGGAGGTGGTGGAGGGCGCGAAGCGGGAGCGCTTGTCCAACAGGTTCTGCAGCGTGGAGCAGGCCTCGATGCAAAGGATGTCGCACCAGGCATCCGCCGGGTCGGGGCTGAAATGCAGCCAGAGCCCATCCGGCATCGTGCGCAGGCGGTGGGAGCCCGGCAGGCGCAGGAAAGGCTGCAGGGTCGCGTCCGGCTCGCCGGGGCGCGCGCGCAACCAGACACCGCGCTGCTTGGGCGTATCCAGGGCTCCGGGCGGGCGTTGAGGCCAGGTCCGGAGGCGGCGGCGGACGAGGTCATCCAGCGAACGGTGGGTGAGTTCTGGCCTGTCGATTTCAATCATCGGAAGAGTTCCGGAGCCTTATGCAACCAGAACGACATGATGATGATCGCGGATTCGTGATCAAGAGCCTGTATTCACTTTTTTGCGATGTTCAGGCTTGAATTTAGCGTCTCTTGGCCGGCCGGCTTCTGCTTGGCCGTAACTGAAATGCTTCTTTCCAGAGGCGTGGAACGCGTTCTTATTCTGCCGTCTTATCAATCACAGGTTGAAAATAAAAAACCCCCGCCGGGCTGCCCGGCGGGGGTCAAAGCAAGGGCGCGGCCAGATGGCCGCGTGGCCCGGATCAGCGGGAAGCGGGATAGTCTCGCGTCGCGGAACCCGTATAGATCTGGCGCGGACGGCCGATACGCTGGCCGGGCTCCTCGATCATTTCCTTCCACTGGCTCACCCAGCCCACGGTGCGTGCCACCGCGAAGAGCACGGTGAACATGTGGGTCGGGATGCCCATCGCCTTCAGGATGATGCCCGAATAGAAATCGACATTCGGGTAGAGCTTGCGGGAGACGAAGTAGTCGTCCTCCAGCGCGATCTTCTCCAGCGCCATGGCGAGGTCGAGCAGCGGCTCGTCCTTGATGCCCAGCTCGGCCAGCACCTCGTGGCAGGTTGCCTGCATGATCTTCGCGCGCGGGTCGAAGTTCTTGTAGACGCGGTGCCCGAAGCCCATCAGCTTCACGCCGGAGTTCTTGTCCTTCACCTTCTCGATGAAGGAGGGGATGTTCTCGACGCTGCCGATCTCACCCAGCATCTTCAGCACGGCTTCATTGGCGCCGCCATGCGCGGGGCCCCAGAGGGCGGCGATGCCAGCGGCGATGCAGGCGAAGGGGTTGGCGCCGGTCGAGCCCGCCAGGCGCACCGTGGAGGTGGAGGCGTTCTGCTCGTGGTCCGCATGCAGGACCAGGATGCGGTCCATGGCGCGGGAGAGGATGGGGTTCGGCTTCCATTCCTCGGACGGCACGGCGTTCAGCATGTACAGGAAGTTCTCAGCATAGCTGAGGTCGTTCCGCGGATACATGAAGGGCTGGCCGATGGAATACTTGTAGGCCCAGGCAGCGATCGTCGGAACCTTGGCGATCAGGCGGAAGGCGCTGATCTCGCGCTGCGCCGGGTCGGTGATGTCCAGGCTATCGTGGTAGAAGGCGGAAAGTGCGCCCACCACGCCGCAGAGGATCGCCATCGGATGCGCGTCGCGGCGGAAGCCCTGGAAGAAGGAGCGAAGCTGCTCATGCACCATCGTGTGCATGGTCACGCCGCGCTCGAATTCCTTCATCTGCTTTTCGCTCGGCAGCTCGCCGTGCAGAAGCAGGTAGGAAACTTCAAGGAAGTTGCTCTTCTCAGCCAGCTGCTCGATCGGATAGCCCCGATAAAGCAGGACGCCTTCATCACCGTCGATATAGGTGATCTTGCTGTCGCAGGCCGCCGTGCCGCCGTAGCCAGGATCGAAGGTGAAGACGCCGAGGTCGCTGTAAAGCTTGCGGATATCAAAAACGTCAGGGCCGATGGTGCCCTGGATCAGCGGCAGGGTCGTGCTCTTGTTGGACCCGTCCAGTGTGACTGTGACGGAGCCTTTTGCCGAATTGCTCATGGCGTCTTCCTCTAGGGGGGGCGGTGCCGCCCTGTCGCGCGGCGCCGCCATGATGCAGCGCAAGATAGGCAGTGGTTCCCGCGCTTGTCCATCCGCCCCCGGGGCGTGAACCTGCCACCCCTCAGAGTGCCTGCCCCGCAGGAGGCGGGACGCTCCGATCAGCGCTGGCGCCAGTCCTCGGGGGCGCCCGGCAGGTGGGACCACAGGCCGCGTCCGGTCCGCCGCGCATCCGCTTCCAGGGGCTGCATCGCGGCCTTCTCCGCCAGCGCCCAGCCGGAGGAGATCAGGGCCGCGTTCAGCTCCACGCCACCGGCCTGGCAGGTGCCAAGCGGCCGGCCGAAGCCATCGCGGCCCTTCACGTGGCAATCGAGGTCATGGCCCTGGACCAGCCGTGCCAGGGCCTCGGCGGCCGTGGCGCCGCAGTCGAAGCCGACTCCATTGGCGGTGTAGCAGGTCTGGCCGCGCTCCGGCGAAAGCAGGCCGGAAAGGCGCAGGGTCCGCTCGCCCAGGCGCAGGGTATCGCCATCCACCACCCGAACAGTGGCGGCGGCGGCGGTCCAGTCCTGTTCGGGCGGTGCGGAGCCGAAGAGATTGGCGGGAAGACCTAGTCCCGCCAGTGCCACCGCGCCGAAGGAAAAGGCGGCGACAAGCAGCGCGCCGCGCCAGCGGCCGGGAGCGGAATAGGAGGAAGGGCGGAAGATACGACGACGGGACAACACGCCGCGAAGCGTTAGACCAGGCCCCGGTGCGGGTTCAAGCAGTCAGTGGCCCGGCCAAGCCTCAGCCATGCCAGAAAACCTCCTGGCGTTGCAGCTTTGCCCAGGCCTTGACCGCTTTCTCCCGCACCCCGGCGCCCCGCGCCAGGGCAAAGCCCTCGGCCAGCCCCACGGCCCAGGGCCCGGCGCCGCCGCGGCCGCCGAGCCCCGCCACCAGGGCGCGGGCCACATGGGTGTCATTGGCGATGCCCAGCGCATCCTGCACGGCGGAGAGCCGCTTGATGAAGCGCCGCGCCGCCTTGCCGGGCCAGAGCGGCGCGAAGAGTTCCGCCGCATAGCGCATCCGCTTGGCCTCCAGGCGGACCTCGTGCAGAGCCTCGGCATCCAGCGACTCGATGCCTGCTCCCTTCTTCCGCAACCGCTTCCAGCGGCGGGCAAGGGTGGCGAGGGCGAAGGGCCGCAGCGGCGCTGAGGTATCCGCCGTTGCCTCCGCGCCCCATTCCCGCAGCGCCACGAGACGGATGGCGAACCAGACCAGCCGGCGGAACTCGGGCCCGTCCAGCATGGTCCGGAGCTTGGCATAGGCGGCCTCGCGCCGTCCGCGCGCGGCGCGGAGCAGGGCCTCCAGGCGCCGCTCGCCCGGCCCGACGGCAGCGGCCAGATCGGCGCCCAGGTCCTTCAGGAAGACATCCAGGTCACGCGCCTCGCCCATGGCCCTGGCGAAATCGCGCAACATGGCGTCCAGCGCGCGCAGCTCGGTGCCGTCCAGCACGGGCCGGAACTGCTTCAGGCAAGACCGCAGCCGGCGCGTGGCGACGCGGGACTGGTGCACGCCTTCCGGCCCATCCTCGCGCCGCACGCGTTCGGCCTGCACCACCAGCACCTCCACCAGATGCGCGATGGCGAGGCTCAATGCCTCCTCCACCGTTCTGGATTCATGCAGGTCCGGCGGGCCGAGGCGGCGGGGGTTGGGGCTTTCCTGGCGGGCAAGGGCGCGAGCGGTCTCGGCCAGGCCGGCCACGGCGGGCAGCAACGGCAGGTCCTGCGCCAAGGCCTGGACCAGCGGCAGCACCTCCGCCGCTGGGCCACTGAGCATGAGGCGCGCCACTGGCGCCTCGGCCGCCACGCAGCGGAGGTTGCCATGCCGCAAGAGCAGCCGCACCGGGCCAGCTTCCGCTTCCACCCGCCGTCCTTCGAAGGCCGCCAGCGGCAGCAGCACCTCGCCGCGGACCACATCGGGCGCTTCCCCGCTGGCGTGCTCGCCCAATACCACCGGAGCGGCACCGGGCAGGGCGAAGCCGGGCGGCGGCAGCACCTGCAGGTGGCGGCGGAGGCCTTTGCGCGGGGCTTCCAACGCCTGTCCCAGCTTGGCGAGGTGACCATCGGCGGTGTCCAGCCAGACGCAGCTTTCCGCCACGCCGCGCGGCCGCCCCTCCAGCCGGCGCGCCAGGGCCGGGTGTCGCCAGAGCGGCTGAAGGGCTTCCGGCGGCAAGGCCAGCTCAAGCGCCACAACTAGGCCGGCGGATGCGGGTTCAGCGGGCTCGGCCGCGGGTTCCGGTGCCGGGGGCGGCGGAGGCTCGGGCAGTGGCTCCTGCGACTCAGTCATGCGGTCCGGCTCAGGCCGCCATCTCAGGCAGGTCGTTGGGGGCGATGAAGCGGATCAGCCGCGCCTCCCCCTGCGTCAGTTGCGCCCAGGGGGTTGCCACCGCGAACTCCGCCAGGGCCGCGGTGGGGTAGCCACCGGCAAGGCGCCTGGTGCCCGGGGCGGTGCCGCGTTCCATGGCTTCCTGCCCCGCCAGGGCCAGGGCCAGGTCATGCATGCCCGGGTTATGGCCGATGAGCAGCACGCTCCGCACCGTTTCCGGAATACGGCGCAGGGTTTCCAGCATCCGCTCCCAGGTGGCGAGGTAGAGGTCGTCCATCGGCTCCACCATCGGGTTGTCCGGCAGGGGCGAGAGCACCTCCAGCGTCTGCAGCGTCCGTCGGGCGGAGGAAACCAGCACCGCATCCGGCGCCAGCCCGAGGTCGCGCATCACCGCCGCCATCACCACGGCCGCGCGCTTGCCTCGCGCGTTGAGCGGGCGGGCATGGTCCGGCATCGCCGGGTCGTCCCAGGACGATTTGGCGTGCCGCAGCAGAATCAGTTGCCGCATGGGCGCAGTGTGGCACGCCACGTGGCGCCTGTAACGGGGGAAGGCGCCAGTTGAATTGTGACAAGCTCGCGGGCGCCGCTTCCGCTTGGGGCGGCGCCCGAGAGCGTTACTCCGCCGCCTCGGCCGTCGTGCGGCCGCCGGCCGGGCGAACCACGTCGCCATGGCGGGGGGCATAAAGCACTTCTGGGGTCACCTTCCGCACGTCGCGGGTGCCGGTCAGCGCCATGCTGATATCCAGCTCCTTGCGAATCACCTCCAGCGCCTGGGTCACGCCCTGCTGCCCGCCGGCGGCGAGGCCATAGAGCCAAGCCTTGCCGATCAGGCAGCTCTTGGCGCCCAGCGCCAGCGCCTTCAGCACATCCTGGCCGGAGCGCACGCCGCCATCCATCATGATCTCGGTCTTGTCGCCCACCGCCTCGACGATGGAGGGCAGCACGGAGATGGAGGAGGGCGCGCCGTCGAGCTGCCGGCCGCCGTGGTTGGACACCACCATGGCATCCGCGCCCATGCTGGCGGCGATGCGGGCGTCATCCACGTCCAGCACGCCCTTCAGGATCAGCTTGCCCGGCCAGATGGAGCGGATCCACTCCACGTCCTTCCAGGAGAGGGAGGGGTCGAACTGCCCCGCGATCCAGTGTGAGAGGGTGTTCAGCCCTTCCTTGGCCCCGGGCGCGTCGGCCAGGTTGCCGAAGCTCTTGCGCTTGCCCTGCAGCACCTTCATCGCCCAGGCTGGCTTGGTGGCGACATCGAGCATGTTGCGCAGCGTCAGCTTCGGCGGCACCGCCAGGCCGTTCTTGATGTCGTTGTGCCGCTGGCCCTGGATCTGCAGGTCCAGCGTCAGCACCAGCGCGGAGCACCTGGCGGCGATGGCCCGCTCCACCAGGGAGCGGCTGAAGCCCCGGTCCCGCATCACGTAGAGCTGGAACCAGAAGGGCTTGTCCACCGCGCCCGCCACATCCTCGATGGAGCAGATGGACATGGTGGACAGCGTGAAGGGCACGCCGAAGGCATGGGCGGCGCGGCAGCCCAGGATCTCGCCATCCGCGTGGAACAGCCCGGTCAGGCCGGTGGGGGCGATGCCCACGGGCATGGTCACCGGCTCACCCAGCATGGTGGTGGCGGTGGTGCGTTCCGAGACATCAATCATGACGCGCTGGCGCAGCTTCAGCGCGGCCAGATCCTCGCGGTTGGCGCGCAGGCTGGCCTCGTCGTAGGAGCCGCGGTCGGCATAGTCGAAGATGGCGCGGGGGATGCGCCGGCGTGCGATGCGGCGCAGATCCTCGATATGGGTGATGGGCGGCATGATCTGTCCTCGGTGGCCTCTTTCCCCCAGTTTCAACCTGCGCTGGGTCTTGGTAAAGAGTTTTGACCAGGAGAATCGCAGGCCATGACCGATCCTATCCGGCCCCCGCCACTGGCCAGTGCCGTCGCCGCGCATCTGGAAGGGCTGGTGCTGGAAGGCGTGCTGCGCCCAGGGGATCGCCTCGCGCCGGAGCGGGAACTGGCGGAACGGCTGGGCGTCTCTCGCCCTTCGCTGAGGGAAGCACTGGCGGCGCTGGAGGAAAAGGGCCTGCTGGAAAGCTCCCGCGCCGGCACACAGGTGGCGGATTTCCTGGCGCCGCTCTCAGCACCGCTGGCCGGGCTCTTCGGCACCAGCCCCCGCATGGCGGAGGATTACTTCGAATATCGCCGCCTGATCGAGCCCCAGGCCGCCGCCCTGGCCGCCAGCCGCATCACGCCGCCAGAGCGCGCGGCGCTGGAGGAATGCCTGGCGGCCATGGAGGCCGCCCATGCCCGCGCCCAACCGGCGGAAGAGGCCGAGGCCGATACCCGGCTGCACCTGCTGGTGCATGAGGCCAGCCATAACCTGGTGCTGCTGCATGTGCTGCGCGTCTTCGCCGTGCTGCTGCGCCGGGGCATCCTGTTCAGCCATGAGCAATACTGGCAGCGCGATACCCTGCGCAGCGAGATCCTGGCGCAGCACCGCGCCATCGCCGCCGCCATCCTGCAAGGCCAGCCCGAAGCGGCGGCGGAAGCCATGCGCGACCATATCGGCTTCACCGAACGCGCTTTTCAGTCGCTGCGGGCCGAAGCCGGGCGCCTGTCGGAATCACTGCGGAAGCGGGACCGCCAGGGGCTGGTGGCGGAGGACCGGGCCGGGGACTGAGCCCCTACCAGGGCAGGTCGATCCAGGAGAGGTGGCCACCCTTGCCGGCGCCGGTGTCCAAGAACACCGCCCGCCCGCCGGCCGCCGCCACGGCGACATAAGGCCGCCCATCGGCACTGCGGGTTTCATGCCCGCAATAGACGGTGATGCCGGAGGGGATGCGATGCACCCAGTTGTGCAGCCGCTCCGGATAGCCGTCGATGCGCGTGCGGCTGGTGACCTGGCCAAAGAGCGCGCGGGGCACCAGCCCTTCCGGCTTGCTGCTGCCGGCATGCGGCGGCGGAGGCTCCCGCAGCATGCGCGGGTGGAAGCCGCCATGGACAAACAGCCAGGGGCCCAGCCGCAGCCAGGCCGGAGCACGGCCGATCACATCCAGCGCCGCCTGACGCAGCGCATCGGCATCCGGGGCGGCGGCGATCTGCTTCAGCGTCACGCCCAGCCCCTCCGGGTCCGGCCGCACCAGCGCACCGGAGAGCGCCCGGCGTAGCTTGTGGTCATGGTTGCCCAGCAGGAAAACGCCCTGGTGCTCGGCCACCATCTCCAGCGCCATGCGCAGGGTGGCGGCGCTATCCGGGCCCCGGTCGGTCAGGTCGCCCAGTTGCACCGTGAAGAGGCGCTTGTCCCTGGCCCCGGCCAGGGCGGCGCTGAAGCCATGGGCGTCGCCATGCACATCGCCCACCACGCGCAAACCCTTGAAGGTGGCGCGCAGCGCGGCCAACGAGGGAACATGCGACGAGGTGCCAGCGACGTTCATGCGGCTGGCGGCCCCCCTGCCGGCGCCATGCCAGGGCCGATCGCCCCAGTCCCTACGACCTCATCCGATGCTGCTGGCCAGAGCCCCTCCCGGCGCCCGGCGGTGGCGGAGAATGGTGAACCTTTCATGACGGCTGTAACGATTCAGCCGGCCTTCCGGTCACCGCGGCAAGATGCTTCATCGGCCCGACGGCGGCGCTGTAGAGCCGGTCCCGCCCCAGCAGAAAGGCCCGGCCGCCGCGGGGGAACAAAGCCGCGATCGGCTGCGCAGTGATCTCCAGCCCACCCGTATAGGCACCGAAGGCAGGCAGCATGACCCGCCGGGCATCGGCCAGGAAGCAGGGACGTGTCACCGGGCCGCAGCGGGTGGGCAGGCTGGCCTTGGGGTGAAAATGGCCGCTGAACTCGAAGCCCGCTTCCTTGCCGGCCATGCCGACATGGCGGAACACGAAGGGGCCCTCGCGGAATTCCTCCACCGCCTCGCCAGGCAGGCCATCCGGTGCCACCGGGTCGTGATTGCCCAGCACCCAGGTGACCAGCCGGTTGCCCAGCAGGTGCATCAGCGCCGCGCGGTCCGCCGGCTGCATGCGGGCGGCACCCTCGGCATCGTGGAAGCTGTCGCCCAGAAAGACCACGCGCTCCGGCGTGTAGCGCCGCATCAGGGGTGCGAGGCGGGAGAGCGTCTCGCGGGTATCATAGGGAGGCACGAAGCGGCCATGCCGCGCGAAGTGGCTGCCCTTCTCCAGGTGCAGGTCCGAGACCACCAGGAGCTGGCGGCTCGGCCAGAACAGAACGCCGGAAGGGTCGAGCAGCAGGCGCTCGCCGGCCAGATGCACGGGTGCGGAGATCATGTTCAACAACGGGTTAGCGGGGAAAGCGCCGGGCGGGAAGGTGCAAAACTCAGCCTCGGGGCCGCCGGCGGGCGAAGTGCATGGAACGTGATTTGCGCGGTGGCCGCTCCTCCGCCCGGGGCGGTGGCGGGGTGGGGGCTTCCTCGGCGATCTCGCCGGTGAAGCTGTCCTCACCGCCGGTGGCTTCCTCCACCAGGGCCACGGCCTCGGCCAGCAGCGCATCCTCGGCGCTGCCGGAAACCCATTCACGCCCTTCCTCGATCAGCGCCGGCACGGCCAGGGGCGAGACCCGGTCCAGCCGCCGCACCCGGATGCGGCCCCGGGCGCGCTCCAGCAGGCTGCCGATGCGGGCCACATCCGTCAGGCCGAAGGCGGCCTCGGCACGGGTGGCGCGCAGCAGGATATGGTCGGGCTCGTGCTTGCGCAGCACGTCGTAGATCAGGTCGGCCGACATGCTCATCTGCCGGCCGGATTTCTCCTGGCCCGGGTGGTTCTTCTCCAGCAGCCCGGCGATGGTGGCGATGTTGCGGAAGGTCCGCCGCAGCATGGAGCTTTCGGCGATCCATTCCTCCAGCTCCTCGCCCAGCAGGTCTTCCTCGAAGAGGTGCTCCACATCCGTGGGTTCGAAGGCCGACCACACCGCCATGACGTAATCGGTGCCGAGGAAACCCAGCGGGCCGAGGCCCATCCGCTCCATCCGCCGTGTCACCAGCATGCCCAGCGTCTGGTGCGCCAGCCGCCCCTCGAAGCAATAGGCAACCAGGAACCAGCGGTTGCCGCGCGGAAAGACCTCGACCAGCAGGCCCTCCAGCGGCGGCAGCTCGGACCGCTTGCGCTGCATCGCCAGCCAGTCCCGCACCGGTTCCGGCAGCGCCTTCCAGTGGCGGGGATTGGAGAGGATCTCCCGCACCCGCAGCGCCAGGCTGGTCGAGAGCGGCAGCTTGCTGCCGGCATAGGCTGGCACGCGCGGCTCACCCTCGCCACCGCGGGAGACGATGACCGTCATGGGGTCCAGCCGCTCGTAGCGGAGCACCTGGCCGGCGAAGATGAAGTTGTCGCCCGGCTCCAGGGTGGAGACGAACCATTCCTCCACCTCGCCCAGGATCGGGCCGCCGCGCATCCGCACCTTGAGCAACGGCGTCTCGACAATGGTGCCGAGATTCATCCGCAACTGCCGCGCCACCTGCGGCCCGCGCACATGCACCCGTCCCTCATAATCCCGGAACAGGCGGCGGAAGCGCTCGTAGCCGGAAAGGGCGTAGCCGCCATCCTCCACGAAGCGCAGCGTGTCGTCGAAGTCGCGGCGGGAGAGGGTGGCATAGGCGGCGGCGCCCTTCACCTCCGCGTAAAGGTCGTCGGGGAAGAAGGGGGCGTGGCAGGCCATGGCCAGGATGTGCTGCGCCAGCACGTCCAGCCCACCGGGGCGGGGCGGGTCGCCATCCACCTCACCTTCGGCCACGGCCTCGATGGCGGCGCGGCATTCGATGACCTCGAAGCGGTTGGCGGGCACCAGCGCGGCGCGGGAAGGCTCGTCCATCCGGTGATTGGCGCGGCCAACGCGCTGCAACAGCCGCGCGACACCCTTGGGCGCACCCACCTGGATCACCTGGTCCACTGCGCCCCAGTCGATGCCCAGGTCCAGCGAGGCGGTGGCGACCACGGCGCGCAGCTTTCCCGCCGCCATGGCGGCCTCCACCTTCCGCCGCTGCTCGACGGTGAGAGAGCCGTGGTGGAGGGCGATCGGCAGGTTGTCCTCGTTCAGCCGCCACAATGCCTGGAAGCACAGTTCCGACTGCGCCCGGGTATTGGTGAAGATGATGGAAACCCCGGCTTCCCGCAGCCGCTGGTAGACCTCCGGCATGGTGGAAAGGCCCATATGCCCGCCCCAGGGCAGCCGCCCGGCGGGCAGGATGGTGCCGATCTCCGGCGCCGCGCCGCCGGCGGCGCGCACCAGCCGCACGCTCTCCGGGTCGGCATCCCGCGCACACCAGGCGGCCAGCGCCTTCGGATGCGCCACGGTGGCGGAAAGCCCCACCCGCCGTAGGCCCGGCGCCAGGGTGGAAAGGCGGGACAGACAGAGCGCCAACTGGTCCCCGCGCTTGGTGCCGGCCAGGGCATGGATCTCGTCGATGACGACGCAGGCGAGGTTGCCGAAGATGTCCCCCGCATCGGGCAGCGAGAGCAGCAGGGTCAGGCTTTCCGGCGTGGTCAGCAGGATCTGCGGCGGGTCCTGCCGCTGCCGGGCGCGGCGATTGGCCGGGGTATCGCCGGTGCGGGTCTCGATCCGCAGGTCGAGGCCCATCTCCTCGGCCGGGATGGTCAGGTTGCGGGCGATATCCACCGCCAGCGCCTTCAGCGGCGATACATATAAGGTGTGCAGGCCGGGGCGCGGCTCACGGTGCAGCTGGATCAGGCTGGGCAGGAAGCCCGCCAGGGTCTTGCCGCCGCCCGTGGGCGCGATCAGCAGCGCGCTTTCGCCCGCTTCCGCTGCCGCCAGCATCTCCATCTGGTGTGGCCTGGGACGCCAGCCGCGCGCGGCAAACCACCCGGCAAAAGGTTCTGGCAATGTTCGCATGGGTGGGGCGGATATGGGGCAGGGTGGGCAGGGGCGGAAGGGCGCGAAGTTCACGCTGCGTGCATTTTGCCGTCGCCAGCTTTGCCGCGACGCCGTGGAAGGCAGCCCCTTCCAGTGCAGGATATGCGGGTGCGGCGCCTGTTGTGGCGGATCGACGCAATTCTGGTCAGGGTTCTGTTCGTTACGGCGCGATGGTCGGGCATCCAGCGGGCCTCTGTGCTGGGTGGCGCCTTGGCGCGGCGGATCGGGCTGCTGCTGCCGGTTTCAGATCTCACGCGCCGCGATTTCCTGCTGGCCGGACCGGGTGAAACTGAATGCCTAGGTGAAGATGCTTGGCCGCGAGCACCTGCCGGCCATGCCCTTCCTGGGCACCCGCCCATGATGATGCCCGCCTTGACGGAAATCACGCTGTGTTACCGTTGCCCGGTGGCGCCGGGCCATACCCAGCACATTGGCCCTGGCCGCTTCCACATGGCGGTGGAGCCGCCGTTATCCCCGCCAGACAGTGGTGGCACTGCCGCCGATATCCGCAGCCTGTTGCTGGCGGTGAATAGCCGGATCGAATCCTGGATTCGTGGCAATCCGGGCCAGTGGCTCTGGCTGCGCCGCCGCTAGCCCACCACCAGCAGGGCGCCGCTGGCATAGAGCGTCTCCCGCAGCCCGGGGGCGGGGGCGAGCATTCGCACGCCGGAGGAGGACTGCCCCAGCACGCGGATCCCTCCCAGGTGCGGCAGGGCGGCTTCCGCCGCTTCCTCGCTTTCATAAAGGGCAATCAGTGGCGCCTCGACGGCATGGCGGCCTGGCCGTGGCTCCGGGGCGAGGAAGGGGCGTGTCGCGGTGGCGGTGAACATGGCGCGGAAGATCGCAGCGGTTGGTTTCGGGAATATGAAGGGCTGCGGACATTCCCGCGCTATCAGGCCAGCGCCGCCCGCATGGCTTCATGACCCTGGCCTTGCCAGCCTGATGGGCTTATTGCCGCCCCATCGAGGCAGGAGGAACCGCGATGGGCTGGGTAACGGGAGTTATGGTCTATTTCCTGTGCTGGTGGACCGTGCTCTTCGCGGTGCTGCCCTTCGGCATCCAGCCCGATGCCGAAGGTGCACGGCAAAGCGGTGGATGGCGCGGCGCGCCGCAGCGGCCCCTGATCCTGAGCAAGGTGATCTGGACCACCGTGGTGGCGACGGTGGTGTGGGGCGGGATCTACTGGCTCGTCAGCAGCGATTGGTTGAGCTTCCGCCACGGCTGGCTCGCGATGACACCAAAATAGGCAGATTTCATCGCCTTGAGGCGATCATGCGCAAAGATGCGCCAAATCCCGGCTGAACGCCTTATTTTTCGGCTTTTGTGCCGGGTTTTCACGTTGATGGCCAGTCTGCACGCAGGCACAGTTGTTCTCAGGAAGAGAGCTGGTTCTCTTCCTGCCGTGTGACTGGCGTTTCCTCCCTAAACTCGGGCCGCACCTCGGTGCGGCCTTTTTTTTGTATCGTTTCCGTTTGGGCGCGCCAAGCTGAATCTTCAGAAAGTTTCAAGCTTAGCGGTCACGACGTATTTTTGTTGCGATGCACCATGATGGTGCGGTGAAACCAAGCCCTCCCTGGCATCCAGACCCATTCCCCCTTACGTTCCGCGCCAAAGCTTTGGACCGGAGCCTTTCCCTTGCGCCTCTCCCGCGCCTTCCTGCCGACCCTGAAAGAAATCCCCGCCGAGGCGGCGATCGCTTCCCATAAGCTGATGCTGCGTGCCGGCATGATCCGGCAGACCAGCGCCGGCATCTATGCCTGGCTGCCACTCGGCCTGCGCGTGCTGAAGAAGGTCGAGCAGATCGTGCGGGAGGAACAGGACGCCGCCGGCGCCCAGGAAATCCTGATGCCGACGATCCAGAGCGCCGACCTCTGGCGCCAGTCCGGCCGCTATGACGACTACGGCAAGGAAATGCTGCGCATCCGCGACCGGCATGACCGCGACATGCTCTTCGGTCCGACCAATGAGGAAATGGTCACCGATATCTTCAAGACCTATGCCAAGTCCTACCGCGACCTGCCGCGCAACCTCTACCACATCCAGTGGAAGTTCCGGGACGAGGTGCGCCCCCGCTTCGGCGTGATGCGCGGCCGCGAGTTCCTGATGAAGGACGGCTATTCCTTCGACCTGGACGTGGAAGGCGGCACCCGCTCCTACCGCGCCATGATGCTGGCCTATATGCGCACCTTCCAGCGTATGGGCCTGCGTGCGGTGCCGATGCGGGCGGATACCGGTCCCATCGGCGGCAATCTCTCCCACGAATTCATCATCCTGGCGCCGACCGGCGAAAGCACCGTCTTCTACGACGCCGCCTTCGAGGAGATGGCGCTCTCCAACGCCGACTACAGCTACGAGAAGCCGGAGGATCTGGAGAAGTTCTTCAACCAGATCACCAGCCTCTACGCCGCGACGGACGAGATGCACGACGAGGCCGCCTGGGCCCAGGTGCCGGCCGATCGCCAGCGCGAGGGCAAGGGCATCGAGGTCGGCCACATCTTCTTCTTCGGCGAGAAGTATTCGAAGTCGATGGGCCTCACTGTGGCTGGGCCCGACGGCCAGCCGGTGAACCCGCAAATGGGCAGCTACGGCATCGGCGTCTCCCGCCTGCTCGGCGCCATCATTGAGGCGAGCCATGACGAGGCCGGCATCATCTGGCCGGATGCGGTGGCGCCCTTCCGCTGCGCCATCCTCAACCTGAAGCCCGGTGACCTGGCGACGGACGCGCTCTGCGAGAAGCTCTATGCCTCCCTGCAAGGCGATGCCGTCTATGACGACCGGCCGGAGCGCGCGGGCGTGAAGTTCAACGACGCCGATCTCGCCGGCTATCCCTGGCAGGCCATCATCGGCCCGCGCGGCGCCGCCAACGAGAAGATCGAACTGAAGCGCCGCGCTACGGGCGAGCGGGCGGAAGTGTCGCTGGAAGAAGCCCTGCACCGCATCCTGGCGGGCTGAGCACCGCATGTTCGGTGCCTTCGAGCGCATGGTCGCCTTCCGCTACCTTCGGGCGCGGAAGGGGGAACGCTTCGTCTCCGTGATCGCCACCTTCTCGCTGGTGGGGATCGCGCTGGGCGTGGCCACGCTGATCATCGTGATGTCGGTGATGAACGGCTTCCGGCAGGAGCTGCTGGGCCGCATCCTTGGGCTGAACGGCCATCTCGGCATCTATGCCGCCGATGGCGGGGGGCTGCGGGACTTCGACAGCGTCCTGGCCAGGGTGCGAGGGCTGCCGGGCATTACCTCGGCGGCGCCGGTGGTGGAAGGGCAGGTGCTGCTGACCAGCGAGGGCGGCGGTGCCACCGGTGGCTTCGCCCGTGGCATCCGGCCGGAGGACCTGAAGGCGCGGCCGATCCTCGCCGGCAACATCGTCTCTGGCACGCTGGATCAGTTCGGGGGCGAGGACACCATCATCATCGGTACCCGCCTGGCGCAGAAGCTGCGGCTGGGGGTCGGCGGCAAGGTGACGCTGGTTTCGCCGCAGGGGCGCACCACCGTCATCGGCATGGTGCCGCGGCTGAAGGCCTATACCATCGTCGCGCTCTTCGACACCGGCATGAACGAGTATGACAGCGGCTATGTCTTCATGCCGCTGCAGGCCGCGCAGACCTACTTCCAGTTGCGCGACGCGGCCTCCCAGATCGAGATCTTCGTGCAGAACCCGGACCAGGTGCGGCAGGTGACGCAGGAGATCGTCCGCACACTCTCCCCCATGCCCTTCCGCGTGCTGGACTGGCAGGCCAGCAACAGCAGCTTCTTCGCGGCAGTGCAGGTGGAGCGGAACGTGATGTTCCTGATCCTGACGCTGATCATCGTCGTCGCCGCCTTCAACATCATCTCCTCCCTCATCATGCTGGTGAAGGACAAGGGACGCGACATCGCCATCCTGCGCACCATGGGTGCCAGTTCGGGCGCCATCATGCGGATCTTCCTGCTCTGCGGCGCTTCCATCGGCGTGCTCGGCACGCTGATCGGCTTCGGCATCGGACTGGTCTTCTGCCTGAACATCGAGCGCATCCGGCAGGCCCTGCAATCCCTGACCGGCACGCAGCTCTTCAGCCCGGAAGTGTATTTCCTGACCCGCCTGCCCGCCATCGTGGACCCCAACGAGGTGACGCAGGTGGTGCTGATGGGCCTCGGCCTTTCGCTGCTGGCGACGCTCTATCCTTCCTGGCGCGCGGCCAAGACGGACCCGGTGGAGGCCCTGCGCAATGAGTGACACGCCGCGCCTGCGCCTTTCCGGCGTCACCCGCTCCTTCCGCACGGAGGCCGGCGAATTGCCGGTGCTGCGCGGCGCCGATCTCGACCTCAACGCGGGCGAGATCGTCGCGCTGGTGGCGCCTTCCGGCACCGGCAAGTCCACCCTGCTGCATCTGGCCGGGCTGCTGGAGAAGCCGGACGGCGGCAAGGTGATCGTCGATGGCCAGGACACCTCCGGCATGGCGGACAAGGCGCGTACCGCCCTGCGCGGCCAGTCCATTGGCTTCGTCTACCAGTTCCACCACCTGCTGCCGGAATTCACGGCGCTGGAGAATGTGGTGCTGCCGCAGATGGCCATCGGCACCGCCCGCGCGGCGGCCGAGGCGCGCGCCCATGAGCTGCTGGCCTCCTTCGGCCTGAAGGGGCGGGAAGCGCACCGGCCCGGCCGGCTCTCGGGTGGCGAGCAGCAGCGCGTGGCCATCAGCCGCGCCCTGGCCAACCGCCCGGGCCTGCTGCTGGCGGACGAGCCCACGGGCAACCTGGATGTCGGCACCTCCGACCTCGTTTTCGAGGAGCTGCTGGCCGCCGTGCGCAATGCCGGCGTGGCGGCGCTGATCGCCACCCATAACCCGGACCTCGCCGCCCGCATGGACCGGGTGGTGACGCTGCGCGAAGGTCACGTCGTTCCGGCCTGAACGCGTGAAGCCGGGCAGGGGAGGTGCTATATCCTCCCCATGTCAGGCTCCTTCGTTCATCTGCACACCCATTCCGCCTATTCCCTCGCCGAGGGCGCCATCAAGGCGGACAAGCTGGCGGTGCTGGCCAAGGAGGCCGGCATGCCGGCCCTGGCGCTGACCGATACGGCCAATCTTTTCGGCGCGCTGGAATTCTCCAGCTACTGCTCCGGCAAAGGCGTGCAGCCCATCATCGGCTGCCAGCTCAACCTGACGCGGGCCGCGACGGATGACCGGCCGGAGATCGCCCGGCTGAACCCCGACCCGGTGGTGGTGCTGGCCATGGACGCGCAGGGGCTGGAGAATGTGCAGCGCCTGTCCTCTCACGGCTTCCTGCGGGACGACCCTTCCGGCAAGCCCACCATCACCCTGGACCTGCTGCGCGGCCATTCCGAAGGCGTCTTCCTGCTGACCGGCGGCACCAGCGGGCCGCTGGGGCGGCTGTTGGTGGAAGGGCGGCGGGATGCCGCGGCAAATCTGCTGGATGCCCTGAAGGAAAGCTTCCCGGACCGCCTGGCGGTGGAGCTGCACCGGCACGGCCTGGCGGTGGAGCGGGGGCTCGACCCCGCGCTGCTCTCGCTGGCCGATGCCGCCGGGCTGCCGGTGGTCGCGGCCAACGATGTCTATTTCGCCAAGCCCGAGATGTACGAGGCGCATGACGCGCTGCTCTGCATCGCCGAGGGCCGCACCCTGGCGGAGACCGACCGGCGCCGCCTGACGGCCGAGCATTACTTCAAGTCCGCCGCCGCCATGCGGAAGCTTTTCGCGGACCTGCCGGAAGCCTGCGACAATACCCTCGCCATCGCCCGCCGCTGCCACGTGATGGCGGAGAACCGGAAGCCCGAGCTGCCGATCTGCCCCAAGGTGCAGCCCGGCATGACGGAGGCCGAGACGGTGCGCGACATGGCGCGCCGTGGCCTGGAGGCGCGGCTGGACGCGCAGGGCACGACGGACCGGCAGGTCTATCGGGACCGGCTGGAGTTCGAGCTGAACGTCATCGAGAAGATGGGCTTTTCCGGCTACTTCCTGATCGTGGCCGACTTCATCCAGTGGGCCAAGCAGCAGGGCATTCCCGTGGGTCCGGGCCGTGGCTCGGGCGCCGGTTCCGTCGCCGCCTGGGCGCTGCTCATCACGGATCTCGACCCGCTGCGCTTCGGCCTGCTCTTCGAGCGCTTCCTGAACCCTGAGCGCGTGTCGATGCCTGACTTCGACATCGACTTCTGCCAGGACCGCCGTGACGAGGTCATCCAATACGTCCGCCGCGAATATGGCGAGGACCGCGTGGCGCAGATCATCACCTTCGGCCGGTTGCAGGCCAAGGCGGTGGTGCGCGATGTCGGCCGCGTCATGGGCATGCCCTATGGCCAGGTGAACCGCATCGCGGAACTGATCCCCTTCAACCCCGCCAAGCCCGTGACGCTGCAGCAGGCGCTGGACGGCGAGCCGCGCCTGCAGGACATGCGCGCGGACGAGACGGTGGACCGGCTGATGGAAACCGCTCTGGTGCTGGAAGGGCTTTACCGGAATGCCTCCACCCACGCCGCCGGCGTCGTCATCGGCCGCAAGCCGCTGATCGACATTGTCGGCCTCTACCGTGACCCGCGCTCCGACATGCTGGTGACGCAATACTCCATGAAATACGTGGAGAATGCCTCGCTGGTGAAGTTCGACTTCCTCGGCCTCAAGACGCTGACGGTCTTGCAGCGCGCGGTGGAGATCCTGGATGAGCAGGGGATCAAGATCGATCTCTCGCAGATCCCGCTGGACGACAAGAAGACCTACGACATGCTGGCGCGCGGCGATTCCGCCGGCGTGTTCCAGTTCGAAGGTCAGGGCATGCGGGACTGCCTCCGCATGATGCGGCCCGACCGCTTCGAGGACCTGATCGCCGCCGTCTCACTCTACCGTCCGGGCCCGATGGCCAATATTCCGGCCTATTGCGCCCGCAAGCATGGCGAGGCCTGGGAGCCGGTGCACCCGGCCATGCGCCACCTGGTGGAAGAGACCTACGGCATCCTGGTCTACCAGGAGCAGGTGATGCAGATCAGCCAGGATGTCGCGGGCTACTCGCTCGGCGGCGCCGACCTGCTGCGCCGCGCCATGGGCAAGAAGATCCGCTCGGAGATGGAGGCGCAGCGCAAGATCTTCGTCGATGGCGCGGTGAAGAATGGCGTGCCGGAGGACAAGGCCGGCGAGATCTTCGACCTGATGGAGAAGTTCGCGGAATACGGCTTCAACAAGTCGCACGCCGCCGCTTACGCGCTGGTCGCCTACCACACCGCTTACCTGAAGGCGAACCACGCGGTGGCCTTCATCGCCGCCTCCATGACCTTCGACATGGACAAGACCGAGAAGCTGGCGAACCACATGCAGGAGGCCGCGCGTCTCGGCATCAAGGTGCTGCCGCCGGACGTCAACCGCTCCGCCGCCGATTTCCGGGTCGAGAAGGACGCCGAGGGCAAGGAATGCATCCGCTTCGCCCTGGCGGCGGTGAAGCGCGTCGGCCTGCAGGCGATGAAGGATCTGGTTGCCGCCCGCGGCAGGCCCTTCGAATCCGTCGCCGATTTCGCCGGGCGCGTGGACCCGAAGCTGCTGAATAAGATGCAGCTGGAGAACCTGGCCCGGGCCGGTGCCTTCGATACGCTGGAGAAGAACCGCGCCAGGGTGATGATGGGCGCCGAGGTGATCCTGCGCCGCGCCCAGGCCAAGGCGGAGGAGCGTGCCTCCAGCCAGATCGGCCTTTTCGGCGGCGGCGACGCGCGGCCGGAGCCCCTGCGCCTGCCGGAAGTGCCTGACTGGCCGGAACTGGAACGGCTGTCGCATGAGGCGGAGGCGGTGGGCTTCCATCTCTCCGCCCATCCGCTGGACACCTATAGGGAGACGCTGCGCAAGCTGGGCGTGACCTCCATCGCGCAGGCCCAGGCGCGGGCGGAGGCCGGCGTGGGGCGCCTCAAGCTGGCCGGCACGGTGGTGAACAGCAAGGAGCGCACCACCCGCACCGGCAGCCGCATGGCCTGGGTCCGCATCTCCGATTCCTCCGGCAGCACCGAGGTGACGCTGTTCTCCGAGGTGCTGCTGCGATCGCGCGAGATGCTGACCGAGGGCAATCCGGTCCTGATCACCTGCGAGGCGCGGATGGAGGGCGAGACGCTGCGCCTGACGGCCCAGGACCTGGAAGGGCTGGACAAGGCCGCGGCCGGCCTGCGGCAGATGCTGCGCCTGACCATCGAGGATGCCGCCGCCATCGAGCCCATCCGTGCGTTGCTGGAGCGGGAAGGGCCGGGCAAGGGCAAGGTCGCGCTGATCCCGCGTACCGGGCCGGGGCAGGAGATCGAGGTGCTGCTGCCCGGCTTCTTCAATGTCTCGCCCCGGATGGCGCAGGCCATGAAGGTCGTGCCCGGGGTCGCGCATGTGGAGGCCGGCTGAGGTGCATGAGTTCTTCTATCTCTACGATCCGCTCTGCGGCTGGTGCTATGGCGCCGCGCCGGCCGTGGTGAAGCTGGAGCTGGAGCCTTCGGTGATGCTGCACCCGCTGGCCACCGGCCTCTTCGCCGGGGGCGGGCGCAGCATGACGCCGGATTTCGCGGCCTATGCCTGGAAGAACGACCAGCGCATCGCGCAACTGACCGGGCAGGTGTTTTCCGAGGCCTATCGCGAGAAGGTGCTTGGTGATCCCGCCGGGCGTTTCGACTCCACCGCCGCCACCCGCGCCCTGACCGCAGTGCATCTGACGGAGCCGGCCAAGGAACTGGAGGCGATGCACCGTATCCAGTTGCTGCGCTACGTGGATGGGCAGGACAATACCGACCCCGCGGTGCTGGTCTCCGTGCTGCGGGACCTGGGGCTGGACGAGGCGGTGGCGTTGCTGGAATCGGATGACCCTGGCGTGGGCGAGGCCATGGCCACCCGCCAGGCCATGGCGGAGAAGCTGATGCAAGGGCTCGGCATCCGCGGCGTGCCCGCCCTGGTGCGGCTGGAAGAGGGGCGGCCCGTTGCCCTTCCCAATACCATCCTCTTCGAGGAGCCGGCGACACTGGCCGCGCGCCTCGGCCTGCGGCCGGATGCCGAGGAGGATATCCGCTAGCCTGTCAGGCCAAGCTTGCCCCGGCAGGCGGGGCATGCCATATGCCGCCGCGTTCGCCCCGGGATGAGCTCGGGACGGGCAAATCCGCACGCGGCGCGCCCTTCCACCCACATGGTGCCAGGGTCCGGTCCCCCGAGAGGGGGCTTAGCGCCGTGGAGGCCCAACCGGACTACGATCTGAAGGAAGGACCGCCGCCATGGCGATGCCCGAAGTTTCCCTGCGCCAACTGCTTGAGGCCGGTGTCCACTTTGGCCACCACACCCGCCGCTGGAACCCGAAGATGGCGCCGTACATCTTCGGCGTGCGCAACCAGGTCCACATCCTGGACCTGCAGCAGACCGTCCCCCTGATGGACCGCGCGCTCCGCGCCGTCCGTGACGTGGTCGCCGCCGGCGGCCGCGTGCTCTTCGTGGGCACCAAGAAGTCCGCCGCCGAATACGTGGCCGATGCCGCGACCCGCTGCGGCCAGTACTACGTGAACCACCGCTGGCTCGGCGGCATGCTGACCAACTGGAAGACCATCACGGGCTCCATCAAGCGCCTGAAGCAGATGGACGAGCAGCTGGGCGGCAACACCCAGGGTCTCACCAAGAAGGAGATCCTGATGCTGACGCGCGAGCGCGAGAAGCTCGACCGCGCGCTGGGCGGCATCCGCGAGATGGGCGGCCTGCCGGACATCATCTTCGTCATCGACGTGGTGAAGGAGAAGCTGGCGATCGAGGAAGCCAACAAGCTGGGCATCCCGGTTGTCGCCGTGCTCGACTCCAACGCCGATCCCTCGGGCATCGCCTATCCGATCCCGGGCAACGATGACGCCATCCGCGCCATCAACCTCTACTGCGACCTGATGGCCGGCGCCGTGTTCGACGGCATCTCCGCCGAGCTGCAGGCCTCCGGCGTCGACCTCGGCGCTTCCGAGGAGCTGATCGAGGAAGAGCCGGTGCTCGAGACCGCCCAGACCAGCCCGGGCGTCGGCCTGGATACCGAGACGGTCGAGACGATGGTCCAGGCCAACCAGGACGACGGCAACCAGGCCGGCAAGGTCTGAACCGAAACAGCGCGAGGAGAATCGAGCATGGCTGAGATTACCGCCGCGATGGTGCGTGACCTGCGCGAGAAGACCGGCGCGGGCATGATGGACTGCAAGAAGGCCCTGGTGGAGGCCGATGGCAACATCGAGGCCGCCGTCGACTGGCTGCGCAAGAAGGGCCTGGCCGCCGCGGCCAAGAAGTCCGGCCGCGTGGCGGCCGAGGGTCTGATCGGTGTCGCCAGCGGCCCGCAGGTCGCCGGCATGGTCGAGGTGAATGCCGAGACCGACTTCGTGGCCCGCAACGAGCTGTTCCAGAACTTCGTGTCCGAGGTCGCCGGCATCGTGCTGGTGGTCGGCGACGACGTGGAGCAGATCAAGGGCTACACCTATCCCGGCACCGGCCATTCCGTGCAGGAAGAGCTGACGCGCCTGATCGCCACCATCGGCGAGAACATGACCATCCGCCGGGCCAAGCGCCTGACGGTGCCGTCGGGCGTGGTCGCGACCTACACGCACTCCGCCGTCAAGCCGGGCCTCGGCAAGATCGGCGTGCTGGCCGCTCTGGAAGCCCCGTCCGAGATCGAGGCGCTGGAGACGCTGGGCCGCCAGATCGGCATGCACGTCGCCGCCGCGCGCCCCGAGGCGCTGGACGTCTCCGTGGTGGACCCCTCCGCCCTGGAGCGTGAGAAGGCGGTGCTGACCGAGCAGGCCCGCGCTTCCGGCAAGCCGGACGCCATCATCGAGAAGATGGTCGAGGGCCGCGTCCGCAAGTACTACGAGGAAGTGGTGCTGCTGGAGCAGGTCTGGGTGCATGACGGCGAGAGCCGCGTGAAGTCCGTGGTCCAGAAGGCCGGCGCCAAGCTGACGGGCTTCGCCCGCTTCCAGCTGGGCGAGGGCATCGAGAAGCAGAGCGGCGACTTCGCCGCCGAGGTGGCCGCGGCCGCCGGTACGGTCTGATCACTCAGGCCTGAAGCTTCTGGCGGGGGTGCCGGCATGGCCGGTGCCCCCGTCTTCTTGTGTGAAGGCCGGACTGCCCGGCCTTGCCGCGTCGGGGCCGCCTGCCTATCGTGCCAGTTGCCCCGCCTCGGCTTTCTGAATGGAGCCTCGCCTCAATGCCCGCCCCGATCTACAAGCGCGTCCTGCTCAAGCTCTCGGGGGAGGCGCTGATGGGCAGCCGCGACTATGGCCTCGACAATGCCACTGTCAAAGCCATCGCCGAGGACATCAAGGGCGCCGTGGCGCTGGGCGTCGAGGTCTGCGTGGTGGTGGGCGGCGGCAATATCTTCCGCGGCGTCTCCGGTGCCTCTTCCGGCATGGACCGGGCGCAGGCCGATAACATGGGCATGCTCGCCACGGTGATGAACGCCCTGGCCATGCAGAACGCGCTGGAAAAGATCGGCGTGCCGACGCGGGTGCAGTCCGCCATCCCGATGAGCAGCGTCTGCGAGCCCTTCATCCGCCGCCGCGCCCAGCGGCACATGGAGAAGGGGCGGGTGGTGATCTTTGCCGCGGGTTCCGGCAATCCCTTCTTCACCACCGATACCGCCGCCGCGCTGCGCGCCGCCGAGATGGGCTGCGACGCCCTGTTCAAGGGCACCCAGGTGGACGGTGTGTATTCCGCCGACCCGCGCAAGAACCCGCAGGCCGAGCGCTACGTCACCCTGACCTATCTTGATATGCTGGCCCGCGACCTGGCGGTGATGGATGCTGCCGCCATCAGCCTGGCCCGCGAGAATAAGCTGCCGATCATCGTGTTCAATATTCATGAGGCCGGTGCCTTCACCGCCGTGATGCAGGGTGAGGGCCGTTTCACCACGGTCGTGGACCTGTAAGACGCCTGTCGCTGTTGTTGTAGAGAAGTAGAAGAAGGACGCCCGCCATGGCCGCTCCCGCCGACTTCCCCAATCTGAAGCAGGACCTTTCCCGCCGCATGGACGGCGCGCTGGAGTCCCTGAAGAAGGAATTCAACGGTCTGCGGACCGGCCGTGCCTCCCCGGCGCTGCTGGAGCCGATTCGCGTTGAGCTCTATGGCGCCAACCAGCCGCTGAACCAGGTGGCCAATATCTCGGTGGGTGGCCCCTCCATGCTGCAGGTGCAGGTCTGGGACCGCTCGGCCGCCAAGGCTGTCGAGATCGCCATCCGCGACTCCGGCCTGGGCCTCAACCCGCAGACCGAGGGCCAGACCATCCGCGTGCCGCTGCCGCCGCTGACGGCCGAGCGCCGCAACGAGTTGGCCAAGCAGGCCGCCAAGTATGCCGAGGCCGCCAAGGTCGCCGCCCGTGGCGTGCGCCGGGACGGCATGGAGACCATCAAGGGCTGGGAAACCAAGTCCGAGATCTCCAAGGACGATGCCAAGCGCTGGTCCGACGAGGTGCAGAAGCTGACGGACAGCACCATCAAGAAGGTGGACGAGCTGCTGGCCGACAAGGAAAAGGACATCAAGACCGTCTGACGTCCTTTCCTTTCTTTCTCCAGCAGGCGGAACGGCAATCGAATGAGCGCGGCGTCCGGAGCGGCCCCGGCACTGAAGGGCGGCACGCCCTCCTGCGTGCCTGTCCATGTTGGCATCATCATGGACGGCAACCGCCGCTGGGCCCGGGCCCGCGGCCTTCCCAGCGCCTTGGGCCATAAGGCCGGCGCCGACGCGGTGCGCCGCACCGTGGAGGCGGCGGCTAAGTCCGGCGTCGGATGGCTTACGCTCTTCGCCTTCTCGTCCGAGAACTGGCGGCGGCCGGAGGACGAGGTGCGGGACCTGACGGGCCTGCTGCGCTTCTACCTGCGGCATGAGATCGCGGCCCTGCACCGGAACAAGGTGCGGCTGCGCGTGATCGGGGAGCGGGAGCGCTTCGGTCCAGAGACTGTGGCCGCCATCCAGGAGGCCGAGGCGCTGACGGCCAATAACACCGGCCTCAACCTCACTGTCGCCCTTTCCTATGGCAGCCGGGCGGAGATCGCGGCGGCGGCACGCTCGCTCGCGCAGGATGTCGCTGCGGGCCGCCTGGAAGCCGAATCCGTGGACGAGGCGATGCTGACGCGCCGCCTCTTCACCCTCGGCATGCCGGACCCGGACCTGATCATCCGCACCTCAGGCGAGCAGCGCCTGTCCAACTTCCTGCTCTGGCAAGCCGCCTATGCCGAGCTGTGGTTCACCGACACGCTCTGGCCGGATTTCGGCGCCACCCAGCTGGCCGAGGCCATCGGCAGCTACGCGCGGCGTGAGCGCCGCTACGGGGCAGGCTGAGTTCATGGCTATGGCTGAGGCCCAGGAGAAGGCCAAGCGCTGGCGTGACCTGAAGAAACGCGCCATTTCCGCCGCCGTGCTGGGGCCGGGCGCTCTGCTCTGCATCTGGCTGGGCGCCTTGCCCTGGACGGCGTTGATGGCGGTGGCCATCGCCGGGCTGGTCTGGGAATGGGTGCATCTCTGCGGCTTGCGCAACCGGGCGCTGCCGGGGGCAGCGGTGCCGCTGGCGGTCTTTGTGGCCTGTGCCTTCGCTGTCTTCGACCATACGCTTCTGGCGCTGGTGCTGCTGCTGCTGGGCTTCCTGGCCACGCTGGTGGGCGCTGGCTGGATGCAGCGGCGGGACGGGCGCCCCGCGCCGGTGGGCTGGCTTGCCTTTGGCGTGCTTTACATCGGCATCGCCGGCATCAGCCTGATCACGCTGCGGCACGACAGCGAGGCGGGGCGCGACAACGTCCTCTTCCTGATCGCCGTGGTCTGGGCCAGCGATATCGGCGCCTATATGTTCGGCCGGATGTTGGGCGGGCCAAAGCTGGCGCCCGCCATTTCTCCAGGCAAGACATGGTCGGGCGCCTTGGGTGGCCTGGTTTGCACCATGGTGTTCGGCGCGCTCGTCGCCGCCTGGGCCACGCCTTATCCGGACGACATGCTCAAGGCCGCCGGCATCGCCGCCATACTGGGCGTCGCTACCCAGTTGGGCGACCTGTTTGAAAGTCATTTTAAGCGTCGCTTTGGCGTGAAGGACAGTTCCGCGCTGATCCCTGGCCATGGCGGATTGCTGGACCGGCTGGATGGGCTGATCGCCGCTGCGCCGCTGGCGGCATTGCTGGCTTTCTTCATGGGTTACGGGGTGGTGCTCTGGCGATGACACGCACGGTTTCCATCCTGGGCAGCACCGGCTCGGTCGGGCGCAGCACCGTGGCGCTGCTGGATGCGGCGGCGCCAGGCGAATTCGAGGTGGTCGCGCTGGTGGCTGGCCGCGATGCCGCCGCGCTGGCGGAGCAGGCAAAGCGGCTGCGGCCGCGCGTCGCGGTGCTGGCGGACCCCGCCGCC
>NZ_JACTUZ010000040.1 GCF_014490445.1 Pseudoroseomonas ludipueritiae | reverse complement strand
CCGGCCGGCCGGCGGGCGGAATGCCGCCGGCCTGCTGCAACAGGATGCCGCGGCTGGCGAGGCCCTGCGCCGCCTCGGCCGGCTGCATCCGCAGCCCCAGGCGCAGCCGGGCGCCATCCACCGCGATGGCGACGATATCGACCGAGCTGACCTCCGGGCTGCCCAGCAGGCGGCGGCGCAGGTCCAGCCATTCCGGCATGCTGTTGAAATGCGCCACCGTCTCCACAAAGGCGGCGGCCGGGTTGAAGGCCTGGTTGGTGGGCACCACCGGCGGCGCGACATAGGAGGAGGAAGGAGGCGCACCGCCGCCGGCCTCGGCCGTGGCACTGCTGCCGCTGCCGCTGCCGCCGCTGCTGATGCCGGCGAAGTTGGAAACCTTGCGCGGGTTGAAGTTCACCGTCAGCCGGCCGTTGTAGCCGGTGCGGGTGGCGCGCTCCTGCTCCACGATGATGCTGTCCACCATCGACTCGATCTGGGAATCGGAGGCGCTGCGGCTGAAGCCCAGCTCGCTCGCCATTTTTTCATAGGCCTGGCGCTGCGCGGCGGCCAGCGCCTTGCTACGGGCGACAACGGCGTTCTCCGCCGTGGTTTCCACCGTCACGCCGCGCTGGGTGAAGCCGCTGCCAGCCTCCTGCGCGCCTGCCAGAAGCGGCATGCCGAGCAGGCCCGTGATGACAGCAGTTGCGGCCAGCCGCCGAAAATGTTGCATTCCGCCCCCTTGGAAGCCCGGGCCATCGACCCCTGGGTCTTTGCGCATAGCTTATCGGGCCCCTTCATGACCAGTCTGACCTACCGTGACGCCGGCGTGGACATCGAAACCGGCGATGCCCTTGTGGATGCCATCAAGCCGCTGGCCAAGGCCACCCACCGCCCTGGCGTGATGGGCGGCCTCGGCGGCTTCGGCGCGCTCTTCGACCTGAAGGCGGCGGGCTATGCCGACCCCGTGCTCGTCTCCTCCACCGATGGCGTCGGCACCAAGCTGAGGCTGGCCATTGATGCCGGTTATCATGACGCCGTGGGCATCGACCTGGTTGCCATGTGCGTCAACGATCTGGTGGTGCAGGGCGCCGAGCCGCTGTTCTTCCTGGACTATTTCGCCACCGGCAAGCTGGAGCTGGCCCAGGCGCGGGCCGTGATCGCCGGCATCGCCGAGGGCTGCCGCCAGGCCGGCTCCGCCCTGGTGGGCGGCGAGACGGCCGAGATGCCCGGCATGTATGCCAAGGACGATTACGACCTCGCCGGCTTCTCGGTGGGTGCCGCCGAGCGCGACCAGCTGCTGCCCCGCCCCGATGTGCGCGCCGGCGACGTGCTGCTGGGCCTCGCTTCCTCCGGCGTGCATTCCAACGGCTTCTCGCTGGTGCGGCGCATCCTGGAGGCCAGCGGGCAGGGGGTGCAGTCCCCCGCGCCCTTCGCCGCCGGCACCACCATCGGCCATGCGCTGCTGGAACCCACGCGGATCTACGTGAAGTCCGTGCTGGCGCTGCACAAGGCGCGCATCCTGAAGGCTGCGGCGCATATCACGGGCGGCGGCATCGTCGGCAACCTGCCGCGCGTGCTGCCCCAGGGCACGGTGGGCGTGGTGGATGCCAGCGCCTGGGAGCCCGCCCCCGTCTTCGCCTGGCTGGCCCAGCACGGCAATGTGGCACCCGAAGAAATGCTGCGCGTCTTCAACTGCGGCATCGGCATGATCCTCGTGGTCGCCCCCGATGACGTGGAAACCGCCATTGCCCTGCTGGCTGGCGAGGGCGAGCAGGTCAGCCGCATCGGCCAGATCGCCGCCGGCACCCCGGGCGCCGAGCCCGAGGTGCGGATGGAGAACCTCACCCCCCGCTGGCCGGCGGCGTGAGCGGGGCGCGCCGCCGCACCGCCATCCTGATCTCCGGCCGGGGCAGCAACATGGCGGCGCTGCTCAGCGCCGCCGCCGACCCTGCCTTCCCGGCCGAGATCGTGCTGGTGCTCTCCAACAAGCCCGCCGCCGCCGGGCTGGCGCGGGCGCATGATGCCGGCATCCCCACCGCCGTGGTGGATAGCCGCCCCTTCGGCCGCGACCGCGCCGGCTTCGAGGTGGCGATGGAAGTCGTCATGGCCGAGCATGGCGTGGAGCTGATCGCGCTGGCCGGCTTCATGCGGGTGCTGACGGAGGATTTCGTCAACCGCTGGTCCGGGCGGATGGTGAATATCCATCCCTCCCTGCTGCCGTCCTTCCCCGGCGTGGATACCCATGCCCGTGCCCTGGCCGCCGGGGTGCGGCTGCATGGCTGCACGGTGCATCTGGTGACGCCGGGCGTGGATGAAGGCCCCATCATCGCCCAGGCCGCCGTGCCCGTGCTGCCCGATGACACCGAGGAGACGCTCGGCGCCCGGGTGCTGGAACAGGAGCATATCCTCTACCCCGCCGCCCTGGCGCTGGTCGCCGCCGGGCGGGTGCGGGTGGAGGAGGGACGGGCGGTGATCGAGGCCCCCGCCGCGCCCAGTGCCACGGTGCTGCGCAACCCGGGCTGAAGGCTGCCGGCCCCCTGTCGGCGGTTGCGGAATTCCGGGCTGCGGCGATGATCTCGGGTGCCATGCACCAGAAGGAACCCGCGCCATGAATGAACCGGATACCCTCAAGCAACGGCATGCCGCGGTGGCGGAGCGCCAGGGCCTGGCGGTCAATGGCTATGCCGCGCTGCTGGCCATCCTGGTGCTGGCGGCCATCGGCGTGGCGCTGATCGCCAGCGGCGTCGCGGCGGAAGAGCGCGGGCGCGCCGCCCTGGGCTTCGCGCCGCTGCTGCTCAGCGCCATCCTGCTGCGTGGGCTTTACGTGCTGGCGCCGAATGAAAGCGCCGTCTTCCTGCTCTTCGGCTCCTATGGCGGCAGCGACAACGCCACGGGGCTGCGCCTCACCAATCCGCTCTATACGCGCTCCAAGGTCTCCCGCCGCCTGCGCACGCACGAGATCGCGGCGCTGAAGGTCAATGACGCGGCGGGCAACCCGATCGAGATCGGCGCCGCCGTGGTCTGGTCGGTGGCGGATGCCGCGGCGGCGCTGCTGGAGATCGACGACTACGAAAGCTTCGTGCGGGTGCAGAGCGATGCCGCGCTGCGCCGCATCGCCGGCAGCCACGCCTATGACGCCGAGGAAGTGGCCATCGCGCAGAACAGCGCTGAAGGAGCGCCGCTCCCCGTGCCGAAGTCGCGCGCCACGCTGCTGGATGGCGGCGATGAGGTGGTGCAAGGCCTGGTGCGGGAGCTGCAGGACCGCGTGCGCCGCGCCGGCATCCGCATCGAGGAAGCGCGGATCACCCACCTGGCCTATGCGCCCGAGATCGCGGGCGCCATGCTGCGGCGCCAGCAGGCCGAGGCGGTGCTGGCCGCCCGGCGCAAGATCGTGGCGGGCGCGGTGGACATGGTGGAGGACGCCCTTTCTGCCCTGGAGCGCAAGGGTCTCTCCCTGGAGCCGGAGCGGCGGACCGCCATGGTGGCCAACCTGCTGGTGGTGCTGGTGGGCGATAAGGACGCCACGCCGGTGATCAATACCGGCGCCATGCCCTAGCGCCCGCCGCGCTTTTCACCGCCCCAGCAGCATCCGCAGGTCGATGCTGTTAGCCATGGCCAGATAGCCGGCACGGTTGGGGTGCAGCTTGTCGCCCGGCCCGCCAGTGGTGGATTCCGGCACCATTTCCGCCCGCAGCCCGCCGCTGGCCTCATCCAGCACGGCGGCATCGAAATCCGCCACGCCGTCGAACGTGCCGGAATCGCGGATGAAGTCATTCAGGGCACGCCGCTTCTCGTCCTGCTCGGCATGGCCATGGGCGGCGCTGCTGCTGCCGAGCGCGCTGGTGACGGTGGCGCCGATCACCCGCACGCCGGGAATGCCCTCCCGCAGCCGCTTCACCCCCTGCTGCATGCCGCTCCGCACCGCTTCCAGCGTGGCATTGCCATTGCGGCTGAAGTCGTTGATGCCTTCCAGCCAGATCACGGCCGTGACGCCGGAGAGCGAGATCACGTCCCGCTCCAGCCGCATCAGCGCCGAAGGGCCGCCGGGGAAGGGGGAGGAGGGGCCGTAATTCGCCGGCCCCGCCATCTGGTTGCCGCCGATGCCCGCATTCACCACCGCCACCGGCCGCCCGGCATGGGCCAGCAGGCGGCGCCACAGCACATCAGGCCAGCGGTCGTCGCCATTCATGGTCGAGGCTGTGCCATCGGTGATGGAATCGCCGAAGCCGACGATCACCGGCGTGCCGGCCGGCGCCATCATGTCCACCGCATCCAGGAAGAACCAGGAGGCGGTGGAGAAGGGAAAGGACTGCTCGCCCTCCTCCGCGCCACGGGCCCCGGCGCCGGGCGCGGTGGCATAGGAGGTCTGCAGCGCCTTGGCGTGCCAGGTCATCGGCCCGCTGGCACCCACCACATGGAAGGAGACCGCCAGCTTGCGCCCGGCCAGCAGCGGCGCGGCCGGATTGGCGGCGAAGGGCAGGTCCACCGGGTCCGACCAGGCCTGCCCGCCAGGCGGGATGGTCACGCCCTCCCGCCCGCCGAAGCGCACCAGGCGGTTGCTGCCCGGCACCAGCGAGGCGCCGCCCAGTTGCAGCCCGGCATGCACGCCATCCAGCGCCAGTGGCCGGGTGCCGAAGGCATTGGAAAAGCGCAGCCGCGCCTGCGGCCCCCAGACGGTCGGCCGCAGCACCAGCCGCAGCGTCTGGTCCCGCGCGCCCTCGGCCGGTTCGGGGAAGGCGAAGCGCTGGTCCGGCTGGGCCGAGGGATTGCCGGTGGGATAAGGCCCCTGCACCGATGTGGCCCAACTGGTGGCCCAGCGCGGCGCGGCGGCGCCAGGCGTGGTGGGGGCGGTCACCTGGGCGAAGGTATCCGGGGCGAAGGTATTTGGGGCGGAGGTATCCGGGCCCGTGGCCCCGGCCGGGCCGGCGCTGGCGGCCAGCAGCATGCCCGTGCCACCCATGGCGAAGGTTCTGCGGTTCATGGCGTTGTCCTCATGCGGCTCGTGCGGCCACTGAGGGAAGTCTTCTTGCATCGCCGGGCAAAAGCAACCGGGGCGGCTCATTCCACCCAGAGGCCACGCTTCCTGTGCCAGTCCTCGATCGATTCCTCCGGGTATTCCTCGAAGCAGGCATCGCGCGGCCCGACCTGCGGCTCCACCCAGGGCGCCTTGTAGCGCAGCATCAGGTGGACCTTCTCCTCCGCCACCGGCAGCGGCGTGTCGATGGCCGAGGCGAAGGGATGCACCAGGTCCGGCCAGCTCGGGTCCGCCATCCACAGCGCGCTGGCGCATCTCGGGCAGAAGTGGCGGCGGCCGCTGCTGGTCTCGCAACTGCCGTCATCGGACTGGAGCTTGGCGCGGTAGGTGGCGGTCTCGCCATGCACCTGCAGGGTCTCGGCATCGCCCATGATGTTGATGGCATAGCCGCCGCCCCCGGCCGTCTTGCGGCAGATGGAGCAGTAGCAGCGCTGGTAGGGCACCGGCGTATGGCTTTGCACCGTGAAGCGGATGGCGCCGCAGCGGCAGGAACCTTCGAGGGTCAGGGGCATGGGCGAGGGGCCTCCGGCGGGGTGGATGCCCTGCTTAACGCCCGGCCAGGGCCCCCGTTCCCCTCTTGCCCCGGCGCGCGGCGCTGCTAAACCTCGCGGGACGCTGGCGCAACAAGGGGACGTCCATGGCCGAGGTGAAGCACGACATCGACTTCGTGGAAGTCAAGGCGGAGGATATCGCGGGCGAGCGCGCCCATGGCTGGTCCGTCTTCACCAAGGCGACCACCTGGGGCATCGTGGCCGTGGTCTTGTTGCTGGTGATGCTCTACGGCTGCTGGGGCTGAGGCCCGCGCGGCCTTCACGGACCGCGCATGAAAAAGGGCGGCTCCCTTCCGGGGCCGCCCTTTTTCATGCGCGGGCGCCCGAGGGCGCCCGCGGCTTACTTCAGCCCACCAGCTCGATGCCGGAGAAGAAGAAGGAGATCTCGCGCGCCGCGGCCTCGGGGCCATCGGAGCCGTGCACGGAGTTCGCCTCGATGCTCTCGGCGAATTCCTTGCGGATGGTGCCCTCGGCGGCGTTCGCCGGGTTGGTGGCGCCCATGATCTCGCGGTTGCGGGCGATGGCGTTCTCGCCTTCCAGCACCTGCACGACAACGGGGCCCGAGGTCATGAAGGAAACCAGGTCGTTGTAGAAGGGGCGGGCCTTGTGCTCGGCATAGAAGGCGCCGGCCTGGGCCTGGGAGAGCTGGATGCGCTTCTGCGCCACGATGCGCAGGCCCTGCTCCTCGAACTTGGCGTTGATCTTGCCGGTCAGGTTCCGGCGGGTCGCGTCAGGCTTGATGATGGAGAGGGTACGCTCGGCCATGGAAAGGCATCCTTAGCTGGGGGAACGAAAGGCGGATATCAGCGCGCCGGATAAGCGGGGTGGCCGCCGCGCGCAAGGGGCTGGCGCGTGACAAGGGTGAGGCGGCGGGCGCGGCCTTGGCAACTTCCGCCACCCGCCGGGGCTTTATCCCCCGCTTTCTGCCACCGAGGAACCCCGCCATGCGGCGCCGGCCCGTCTCCGTTATCGTCTTTGCCCTTCTGCTGGTGCTGCTGGTCTGGCAGGTGCCGGATGCGCTGCTGCTGGCCTTCGCCGGCGTGCTGCTGGCAGTCTTCCTGCGCGGCGGCGGCGACCTGCTGTTCCGGCGATTCGGCCTCTCCGGCACCGCGCGCGTGCTGCTCTTCACGCTGCTGCTGGTGCTGCTGGGCGCGGCCTTCACCCTGATGGCGGCGCCGCAACTGGCGGAGCAGGCCAGCCAGCTCTGGCAGCAGGTGCCGCGCGTGGTGGAGCAGGGCACGCAGCGCCTGTCCCAGTACAGCTGGGGCCAGCAACTGCTGCAAAAGGCCAAACCCGAGAACCTGCAACTGCCCAGCGGCGGCGGCAGCAGCGCCTTCGCGGTGCTGGGCGGCACCTTCGGCGCGCTGGGCAACTTCGTGCTGCTGATCTTCCTGGGCCTTTACTTCGCGGTGGACCCGCGGCTCTACCGGCGCGGCATCGAGGTGCTCTTCCCGCCCTCCCTCCGCCCCAAGGCCCGCGCCACCTGCGAGGAGGTGGCCGGAACCCTGCGCGGCTGGCTGGGCGCGCAACTGGTCTCCATGACCGTGGTGGGCGTGCTGACCACGCTGGGCCTCTGGGCGCTGGGCATCCCCCTGGCGCCGCTGCTGGGCATGATCGCGGCGCTGCTGACCTTTATCCCCAATATCGGCCCGGTGACGGCGGCGGTGCCGGCGGTGCTGCTGGGCCTGGAATCGGGCATGACCGGCGCCCTCTCCGTGGTCGGGCTCTACCTGGCGGTGCAGACGGTGGAGAGCTACCTCATCACCCCCTATGTCCAGAAACGCAGCGTGGACCTGCCGCCGGCCCTGACCATCATGGCCCAGGTGGCCATGGGCACGCTCTTCGGCGTCACCGGCCTGGCGCTGGCGACACCCCTGGCGGCCATGGGCATGACGCTGGTGAACCGGCTCTACGTGGATGACTACCTGGAACAGGAGCGGCCGGAAGAAGCCCCGGTGGTGCTGCGCTGAACCACGGGCCGGGGCCAGAGGGGCTCCGCCCCTCTGGACACCCCGCCGGGGTGGAAAGTCCACCCCAGACCCCGCTCCCAGTTTAAGATCGGGGCCTGAGGGACGCGGCGCGGCGCAGCCGCCTGCGCTGCATTTTGAAAAAGGCCACGCGGGCTAAGGCCGCGGTCGCCGGAGGGCCAGGCCCTCCGGCGGAGCCCCTGTGCCACAAGCTGAAAAACAGATGGCGGGGTCTGGGGTGACCCTGTCACCCCAGCGGGGAAGGTCCGGAAGGGGCGGCGCCCCTTCTGGTCCCTGCCTTCCGCTCAGACCAGCCCCTGCCGCACCCGCTCGCATTCCTCCCGCGGCGTTGCGTCGCGCGCCACGCTCAGCAGCAGGCGGCGCAGCCAGGCATGGCCCTGGTCGGCCTCGAAGCGGCGGTGGAAGATCAGGGACAGGCGGGTATGGCGTGTTTCCACCGGGCAGGGGCGCAGCGCCAGCCCATGGGCGGCGGCCATATGCCGCGCCAGCCGGGCGGAGAGGGCCATCACCATGTCGGTTTCGCCCAGGATGGCGGGCACCGCGGAGAGGTGGGCCACCACGGCGCCGATCCGCCGCGCATGGCCAGCCACCCGCATCGGCTGATCCAGGGCGCCTTCACGGGAGCCGTTGGGCGAATGCAGCAAGTGCGGGAACCGGGCGAAGCTTTCCACCGTCAGTTCCTCCCCGGCCAGCGGGTGTTCGGGCCGCATCAGCACCAGGAAGGCCTCGGGCAGCAGGCGCAGGCGGGTATAGAGGGCAGGGGGCTCGGGCAGCATGCCCAGCGCCATCTGCGCCTCGTCCGCCTCCAGCATCTGCATGGCATTGACGCGGTCGGCATGGCGGATGGCCAGCAGGACCCTCGGCGCGTGGATGGCCATATGCGCCAGCAGCGGCGGCGCCAGCACGGCTTCCGCGTATTCGGAAAGGCCGAGGCTGAAGACCCGCTCCGAGGTGGCGGGGTCGAAGGGCGCGTGGGAGGCCAGGGTTTCCCGCAGGCGGTCCAGCACCTCGGCCACTGGGGCGGCGAGGGACAGGGCCAGCTCCGTCGGCTCCACCCCGCCGGGGCGGCGCAGGAACAGTTCATCCCCCAGCGCCTGGCGCAGCCGCGTCAGGGCATTGGAGACGGCGGGCTGCGACAGGTGCAGCCGCTGCGCCGCGCGCGTCACGTGCCGCTCGCGCGCCACCGCGTCGAAGACCCGCAGCAGGTTGAGGTCGAGGCTGGAAAGGTCGGCCATTGATGCCGGTGATGATGACCGTTTCCGATCCGCGTTGGAAGCACGTGGGTGCTCCCTGGTACCGCTGGGGTCAACAGCGGCCGTCGCGGCCGCATCCCAGAGCAAAGGTTCCGGTCATGAATGACAACCGCTTCGCCCCCTATGCCACGCTGCTGCTGCGCGTCGGCCTCGGCATCCTCTTCCTGGCCCATGGCTTCTACATGAAGGTGCTGACTTTCGGCCTGGCCGGCACCATGGGCTATTTCGGCAGCCTGGGTTACCCGCCGGTCTTCGGCGCCATTGTCGCCCTGGCTGAGACGGCGGCGGGCATCGCCCTGATCCTGGGCGTCTGGACCCGGCTGGTCTCGCTGCTGACCCTGCCGATCCTGATCGGCGCCGCCGTGCAGCATGCCGGCAATGGCTGGGTCTTCAGCAATGCCGGCGGCGGCTGGGAATTCCCGGTCTTCTGGATCGTGCTGATGCTGGTGCAGGCGGGCCTCGGCGCCGGTGCCCATGCGCTGGACCTCAGCCGCCTGCTGGGGCGGGGCGCCACAATGAGCCAGGCGGCCTGAAGGCCAGGGGAAGGCGCCGCCTTCCCCCCCGACCCCCATCCGCCAGGAGGCTGAGCCTCCTGGACCTGCGTGAATTTTGGCGGCGCGGCCTGGGGGGCGCGCCGTTACTCCTTGCCGGCGCGGGCGATGATCTCCTCGAAGCGCTGCCGCGCGCGCGGGGGCAGGCTGGCGGGGAGGGCGGCGGCATCGGGCGGCGCATCGCCCACCTGCACCAGCATCACCATGCCCATGGCGTAATGCGGGATGCACTGGATGCCGTAGACGCCGGGCGCGGTGAAACTCACCTCGATCTCCTCGTTGATGCGGCCCTTAAAGGGCTCGGCGCCCTCCGGCAGCATGGCGGGAATGGTGGCGGCGTTGTGCGTCACATGGGTGGCGATGAACTTCACGCGGTCGCCGGGCTTGAGGCGCAGGTAGTCGGGCTCATAGACCATGCCGCCGCTCGCGTTGCGGTTCAGCATCTTCACCTCATGCACCTCGGCATGGGCTGCCGTGGCGAGGAAGAGCAGGGGCAGAAACAGCAGTCGCATCAGGCCATCTTTCAGGACACCGCATGGAAGCGGATGATCCGCGCGCCATCGGCGGGATCGGTGAGAAAGGAAGCGCGGACGCCGAAGACATCGCGCAGCAGCTCCGTGGTCAGCACCTCGCCCGGCGCGCCCAGCGCCACCAGGCGGCCATGGTGCATCACGCCCAGGCGGTCGCAGCCCATGGCCTGGTTGAGGTCGTGCAGGGCGATCACGGTGGTCACCGGCAGCTCCGCCACCAGCCGCAGGATCGAAAGCTGGTGGTGGATGTCGAGATGGTTGGTCGGCTCGTCCAGCAGCAGGATGCGCGGGCGCTGCGCCAGGGCACGGGCGATATGCGCGCGCTGCCGCTCCCCGCCCGAAAGCGTGGCCCAGTCCCGCTCCGCCAGGCCGGACATCTCCACCACCGCCAGGGCTTCCGCGACAATGGCATCGTCGGCGGCGGACCAGGGGCGCAGGGCGGAAAGCCAGGGCGTGCGGCCCAGCTCCACCGCGTCCCGCACCGTGATGCGGTCGGCGGTCTCGGCCTGCTGCTCCACCACGGCCAGGCGCCGCGCCACCTGCCGGCGGCTCATCCGCGCCAGGGGCTCGCCGCCCAGCAGCACCTCGCCCGCCTCCGGCTTCAGCACGCCGGAGAGCAGGCGCAGCAGCGTGGACTTGCCGGAACCATTGGGGCCGATCAGCCCCAGCGTTTCCCCCGCCGCCACCTCCAGGCCGACACCGCGCACGATGGGCACGCCGCGCGCGGACCAGCCGAGATTCTCCGCCCGCAGCCTCATCGGGCCGGCCTCCGCCGCACCAGGATCAGCGCGAAGACCGGCGCGCCTACCAGGGCGGTGATGACGCCGATCGGCAGCACCTGCCCCTTCACGGCGATGCGCGAGATGACATCCGCCGCGATCAGGAAGATCGCCCCCATCAGCGCCGCCGCCGGCACCAGCCGCACATGCCGCACGCCCACGATGAAGCGCGCCGCATGCGGCACCACCAGACCCACGAAGCCGATGGAGCCGACGATGCTGACCATGACGGCCGTGGCCAGCGAGGCGCAGCCGATCAGCAGCGCCTGCACCCGCCGCACCGGCACGCCCAGCGCGGTGGCGGAATCCGTGCCGAAGGTGAAGGCATCCAGCGCCCGCGCATGCCAGAGGCAGAGCAGCGTGACCCCCAGCGCCACCGGCACCGCCATGCCTACATTGTCCCAGCGCGCGCCGCTGAGATTGCCCAGCAGCCAGAACATGATGCCCCGCGCCTGCTCCGCGCTGGCGGAGCGGGTGATGATGAAGGCCGTCAGCGCATTGAAGAGCTGCGAGCCCGCGATCCCCGCCAGCACGATCTGCCCCGCCGCGCGTGGCCCGGCGCCGCCGCCCGAGGCCCGCGCCAGCAGCGCCACCAGCAGAAAGGCCGAGAGCGCGCCCCCAAAGGCGCCCAGGGAAAGCGAGACCGCCCCCGCGCCCACCCCCGCCACCGTCACCAGCACCGCGCCGGTGGAAGCCCCGGCGGAGATGCCAAGCAGATAAGGGTCCGCCAGCGCATTCCGCAGCAGCGATTGCAGGATGACGCCGGACACCGCCAGTCCCGCCCCGCAACAGGCCGCCACCACGGCACGCGGCAGGCGGTAGTTCCAGACAATGCCCTGATCGATCCGGTCCAGCGGATAGCCGGTGCCGAGCAGCTTGTTGGCCAGCGTCTGCCAGACGGTGGAGACGGGAATCGCCGTCTCCCCGATGCAGATGCCGGCCAGGGTGGCACCGGCCAGCACCACCGTGATCCAGGCCCCGTGCAGCGCCACCCGGCCGAGCAGGCGCGCGAACAGGTGTGCGCCCGGGCGCGCCATCGCCGCCGTCACGGGCGCAGCTTGGCCATGGCCTCGGTCAGCGCCTCCAGCCCGCCCACCAGGCGGATGGTGGCCTGCATGGCATGCGCGTCGATGACGACGATGCGGTTGTGCTTCACCGCCTCCATCTCCCGCGTCACCGGGTCGGACTTCAGGAAGGCCAGCTTTCTCTCGAAGTCATCGGCCGGGAAGCGGCGGCGGCCCATGCGCGCGATGACGATGACGGAAGGATTGGCGCGCGCGATGCTCTCCCAGCCCACCGTCGGCCATTCCTCGTCCGACTGCACCACGTTCCGCAGCCCCAGCACCCGCATCATGTAGCCCGGAATGCCCTTCTGCCCCGCCACATAGGGGTCGAGATCCAGGTCGGCGGAAGAGAACCAGAACACCGCCGAGGCATCCGGCAGCCTCAGCGCCTTCGCGCGCTCCACCACCGCCGCCTCCCGCCCGCGCAGGTCGGCCACCAGCGCCGCGCCCTGCTCCTGCCGGTCGAAGATCTGCGCGAGCTGCGTGATGCCCTTGTAGATGGATTCCGTGGTGAAGGGCGCGGTGCGCGTGCCATCCGCGCCCACCAGGTTGTTCTTGCCCTCGCAATCGGCGGGCATGACATAGGTGGGCGCGCCCAGCTCATGGAACTGCTCGCGCGTGCCGACCACGCCCTGCGGGCCGATCATCCACTCGAACTGCGTGGCCACCAGCCCCGGCCGCTTGCCGATCACGGATTCAAAGGACGGCGCATTATTGTCCAGGCGCGGAACCTTGCTGTTCTGCGCACGGAACTCCGGCAAAACCTCGTTGAACCACAGCGCGGTGCCGGCCATCCGCTCCCCCACACCCAGGGCATAAAGCACCTCGGTGGCGGACTGGCCGATGGTCACCGCATTGCGCGGCGCGGCCTCGAAGCGCAGCACATGGCCGCAATTCTCCACCACCAGCGGATAACGCGTGGGCTCGGCCCAGGCGCCGGAGAGCGGCAGGCCCAGGCCCGCCGCAAGGATGCTGGCACGCAGCACCCAGGATCGCCCCACCGGGCGAGACAAACAGAACATCGACATCCTCCCCGGACACCCCGCCGGTCAGTCAGTTGCACAAGCCGGCAGGTCTCCTGACTGGCGGGTCATCGCCCCATCCGGCCTTCCCGGGATGCAATCCCAGTGGCGTCTTCGGATCGGGCTCGCCGCCTACAGTTGCGGGGGCAGTTCCGTTTCCTCGGCCCTCGCGGGCCTTGGGCGGATTCCCTGTTAGTTCCTCTCGGAAACCGGCAGTCCCGGCCTAATGGATGCCAGGCAGGGTGGCAAGCGTCGAAGCGGCACGTCACCGCCCGCAGCCCCGCTCCAGGATACCCCGACACCACGGGGGAAACGCGGCATGGACGCACCACCGGCCGCCCTGGCCATGACCATACCCGCACCATCATCGGCGATTCCGACTGGCCCCTGGGCCTGACGACGGCAGTCGCGTCCGGCGTGCGGGCCGGAGGTCATCGCCGTGCAAGGCATGACCCTGCTGGTGCTGCCGGAGTAGGGCGCGCTTGCGGCACCCGCCCAGGGGAAGGCGCCGCCTTCCCCCGGACCCCCAACCGCCAGGAGGCTGAGCCTCCTGGACCTGCATGTTGTGGGTAATGCGCCCAAGGGCTGTTGCTGGCCGACATCGAACTTGCAGGTTTTGTCGCTTGGCCAGGCAACAGCGGACACCTGACTGCGTGCACTCGATTGCCGGGGTTCGACCCATTGCGGTCATCAAGCGGGGCTGCCAGGCTCCGGTCATGTTCCTGGGCCCAGCAGAGTTTGGTCGCCTGATAGGGGGGTGTTGGTCGACAGATTCGGCCAGCACCTATAGCCCGGCAAACCCGGCATGCGGCCAATGTAGTGTGACCGCCCTTGTCGCGCAGGATCACCTTGGTGGCGCCATCGCCAAGACCCGTGTCGGTGATGCCTGGCACTTCTACAATCTGATAGACGGGGAGCGGTTCGACTTCACCGCAAGCCAGTTTGAGCGCCCCATCGTCTACGATGACACGCCTTCTGGGCGGGACGATGCTCTGACCGATACGACGCAAAAGCAGTATGCCGCACTCACCGAAGCATTTCGGAAAGTCCGCTAGTCACCCCTTCAGCGGTGGCCCCGGCCAGTGTGACCCATTCCGGGCATGGCGATCCTCCGTTCCCGCCGAGCCTTCAACCCTCAGCCTGCGATCTGCCGCCATTCTGAGAGCTTCATCGTTCCAGATAGGGACGGCCTTGGGGCGTCGGGCAGGATGCTGATGTACTCAAGGGAGTGGCCATCGGGGTCATTGAAGTAGACGCTGGCCGCAGGCATCCAGGGGAAGACGATGGGTTCGTCAATCTCCGGCCCGTTCCCACCGGCCCGCGGGGTCACTCCTTTGGAACGGAGCACCTCGACCGAGCGGATCACATCCTCCAGTGTTGCCGAGAAGGCAATGTGCAGCCGCAGGCGGATCGGAGACGTATGAATCGACCACAGGCCGAGCATCGAGCGCTCTTTGCCACCGATCCAGAAGAAGGCGGCATGACGTTTGGGTACGGTGTGGGCCAGTTCCAGCCCAACGATGTCTCTGTAGAAGGCGATGGACTTGTCGAGGTCGCCCACCGTGAGATGGCTCTCGTACAAACCGGATACCGGAATCATGGTCGTCCCCTGCGGAGTGCAAGCCATCAAAGCAGGAGCCTGGCCTTTTGTCTCGCTGAAGGAACAGGGCTGCAAGGTGCGCTGTCCACGCCATCCAGCGGTTGGCCCGGGGCTACCGCCGGAGGCGGCCGGAAGCGGACCAAGTAGGCGGTGTGCTAGGTGGTGCTTGCCAGCTCGGCCAATACAGCGTTGGCTCGTGCCTCGACACTGGCCTTGGGCAGAACAACGACGCGGTAGCCAAGCCTGGCATAGGCTCGTTCGAGCCGTTCATGCTCCGCAATAGCCTCGCTCAGCCCATGCCTGCGCTCCGGGTCAGAATGGAAGATTTCGGGCCAGGGCGGCGTGAAGAAGACTTTCGAATAATAGCGATGCACTGAGCCGAGCGGCTCAAGCACGGGTTCATCTACGGCGTGTTCGAGGGCAGACGCCGCATCAACCCAACTCCGGTCAAAGAAGACCCAGCGAGACTGCCCTTTCACCTCTTCCCGATCTGCGAGCGCGACCTGCATGGCGCGTCGCGCGAAAGCTGCGAGGTCGATCCAGGGCAGTGCCGTTCCGCCATGTGCAAGCTGCTCCCGCACAATGCGCCTGCCTGGCTCATCCACGACGGCATATCCACGATTGCCAAGCTCCGCCAGCAGCCTTGACTTTCCGCCACCAGAACAGCCCGACAGTACAACGAAGCGATCGCTCATCTGAACCTTCTATGATGCCTTGAAGTCTGCTTCCTACTGCGTCCAGCGGCAGGCCCGGTTAGGTAGGCTATTGCCGGAGGCGACCCGAAGCGGCTCTTGAACTCTTGCCAGTCTGCCATGCTGCAGTATGCCTGGGGCATGCTCATTCGCCCCGAAGATGCTGCCGACGCACAATCAATCCGATCCCTTGTGACGGCTGCCTTCCGGGACGCACCCCATAGCAGCGGCACGGAAGCCGACATTGTTGACGCCCTCCGGGCGGGCAGCGCCCTGACGCTTTCCCTCGTCGCGATCACGGGCGGGGTGGTCGTGGGATATGTCGCTTTCTCCCCGGTCATGGTTGCCGGGCAAATGCCTGGCTGGTTTGGCCTTGGCCCCGTGGCTGTCGAGCGCAGCCAGCGTCGGCAGGGTATCGGCCGGCTTCTGATCGAAGACGGGTTGAGCCGACTTCGAGCACAGGGGGCAGGCGGATGCGTTGTCTTGGGTGACCCGGCCTACTACGGCCGCTTCGGCTTTGAACCGGACCCTGCCCTCACGCTTGCCGGAGTTCCGGCGGAATACTTCCAGCGCCTTCGCCTGCAGGAGGAGCAGCCGGCGGGTGAGGTCTTGTACCATCCGGCCTTCAGCTCAACCTGATGTCCGCTATCCACCCCATCCAGCGGTCGCCCCGGCCAAGAAGGCTACCGCCGGAGGCGACCCAAAGCGGTCCTGCACTTGGTTCTAAGTGGCCAAGCACATGGGCAGGCGGAATCCTCTCCCGCTACTGTTGACGCCTGCATACCCCCATCTAAGCTGCTGGCGTGACAATGAAGGTCGCCCTGCGTGCATCGAAGCCTTCTTGCCTTCCTCATGGTCAGCATGGCGGCCTGCTCGTCGCAAGGCGTTCACTCGCGGCCGCCAGCCACTCGAAGTGATGCGCCGTCAAGCAAGATGCAGGACTGGATGGGGGACGCTAGCTGGCAGCTTGGCAATGCTGTCCAGAGGTATGTCTTACGCACTCCAGGCCAGCATGGCTTCCGCACATCGGGTATGGTCCGGGTTCTTTACCGTGTGGCGGTGGATGCCAATGGTGCCGTCACGGCTGCGGAAGTGGTGAACCCGCCTGAGTTGACGCAGCTCAACAGCCTGATCTTAGCTGCTGCTCAAGCTGCGGAACCACTGTCACCACCTCCCGAATTAACAGGTAGTTCTGCCTTGCCAGTGCAGATGGTGCTTTCGATGGCCTACAGCCCTCCCGTGAGTAACCCAGCACATCGGTCTACACCGTTTTAAGAACCTTTTTGAGCTACCGCCGCACCCGACCCAAAGCGGTCTCTGAGAGACGTTGCTCTGTCGGTCGGCATCCGACATCATGGCCCGGCCGGAAATAGAGTTGCAGGTTGGTAGCTCCTGCGCCCGTCCCTGGACGGGTTCTTCTCAGCCTCGGCGTCTCAACCCGATCGCTATCGGGAGGGGCGCATCAGGCGTGGTCGCGTCTTCCGAAGCGTACCAGAGGAGATACTCAGGTGGTCCTTGGCCTTGTTGCCCTCGTCCTCGCGACCCTCTTCGCCGGAGCCGCGCTCTACATCAGCCTCGTCGAGCATCCCGCCAGGATGGGTTTGGAGGACGCGCCCCTGCTCGCGCAGTGGCAGCCTAGCTACAAGCGCGCCCTGCCGATCCAGGCTGGCCTAGCCATGCTGGGAGGGGTCGCGGGGCTCCTGTCCTGGTACCAGCTCCGCGAGTGGCAGTGGATGGCAGGGAGCTTGCTCCTGCTCACGAACTGGCCGTTCACGATGCTGGTCATCATGCCGATCAACAAGCGCCTAATGGCGATGACGCCGCAGGAAGCGGGGGCAGGAAGCCGTAGCCTGCTGCGTCGCTGGGGCAGCCTACACGGCGTCCGGAGTATCCTAGGCTCCGCCGCATCCCTTCTGTTCGTCTGGGGTTTTCTGGCCAGCCGCTAAGTCCGCTTCCCACCCTTTGCGGTCCATAAGAAGCCGGAGGTCAACGGCCGCTTTGCGGACAACTGCTGAGCCACGTGTATGGCCGGCGAGGGCGCAGAGCGCACCTGAGCAGAAGCACCGAAGTCCTGCCTTCCCTTGACAAAGGGAAATAATTCCTATTATCTCTGCTCGCCCCTGCCGGAGCGAGCCCAATGTCCAGCCTCACCATCTCTAACCTCTGGACCCCGCTCTCCGACCCGGCCTGGGCCGCCCTCCAACCCTTCCTCCCAGCCCTCGCACCCCAGGGCCGCCGCACGCTGGACCCCCGTCAGCGGATGGACGCCATCTTCCATCTCGCCCACCAGGCCGGCGACCCGTGGAAGAGCCTGCCGGAACGCTTCGGCCGCCCCGAAACCATTGCCCGCTTCTTCCGCCGCCTCGGCCTGCGCGCGGCCTTGAACGCGCCGCCCTGGCTGCTGCCGGACCCCCTTTTGTCCGAAACCCTGCGCCGCCTGCCGCTCAACCCCAATGTGCCGGCGGAAGCGCTCCGCAGCCTTCTCCGGCTGTCCCGCAACGCCCTCGGCCGGGCCAGCATCCCGCGTTCCGTGCGGCTGGCATGGGCATGACCGCCTTGCCCGCACCGCGCGCCTGCGGCAAACCCACGCGGAATTCTCTCCTCGGCAAAAGGAACCCGGCGCAATGGCGGTGAAGGACGTGAAGAAGGTGGTTCTCGCCTATTCGGGCGGGTTGGACACCTCGGTCATCCTGAAGTGGCTGCAGACCACCTATCGGTGTGAGGTGGTGACCTTCACCGCCGACCTAGGCCAGGGCGAGGAGCTGGGCCCGGCACGGGACAAGGCCCTGATGCTCGGCATCAAGGAAGAGAACATCTTCATCGACGACCTGCGTGAGGAATTCACGCGGGACTTCGTCTTCCCCATGTTCCGCGCCAATGCGTTGTATGAGGGCCAGTATCTGCTGGGCACCTCCATCGCCCGCCCCCTCATCGCCAAGCGGCAGATCGAGATCGCGGAGCAGGTGGGGGCGGACGCCGTCTCCCACGGCGCCACCGGCAAGGGCAACGACCAGGTCCGGTTCGAGATCGGCTATTATTCCCTGAAGCCGGACGTGAAGGTCATCGCCCCCTGGCGCGAATGGGACCTCACCAGCCGCACCAGGCTGCTGGAATTCGCCGAGGCCAACCAGATCCCCATCGCCAAGGACAAGCGCGGCGAGGCCCCCTTCAGCGTCGACGCCAACCTCCTGCACAGCTCCTCCGAGGGCAAGATCCTGGAGGAGCCCTGGGACGAGCCGCCGGAGATCGTCTGGCAGCGCACCATCCGCCCCGAGGACGCGCCCGACAAGGCGACCGAGATCACCATCGAGTTCGAGCGCGGCGACGCCGTCGGCATCAATGGTGAGCGCCTGTCCCCCGCCACGCTGCTGACGCGCCTGAACGCGCTGGGCCGCGAAAACGGCATCGGCCGCCTGGATCTGGTGGAGAACCGCTTCGTCGGCATGAAGTCCCGCGGCTGCTACGAGACGCCCGGCGGCACCATCCTCTACGTGGCGCACCGCGCGATCGAGAGCATCACGCTGGACCGTGAGGTGGCGCACCTCAAGGACAGCCTGATGCCGAAGTATGCGGAGCTGATCTACAACGGCTTCTGGTTCGCGCCCGAGCGCCGCATGATCCAGGCGATGGTGGATGAGAGCCAGAAGAGCGTCAGCGGCACCGTCCGCCTGAAGCTCTACAAGGGCAACACCATCGTGACGGGCCGCCAGTCGCCCAACAGCCTGTATTCCATGAAGCACGTCACCTTCGAGGACGACCAGGGCGCCTACGACCAGTTCGATGCCCAGGGCTTCATCAAGCTGAACGCGCTGCGCCTGCGCCTTGGCGCCATGGCCGGCCGCAAGGGCGGCGCGGTCTGACCCGCGCGGGGGAGAATACCTCTTCTCTCCCGCGCCCGCTCACCACGGCCACCACGGTCCAAAACCGCAGAAAAAAGATGGGGGGTGCCGGGGGAATTCCTTCCCCCGGCCCTTTCTTTCTCAGGCCACCGCCGGAAAGGCCGCCGCCACCCGCCGCAGGTGGTCCGCCTCATGCCGCGCCACTTCCGCCATCACGGCGGCACTGGCGCCGTCCCGCAGGGCCCGCACCGCTTCCCGCGCCGGGGAGGTGCCGTAGATGCCATGCCCATCCGTGCCCAGTACCGTGGGCACCCCGGCGCCGATCAGCCGCGCCAGCCGTCCGCCACCGCCGCTGCGTCCTGGCCCGCTGCGGTAGCCCAGCGCGCGGTTGGAGCCGATGCCCATTTCCACCACCGCGCCGATCTCGCGCGCCAGCGCCACCTCGCGCCGCCCGACGCCGTAGAGCGCGTGGCCGATGCGCCCCATGCCCGGCGGCAGCCCGGCTTCGCGGAAGCCTTCCAGGGCCATGCGGACATTGCCGGGGTGGCAGGCGGTCTCGCCCGCATGCACCCGCACGACGGTGGGCAGCCCCTGCCGGACGCGGGCCGAGGCCCAGGCGACCACGGTGGGCATGAAGTCGCCGGTGGGGTTGGTCTCGTGCCCGGCGATGTCGAGCCCGGCCAGCAGCGGGTAGGCGGCCATGAGCGCGTCCAGCCCCGCCAGGGCACGGGCGATATCGGCTGGCGCGGCATGGCGGTTGACGGTGGCCAGGAAGAGGATGCGCACCCCGCGCAGGGCCAGGGCAGCCCGCGCCGCCGCTTCCGCCGCGCGGAGCCAGGCCTCGCCATCCTCCGCCAGGGGGGCGCTGGCGCTGAGTTCGATATGCCGCACGCCATCCCGCGCCGCATCACCCGCCACGGAATCCAGGATGCCCGCCAGCAGCGCCGGATGGGCGCCGAGGGGGCGGCGGACGGAATAGGCGCGTTCCAGCAGCAGGAAGGGGTCGGGGCCGCTGCCATCGGCGGGGCGGCGGGGCATTTCCATGGCCGCTTCCAACTGGGCGAGGCTTTCGCGCGGCAATTCCCGCAGGCGCAGCATGGGGGAGCCACGGGCCGGGGCGGCGATGCCACCAGGCAGGATGCGGGTGTCTTCCTCGGCCAGCCGGACGCCTTCGGGCAGGGGGATGCCCGCGAGGCGCAGCATGGCGGCCGGGTATTGCAGGTCGTGCAGCAGCCCGAGGCGGATGAGTTCGGCGGAACGCGGCGCACCGGTCAGGTGCGTGTGGATATCGGTCGTCACGACCGGCGCCACGGTGGGGGTCGAAGGCTGTTCCATGTCCGACCCTAGCGAAGTGGCGCAGGATCTTCCAGAAAAAGCTTCTCGCGCTGCGAGACGGTCAGCCCTGCGCTGGGCGCCGTTGCGCCGGCCGCTCGAAGCTCCAGCGCAGGGTGCGGGCGATGCCCAGGGTGCCGGCGCGGATCAGCGGCTGGCGCAGCCCCGGCGCGGGCAGGCCGTGCAGGCGCCGCGCCCAATCCGGCAGCAGGTCGATGGCGGCCTGCATGGTCAGGTTCTGCAAGGGCTCGGCCAGGGGGTGGGGCGCGGGGCGGTTCAGGATCAGCGCGGCCACCTTCCGGGTGCGGCCGTCGCAGCGCAGCTCCGGCCGCATGGCGGCGATCAGCCGCTCCGCCTCCAGCCTGCTGCGCGGCACCGGGGCGGCGCCGAGCGCCTCGGCCACCCGGGCCATCTCTGCGAAGTAGCGGTCCTGGTCCGCCAGGGGCATGTCCGGTTCCGCATAGCGGCGCCAGCCGTCGAGGAAGCTGGTGGCTTCGGTCACATGCACCCAGGCCAGCAGGACGGGGTCGTTGGCGGCATAGGGCGTGCCGTCGGGCAGGTGGCCGCGCACCTGGTCATGGATGCGGCGGATGCGGGCGATCAGCGCTTCCGCTTCCTCCCGCCCGCCATAGGTGGTCAGGGCGATGAAGCGGGCGGTGCGGCGAAGCCGGCCGTGCATGTCGGCGCGGAAGTTGGAATGGTCCCAGACCCCGGCCAGCACGGCGGGGTGCAGCATCTGCAGCAGCAGCCCGGCAATGCCGCCCACCATCATGGAGGTGACATCGCCATGAACGCGCCAAGCAACGGATGTGGGCCCGAAGAGCCCGTCCGGCCGGCGCGTCACCGGCGCCTCGCCCCGGCTGCGGTCGTTGAAGATGGCGCTGACCTGGCTGGCGATGGCCTGTTTCACTGGCTGCGCGAAAGGGCCCAGCAGGGCAGGCAGGACGGTGGCGCGGCCCGGCATCAGGCGACCTCTGGGCAGGAGAGGAAGGTCACAGGCATGTCCTTCAAATTGGCCATGCCATTCAACGTTCCAGCCATGCCCGGGGCTTCTGGGCGAAACGGACGGATTTTCACGGGAAGCAGCCCTGGCCGCGGCCCGCGGCCGCCGGCGGTATCCTCCTCACCCTCCGGGCTGAACGGAAGGCGGGGTCTGGGGTGGCACGGCCACCCCAGCAGGGTCCAGGGGCAGGGCCCCTGGCCTTGTCCGGCGAGATCAGGCCGCGCTGCGCAGCGCCGCCTTCTTCACGTCCTCGCTCGCGCCGCTGGCGAAGGTCTCGAAGTTCTTCTCGAACAGGGAGACGAGGTGCTTGGCCGTCTTGTCATAGGCTTCCTTGTCGGCCCAGGACTCGCGCGGGTTCAGCACCTCGGTCGGCACGCCCGGCACGTTCTGCGGCACGGCGAGGCCGAAGAACGGATCGGTGGCGAATTCGGCATTGGCCAGGCTGCCATCCAGCGCCGCGCGCAGCAGGGCGCGGGTGTGCTTGATGGACATGCGGTGGCCGGTGCCATAGGCGCCGCCGGTCCAGCCCGTGTTCACCAGCCAAACCTGGGCGCCGTGCTTGCCGATCAGCTCGGCCAGCATCTTGCCATAGACCTCAGGGTGGCGCGGCAGGAAGGGGGCGCCGAAGCAGGTGGAGAAGGTCGCCTGCGGCTCCTTGCCCAGGCCCTTCTCGGTGCCCGCCACCTTGGCGGTGTAGCCGGAGAGGAAGTGGTACATCGCCTGCGCCGGGGTCAGCTTGGCGATCGGCGGCAGCACGCCGAAGGCATCGGCGGTCAGCATCACCACGTTCTTCGGCAGCCCGGCCATGCCGCCCGGCGCCGTGCCGGGGATGAACTCGATCGGGTAGCAGGAGCGGGTGTTCTCGGTCAGCGAGCCGTCGTTGAGGTCGAGGTTGCCGCGCTCATCGGCGATGACGTTCTCCAGCACCACGCCGAAGCGGTGGGAGGCGTTCCAGATCTGCGGCTCGGCTTCCTGGGAGAGCTTGATGACCTTGGCGTAGCAGCCGCCCTCGAAGTTGAAGACGCCCTTGTCGGACCAGCCGTGCTCGTCGTCGCCGATCAGCGCGCGCTCGGGGTCGGAGGAGAGGGTGGTCTTGCCGGTGCCGGAGAGGCCGAAGAACAGCGCGGTGTCGCCGTCCTTGCCCACATTGGCGGAGCAGTGCATCGGCAGCACGCCCTTGGCGGGCAGCAGCCAGTTCATGACCGTGAAGATCGACTTCTTGATCTCGCCCGCATAGCTGGTGCCGGCGATGGCGATGATCTTCTTGGCGAAGGAGAGCGCGATCAGCGTGGTGGAGCCGGCGCGGCCGCCATGCTCGGGCTTCGCTTCCATTTCCGGCGCGTGCAGGATCACGTAGTCCGGCTCGAAGCCGGCCAGCTCTTCCACCGGCGGGCGGATGAACATGTTGCGGGCGAACAGCGCGTGCCAGGCATTGGTGGTCACCAGCCGGACCTTGATGCGGTGCTCGGGATCGGCGCCGGCATAAAGGTCCTCGGTGAAGAGTTCCTTCTGGGAGCCCAGCCAGGCGCGCACATCGGCGGTGAAGGCGTCGAACTTGGCGGGCTCGAGCTTCCGGTTGACCTTGCCCCACCAGATTTCCTGGGTGGCCTCGGGGTCATCGGCCACGAACTTGTCGGCGACGGAGCGGCCGGTATGCACGCCGGTCACGCCGATGAAGGCGCCATCGGCGGACAGGCGGCCCTCACCGCGGCGCAGCGCATGGGCGTAGAGGCCGGGGGCCGTCAGGTTGGCATGAATATCGGCGGTGGTGTTGACGCCGGTGCCGGCAAGGGCGGCGGTGTTCGCGGTCATAGGCGCGATTGTCTCCATCAGGCGCTTATCCTCCGGCGGGGGTCCGCCGGGGCAGTAGCCACAGGGTTGAGGCCGATCCATCTCTCACCTGGACGACATCGGGCCGACGCTAAGGCGGCGGCATGAAGCCCGTCAACGTATGTGTTAAAGTCATATCATCATACAACCACGGCGCCATGCGCGGTTCCGTCGCGTGCCAAACTGCCTTATGCCGCGTTCTATCCGGTATCCGGCCCGGCTCGCGCCACAATCGGCCCCCATATCGGCCTGCAGAGGCCCGGATGCCCTGACGATCACATTCTCTTGGGGGAACGATGCCCGCCACCATTGCCCTGGTCGATGACGACCGCAACATCCTCACCTCCGTCTCCATGACGCTCGAGGCCGAGGGCTTCCAGGTGCGCACCTACACGGATGGGGAAAGCGCGCTGCAGGGTCTGCTGGCACGGCCCGTGGACCTCGCGGTGCTGGATATCAAGATGCCCCGCATGGATGGCATGGAACTGCTGCAGCGCCTGCGCCAGCGTTCCTCGCTGCCGGTGATCTTCCTGACGTCCAAGGACGAGGAGCTGGACCAGCTGATGGGCCTGCGCCTCGGCGCCGACGACTATATCACCAAGCCCTTCTCCCAGCGCCTGCTGCTGGAGCGCATCCGCGCCCTGCTGCGCCGCAACGAGGCCGGCCGGGCCGAGGGCTCCGGCGCGCCGCCCACCGGCGTGATCTCCCGCGGCGAGCTGGTGCTGGACGAGACCAAGCATACCTGCACCTGGAAGGGCCAGCAGGTGCAGCTCACCGTCACGGAGTTCCTGCTGGTCAAGGCTCTGGCGCAGCGTCCCGGCATGGTGAAGAACCGCGACCAGCTGATCGACGCCGCCTATGGCGAGAATATCTATGTGGACGACCGCACCATCGACAGCCATGTGAAGCGGGTGCGCAAGAAGTTCCGCCAAGTGGATGACGACTTCAACATGATCGAGACCCTCTACGGCATCGGCTACCGCTACAAGGAAGCCTGAGGACTCCATGCCAGACGCCAGCGGCGCCCCCGCAGCCCTGCCACAGCTCCGCGCCCCGCGGGAAGGGCGGCGGCGCGTCTCGCCGCTGCTGCGCCGCATCCTGCTGGTCAACATGGTGGCGCCGGCGCTGCTGGCGGCCTCGCTGCTCTACCTGGACCAGTACCAGAGCGGGCTGCTGGCCGCCGAGGTGGAAAGCCTGCGCACCCAGGCGCGCATCTATGCCGCCGGCATCGCCGAGGCCGCCGTGCGGCTGCAGGACGACCGCGCGGTGCTGGTGCCCGACACCGCCCGCCCGCTGCTGCGCCGGCTGGTGGAGCCTTCGGCCAATACCCAGGCCAAGCTTTTCGACACCTCCGGCCTGCTGGTGGCCGACAGCCGCGTGCGGGAAGGCCAGGGCGGCGCCATCATCACCGAGCCCCTGACCCCGCCCGAGACGCGCGGGTTGCTGGCCGGCGGCGTCGGGCGCTTCTACGACCGGCTGCTGACCATCCTGCCGCGCTCGCTGTTTGGCGCCCGCCGCAACGGCGACATCTACGTGGACGTGGCGCCCGACGCGCCTTCCTTCGACTGGCAGCCCGAACTCGGCCCGGACCGGCGGGAGGAATTGCGCCTCGCCCTCGAAGGCGGCGTCCGCCCCTATATCCGCCGCACCAAGGAAGGCCGGTTGCTGGTCTCGGTGGCCGAGCCCGCGCGGCGCGGCAGCCAGAGCATCGGCATCGTGCTGCTGACGCGCGAGGCGCGGGAAGTGGACCAGCGCCTGCTGGAAATCCGCACCTCCGTGCTCGGCCTGTTCATCCTGGCGCTGCTGCTGACGGTGGCGGCCTCGCTCTATCTCTCCCGCACCATCGCCTCGCCCATCCTGGCGCTGGCCGGCGCCGCCGCCGCCATGCGCCAGGGCAAGGGCCGCGCCGGTTCCGTACCCAGCGCCCTGCTGGCCCGCACGGACGAGATCGGCATCCTGGCGCGGGACCTGCAATCCTCCGCCACCGCGCTCTGGGCCCGCATCGACCAGAACGAGCGCTTCGCCGCCGATGTGGCGCATGAGCTGCGCAACCCGCTGACCAGCGTGCGATCCGCGCTGGAGACCCTGCTGCGCGTCGAGAAGCCCGACCAGCAGAAGCGTCTGCTTTCCATTATTGCCGAGGACGCGGTGCGGATGGACCGCCTGATCGGCGACATCGCCGATTCCTCCCGCGTCGATGCCGAACTCTCCCGCACGGTGTCGGAGCCGGTGGACGTGGCGCCGATCCTCTCGGCCCTGGTGGACCTGCACAACACCACCCGCGACGAGGACGAGGACCCGACCATGGTGCTGGACGCCGCGCCCGTGCCCCTGGTGGTGCGCGGCGTGGAAGGGCGGCTGGTGCAGGTCTTCCGCAACCTGCTGGGCAATGCGGTCAGCTTCTCGCCCAAGCTGGGCAAGGTCTGGGTGCGGGCGCGGCAGACCGGAGCCATGATGGAATTCACGGTCGAGGACGAGGGCCCCGGCATCCCCGAGGCCAAGCTGGAAGGCATCTTCGACCGCTTCTACACCGAGCGCCCGACCGGCGAGAGCTTCGGCCAGCATTCCGGCCTGGGCCTGTCCATCAGCCGGCAGATCGTCGAGGGCCTGGGCGGGCGCATCAGCGCCGAGAACCGGCGGGACGAAAGCGGCAAGGTGATCGGGGCGCGCTTCGTGGTGCGGCTGCCGGTGGGGTGAAGCCAGGGGGCGCCGCCCCCTGGACCCCCGCTGGGGTGACAGTGTCACCCCAGACCCCGCCATCAGCTTTTCCTTGCGCCACGGTGGTCGCGCCGGAGGTCAATGACCTCCGGCGACTGCGTCCTCAGCCTGCGTGGCCTTCAGATTCCCATTGCTGGCGGCTGGCACCGCGCAGCGCCCTTCAGGCCCCAATCTCGAACTGGCAGCGGGGCCCGGGGTGGACTTTCCACCCCGGCGGGGCGTCCAGAGGGATCGAAGGCACTGCCTTCGATGCCCCTTTGGCCCAGGCCCGGCTTATGGCAGAACCCTTTCCACCAGATGCGGACGTGGCGGAACGGTAGACGCAGCAGACTTAAAATCTGGTTCCCTCAGGGGAGTGCGGGTTCGAATCCCGCCGTCCGCAAACCCTTCAGTGCTTCGCCTCGATGATCAGCCCGATCGAGGTGGCGACGCGGTCTTCCACCAGCGCCCGCAGATGCGGCGTTTCCGCCGGCTGGGACAGCGGCCAGCGGTCGGCGGCCGCGCCATAGGGCGGCTGGTCGATGAACTGGTCCAGCAGCCCGGCGCCGGGGTCGAAATCCACCGGCCGCATGCGATGGCCGGCGCGGGCCAGCCGGTGGCCGAGCTTTTCGATATGCCGCGCCTGGAACAGCACGGTGCCGCCGCGCGAGAGGGGCGGGCCATCGGCGTCCAGGTCGAATTCCGTGGTGTGGATGGCGAGGCCGCCTGGCTTCAGGCAGCGCATGGCTTCCAGGATGAAGTCCTCGCCCGCGCGCAGGCTGCCCAGGTGTTCCAGGGCGCAGGCGGACCAGACGAGGTCGAATTGCCCGTGCAGGTCGCGCGGGATGCGCGTCATGTCCACGGCACGGAAGGGTAGGGAGGGTTGCGGGGCATGCTGGCCGGTGCTGATCCAGCGGGCGGCGCGGGGGTCGGCGGGGTCGAGGTCGGTGGCCAGTACCTCCAGCCCCTGGGCGGCCAGGAAGCCGGGCAGGGCTTCCCGCCCCACGGCGAAGCCGAGCGCGCGCCTGCCGGGCGCCAGCAGCCCGGCTTCCCAGATGGCCTGGGCCACGAAGGCCATTTCCCAGACCTTGCGGTGGTAGAAGGGCACCATGCCCAGCGCGCCGCACCAGTGGTGCAGCCAAGGGGATTCGAGATCCGCCTGGCGGCAGAGGCAGCCGGCGAGGCCGACATGTTCCGGCTCGGCGGGCAGGGGGATATCGGGGCCGGCGAGGCCGGCCTCGTAGCATTGCCGCGCCAGCACGGCGCCCAGCACCTTGGTGTTCCAGGCCGCGACACGGGCGAAGCCGAAGGCGGGCCGCCTGCGGCGCCGGAAGCCGAACATGGCGGCGCTCAGCTATCCAGCCGGATGCCGAGTTCGCGGATCAGCGGGCGCCATTGGGCATTCTCGGCGGCGACGAAGCTGTTGAACTGCGTGGGCGTCCAGGGCGTGCTTTCGATGCCGAGGCCGGCCATGCGGGCCTGCATCTCCGGCGCGGCCACAGCGGCGTTCAGTTCGGTGTTCAGGCGGGTGATCACGGCCGGGGGCGTGGCGGCGGGGGCGGACATGGCCTGCCAGCCGAAGGCTATGGCATCGGGGATGCCGAGTTCACCCGTGGTCGGCACATCCGGCGCCTGGGCGGAGCGCGCCTCGGAGAGCACCAGGATGCCGCGCGCCTTGCCCTCGCGCAGAAAGGGGATGCCGGTGGCGCAGTCGATCAGCACGCTCTCGATCATGCCGGACAGCAGGTCCTGCATGGCCGCCGGGCCGCCGCGATAGGGCACATGCGTCGCGTCGAAGCCGGCGCGGCGCTTCAGCATCTCCATGGCGAGATGGTGCGGGGAGGCGACGGCGGGGGAGCCATAGGTCGGCACCCGCTGCTTCGAGGCCGCGATGTAATCCGCCAGGGTCTTCACCGGGCTGTCCGGCCGCACCACCAGGAAGAGCGGGAAGCGGCCGATGAAGCCGACGCCGGTCAGGTCCTTGTCCGGATCGTAGGGCAGCCTGGCATAGAGCGCGGGGTTGTAGACGAGGTTGCCGTTGTCGGCATGCAGCAGCGTATAGCCATCTGGCGTGCTGCGGGCGACGGTCTCGCTGGCCAGCACGGCGCCGCCGCCGGGGCGGTTCTCCACGACCATGTTGAAGCCGAGGCGCGGGCTCATGAAGCTGGCGATCAGCCGGGCGAAGGTATCGCTGGGGCCGCCGGGCGGATAGCCGACCACCCAGCGTGGCGGGTGGTCCGGCCAGGCGGTGCCCTGCGCCATCGCGGCACCGCCGGCGCCCACGAGCGCCCCCGAGGCCAGACCAAGGGCGAAGTCGCGCCGTCCCAACATCACCGGATACCCTCTGCGGCTGGCATGCACCCCGCGGCATGCGCTGGGCGCGCATCATGCGGCGCGCCGCGGCATCGCGCCAGCGTGCCGGCCAGCCCTCCGGCGCTTCAGCCCGCCAGCAGCAGCGCCCAGAGCGGCAGGGTGGCCAATGCCAGCACATGCTGCCCGGTGATCATGGCGGCCATCAGCGGCGCGTCGCCGCCCATGGCCCGTGCCTGCACATAGGCGGTGGAGGCGGTGGGCTGCGCCATGAAGAGGATGGCGGTGGCGGCGGCCAGCGGCTCCAGCCCCGTCAGCACCGCCAGTCCCATGGCGATGGCAGGCATCAGCAGCAGCTTGAAGCCGGCGGTCAGCGCCTGGGTGGGCATGCGGTCGGCCAGGGCCCCCGGCGTCAGCGCCGCGCCGACGCAGAGCAGCCCGGTGGCGAGGCTGGCCTGGGAGAGCCCACGCAGCAGGCCCGAGGCCCCCGGCGGCACCCCGCCCGCCAGCGCCAGCGCGAAGCCGGCCAGGCAGGCCAGCAGCAGCGGGTTGAGCGCGATCTGCCGCAGCAGGCGCAAAGGGCTTGGCCTGGTGGCGCGCCCCAGCGTCAGCGCCACGGTGATCACCACCTGCACGAAGGGCACGATCAACCCGGTGGCGATGCCGCCCATGGCGATGCCCGGCGGCCCCAGCACCGCGCCGGCGGTGGCGAAGGCCAGCAGGTTGTTGTAGCGGATGCCGCCCTGCAGCACCGAGGTCATGGCCGCATGCCCATGCCCCAGCGCCCGCGCCAGGGCGATGCTGCCCAGCGTGCCCAGGGCCAGCGTGCCCCAGATCACCATGGCCATGCCGCCCAGCGGCAGCCGGGCCAGGTCCAGCGAGCCGATGGCGCTGATCAGCAGCGCCGGCAGCAGCACAAAGAAGACGAGCCTCTCCAGCCCGGCCCAAACGGCGTCGTCCGGCAGCAGGGTGCGGCGCAGCAGGGCGCCGAGGCCGAGCATGCCGAAGGTGGCGGCGAAGGCATCCGCCCCCGCGGCGAGGGGCAGGGCCATGGCGTCAGGCGGCGCCGACCAGCGCGTTCAGATCCGCCTGCGGTCGGGCGCCGAAATGGCCGATCACCTCGGCCGCCGCGACGGAGCCCCAGCGGCCGCATTCGGCCAGCGGCAGGCCGCGCGTCAACGCCGCCAGGAAGCCGGCGGCATAGGCATCGCCGGCGCCGGTGGTGTCCACCACCTTGGCCGGCTCGGCGGCGACGGTGATGGTCTGGTCGCCGGAGACGATCACGCTGCCATGCTCGCTGCGCGTCAGGGCGGCGATGCCGACCTCGGCGCGGGCGCGTTCCATCGCCTGCTCGAAGCTGTCGGTCTCGTAGAGGGAGAGGATCTCGGCCTCATTGGCGAAGAGGATGTCGGTCTGCCCGGCCACGAAGTCGCGGAAGGCGGCGCGGTGGCGGCCGACGCAAAAGGGGTCGGAGAGGGTCATGGAGACCTGCCGCCCCGCCGCATGCGCCACCCGGGCCGCGCGGTGGAAGGCGGCCTGCGCCGCCGGCGGGTCGAAGAGGTAGCCTTCCATGTAGGTCACGGCGGCGGCGGAAACGGCGGCCTCGTCCACGTCATCCTCGCCAAAGGCGACGCAGGCGCCGAGAAAGGTGTTCATGGTCCGCTGCCCATCGGGCGAGACCAGGATCAGGCAGCGAGCGGTGGGCGCCCCGCCGGAGAGCGGCGCGGTGGGGAAGGCGACGCCGGCGGCGCGGATGTCATGCGCGAAGGTGCGGCCCAGCAGGTCATCGGCCACCTTGCCCAGGAAGCCCACCCGGGCGCCCAGCCCGGCCGCCACCGCGCAGGTATTGCCGGCGGAGCCGCCGCTGCTCTCCAGCCCCGGGCCCATGGCGGCGTAGATCGCCTCGGCGCGCCCGGCATCGATCAGGTTCATGGCGCCGCGCTCCATGCCGTGCTGCGCCAGGAAGCCGTCATCCGCCCGTGCCAGCACGTCCACGATGGCGTTGCCGATGCCGAGGATGTCGAGGGTGGGTGCTGCCATGGGAGGAACCTTGCGCGGGTGAGCCCCGGCGATAGCAGCCGCCCGGCCGGCGGGCCAGGGGGGCTGGCGCACCGCCACGATGCGGCGCCTGCTGCGGCAAGGGTCGGCGCCGCGCTTCAACCTGGAGTGTTGCCCCGCCGCCGGATGCGCCACCAAGCAGGAAGTGGCTGAAAAAATTACACTGGGAGGGGGCCAGCCCCGGTTGTCCCCCCGCCATGCCGCGTGATAGCCCAAGGGAGCGCGGCAGCCTGCAGGCCGCAGAACCCAGATCCGTGCCGCCGGCCGGAACCATGCTGATTCAGCCGAGCTGAGGGGGAGCCCATGTCCGTCTTTCGCCGCCGCCGCGAAGATCCCACTCCCGCCCAGGGAGCATCGCCCGGCCTGCCGGAGGGGCCGGAGCCGACCACCGTTCCGGTGGCCCGCGACCCGGATCTCGCCGTTCCCCCCTTCCGTCCCGCGCCCGCCAAGGAGCCTGCCATGACCCTGCCGCCGAAGCCCGGCCAGCCGACCGGCATGGGCATGCCGCCCCGTCCTTCCCCGATGGCGGGTACCGGCCCCATCGTCTCCCCCGGTGGCAGCGCCCGTCCGGCCCAGGCCATCGAGCGCCGCTCCATGGTGGTGGGCAAGGGCATCAGCCTGCAGGGCACCGTGACGGATGCCGAGCGGCTGGTGGTGGAAGGCACGGTGGAAAGCCAGATGCTGCAGGCCGCCGAGCTGATGATCAGCCATTCCGGCGTGTTCAAGGGCGAGGTCGAGGTGGATGACGCCGAGATCGCCGGCATCTTCGACGGCACGCTGACGGTGCGCGGCAACCTGACCATCCGCGCCTCCGGCAAGGTGATGGGCGTGGCCCGCTGCCGCCGCCTGCAGGTGGAGGAAGGCGGCCAGGTGTCCGGCCGCATGGAAATGCTGGGCGACGCGATGCCCGCCAGCCCGCGGCCCGCGCTGCCGCTGGCCGCCAGCGACGCCGACCAGCTGGGCTGAAGCCGGAATGGGCCGGGCCAGAATGGCTCGGCCCGCTCCCTTTTCCGCCGCCGCGGCGCAGGCTATCCCCGCCGCCATGCCCGCCCGTCCCTTTTCATCCCTGCTGCTGGCCTGCCTGCTGGCCGCCTGCGCCCAGGAACCTGTCCTGGACCGCCAGGCCGTGCTGGATGAGGTGCTGGCCAATTACCGCGCCAACCTGGCTGGCATGCGCCCGCTCTCCGCCCCGCCGGCGGATGGCCAGGCCACGGCCGCCGGCGCCGCCACCATGCCCGCCCTGAATGGCCTGCCGGCACAGGCGGCGCAGTTGCTGGGCCAGCCCCCCGCCACGGTGCGGCGCCTGCTGGGCGAGCCCCGCCTGCGGCGGCGGGAAGGGGATGCCGAGATCTGGCTCTACCAGAGCCCCTCCTGCCACCTGGACGTGATGTTCTATGGCGAGCCGGGCGGGCCTGCCGGCTCCCGCGCCGCGCCGGCCGGGTTGCGGGTCACCTATGCCACGGCGCGCGCGGCGGGGGCG